>SCQY01000015.1 GCA_004298665.1 bacterium | reverse complement strand
GAGCGCCGCGATCCTGCTCGGCACGAACGAGGTGGACCAAAGAAAAACTAGGAGCAGGGGAGCGAGGACGCTCCGGCTCAATGCAGACCGAGAGCTCTCAAGAGCGTGCTGCCAAGGATCTTCCGCCGATCGGCGGTCTGCAGAAACGGGAGCGCGTCCGCGACGAAATCCACCGACTCCTTGTACGTGCAGGCCGAGCGCGACGGCGGGTAGTTCGAGCCCCAGATCAGCCGGTCCGGGCCGAAGCGCTCGAAGAGGCCCTCGAAATAGCGCTGGACGTTCTTGAAGGGATATGCGCTGCGCGCGACTTCGGGAAAGTACGAGACTTTGACGTAGACGTTGGGCGCGTCCGCGAGCATCAACACCTCATCCCAATGCTGGAAGGGCGCAGGATCGCTGTGGCGGAGCGTCATGTGGTCCACGAGAAACGTCGTCTGGGGATGGCGCTTGGCAGCCTCGCGCAGCAACGCTCCCTGGTTGGGCGCGTAGACCTGGACCGGCATCCGCAAACGCCCCGCCTCCGCGAGGAACGTCTCGAGGACACCGTCCGCCAGCCAGCGCTCCCAGCGCTTGATCAGCGTGATGCGCGCGCCGAGCATACCGGGCTGGGCAAGAAAGGCCGCCAGCCGCGAGGCGACGTCGTCACCTGTGGGGTCGAAGCGCCCGATGACCCCGATGATGCGCTCGGGATAGAGCTGGGCGGCCTCGATGGAGTAGCGATTATCGAAGCCCATGATGCTGGGCGTGACTTGCAAGACTCTCGAGACGCCGGCCGCGGCCGCATCGCGCAGGAGCTCCTCGGCCGAGAGCGGCGCACCGATGTCGGCGCCGTCGCGGTTCCACGGACGATCGGGGCGATCGGGCTCCCAGTAGTGGACGTGAGAATCGATGATGTCGTACTGCTCCACTATCGCACCTCAACCAGTCGATGATGCAGGCACGTTGGCCGCGCCGAGATCCGCGATCCGGATCGCCAGAGACTTCGCGATCAGCTCGCGCGCTAAGCGTTCTGCAAGGTCGGAGTCCTGGCTAGCGATCGCGTCGACGAGGGCGCGGTGCCCCCGCCTGAGCCGGTCCCGCCATTCCGGGTGGCTGACGGCCAGCGCACGGTAGCGAAAGAGATCGGTCACGCGGCCGAGCATCTCATGCAGGTAGTCGTTGCCGCTAGCTTCGGCGATCGCATGGAAGTAGGCGCGCACGAGATTGTCTGCCTCGTCATCGGCCTCCATCTCGCAGGCGCGGTCGAGCGCCTCGAGCGTGTCTTCGAACTTCGCCAAATCGACGCGCGTACGGTGCTTGGCGGCAAGGCGGGCCGCCATGCCGACCAGCGCCTCGCGCACTTGGTAGATATTGGTCAGTTCCTTGGGCCCCAGCTCCATCGCGACATAGCGCCCAGGCGCGGCCTGCTGGATGAGCCCCTCGGTGTGCAGCCGGTGCAAAGCCTCCCTGATGGGCGTGCGGCTCATGCCGTACTCGCGGGCGAGATCGACCTCACGGATCACCAGCGTGGGCGGCAGCTGGCCAGCCGAGATGGCGCCGCGGAGGCGTTCGTATGCTTGATCGCTCAGCGTCGAAATTTGGGTCGTCATGTATATTGCAAATACGCGAAATACTGCGTATACTCCATGCCACAACGATACCAGAACCGGCCGCGATCTACAAGTGGTCACGCGCCGCTAGAGCGAGAGGTTTGTTACGTTGAGCAATACCAATCTCGATCTTCGCCCCATCTCGTCCATCGCGGGTGTTGAAGTTCTTGGCGTAGATCTCCGCCGGCCCGTAACGGAGGACGTGCAGCGCTCGCTGCGCGAGGCGTGGCATCACCACGCACTGCTGCTCTTCCGCAACCAGGAGCTCAGCGAAGAGGACCAACTGCGCGCCGCGCGCATCTTCGGCGAGATCTCCACCGAGGGCGAGTACGGAGACCAAAACTACGTCTCCAACGTCATTCCAGACGGGCTCACCCCCCACGGGGAGCTTGCCTTCCACGTGGATCATTCATGGTCGGACAACCCTCTGCGAGGCCTGATGCTCTATGCCATCGAGGCGCCGCCCGCGGGATCCGGCGGCGAGACCAAGTTCGCCAACGTGAAATTGGCCTACGAACTGCTTCCGCCGCACGTGCAGGCACGAATCGCCAACTTGCAGATCGTGCACACCTATCCCGATCAAAACAAGCACGTCCCCATTCCAGGGCCGGACCCGCGCCCGGGGATGCCAACGTCGACGCATCCGCTGGTCTTTCCGCATCCCGTCACGGGAGAGAAACTGCTCTTCTGCAGCCCGCGCCACTTTGACCGCATCGTGGGCCTGAGCGCCGACGAGGGCCTGGCGCTGGCGCACGAGCTGACGGGCTATATCGATCGCCCCGAAGTCGTCTACACGCACGTTTGGCATCCCGGCGACCTGGTGGTGTGGGATAACCTGCAGCTCCAGCATGCGCGCACGAACTTCGACCGCGCGTACCGCCGCCATCTGCGCCGCACGCAGATCGGCATGCCGGCCGCAGTTACCGCCTGATGGCCACCGCGACACCGCCGCTGGTCGGCGCCGCCCCGTACGCCTACCGCTTCGCGGAGGACTGGCCGAAGCTGCCCGAGGGATGGTCTCTACGGGACGTAGCCGCCGTTGCCGTGGACGCGCATGACCGCGTCTACGTCTTCAACCGCGGCGAGCACCCTATGATCGTGCTCGACCGCGACGGCAACGTCCTGACGACCTGGGGCGAGAAGCTCTTCCACCATCCGCACGGCCTGCACATCGCCGCCGACGGCGCGCTCTACTGCACGGACGACGGCGACCACACCGTGCGCAAGTGCACCCCCGACGGCACCGTGCTGCTGGAAATCGGCATCCCCGGGCAGCCGGCGGGTTTCATGAGCGGCCGCCCGTTCAATCGCTGCACTCATACGGCGCTCTCGCCGCAGGGCGACATCTACGTCTCCGACGGCTACGGCAACGCGAGCATCCACAAGTTCACGCCGGACGGCACGCACCTGCTCTCGTGGGGGGAGTGCGGCTCCGACCCCGGCCAGTTCAACGTCCCTCACAACATCGTCTGCGATGCGGAGGGCTGGGTCTACGTCGCGGATCGCGAGAACCATCGCATCCAGATCTTCGGCGAGCACGGCCGCTACGAAACGCAGTGGAACAACCTCTATCGCCCATGCGGGCTCTTCTTGGAGGACGGGACAGCCGGCATCTTCTACGTAGCCGAGCTTGGCCCGCACATGGCGCTCAACCGCACGTTTCCCAACCTCGGCCCGCGCATCAGCATGCTCGCGCGCGACGGCTCGCTGGTCGCGCGCATCGATGAGCGCACGGGGCTTCCACCTGGACGCTTTCTTGCGCCTCACGGGATCGCCGTCGACTCGCGCGGCGACGTCTACCTGGGCGAAGTCTCGTGGACGGTGTGGGACGTCTACCTTCATCCAGGCGAGCCTCGGCCACACGATCTCCGCAGTCTGCATAAGCTCGTTCGCACCGACGCCTAGCAAGGAGAACCCCATGACGGATCGCCCCTTGGACCGTAGCGAATTCATCAAGCGCGGCGGCCTGGTGACCGCAGCGTTGGCCACCGGCTTTCTCAGCTCCCGATCGCCGGCGCGCGGTGCCGAGGTGCAGAGCCTCAAGCTCGCGTTCCCGGACAACGTGCATACGCCGAGTATGAAGGTAGCGCAGCGCTTCGCCAGCGAGGTGGCCGCGAAGACTAACGGCCGCTTCAAAGTCGACATCTTTCCCGGCGGCTCACTCGGCTCCGAGACCAACATCGTCGCGGGCCTGCAGACCAGCACCATCGACTTCGCGATGCACACGGCGGGCTTCGTGGAGTCCTACGTGCCGACGGTGGGCGTGCTGGACATGCCCTTCATCTTCAAGGATGCGGCGCAGGCCACGCGCGTGCTCTCCGGCCCCGTGGGCAAGCAATTAGCCGCCGATTGCTCCCAGCGCAACATCGAAGTGTTGGGCTGGGCGCAGAATGCCTGGCGAAACGTCGAGAGCGCGGATCACGCCGTCAAGACGCCGGCCGATCTCAAGGACGTGAAGATCCGCATTCAGGCCGGACCCGTCTTCGCCGCGATGTTCGAGGCCGTCGGCGCCGTGCCCGTGGTCATGGATTGGCCCGACGTCTACGTCGGCCTCTCACAGAAGACCATCGGCGCGCTTGAGGTACCCGTCCCCTCGTTCGTCTCGGCAAAGCTCTACGAGATCTGTAAGCACATCGCGCTCACCCGCCACGTGTACAACGCGACGCTCTTCATGGCGAGCAAACCGAAGCTCGCCGCGATGTCGCCTGCGGATCAAGAGATCATCCGCCACGCCGGCGCCGGCGCATCGGCCTACTGGCTCGATCTGATGGGGGCGGCCAACAAGACGGCCGAGGCGTACTCCAAAGGTCAGGGCGTGCAGGTCATCGAGGTGGACCGCGGCGCGTTCCGTAAAGCCATGGTGCCGGTCTACCAGAAGTTCGCGTCCAAGTTCGGGAACCTGCTGCCGCAGATTCTCGCAGAGACCGGTGGATAGGGCCCGGGCCGCGTCCCCCCGGCAACTCGCGGTAAGCCGCCATGCGGCGGTGACGCGCGACGTCTGCTTCACCGTGCTCGACACGGCTGTGGACATCGTGATCGGGCTGGCAATGCTGGGCGAGTTGGTGGCGGTGCTCGCCAACGTCACCGTCCGCACGTTCTTCCATACATCGATCCTGTGGACCGATGAAGTCGGCGGCTTGGTGCTGATGATCCTCGCCTTCATCGGCGGGGCCATCGCCTATCGCCGCGATCAGCACAGCGCGGTGCATACGATCGTCAACGCGCTGCCGCCGCGCTGGCGCACGGCCTGCCGTGCCTCCACGGATTGGCTGGCCCTCATCGTGGCCTTCAGCACGGGTGAACTCGCGCTCTCGCTGCTGCACCTCCATATGGGGCAGACCACGCCGATTCTCGGGATTCCCTCCACGGTCTTAGGCGCGCCGTTGCTGGTGGGCATGGCGCTGATCGCCATCTACGCCCTCGAGCGCTTGAGCAGGGCGCCGCTGGCCACGGCGCTCTCGACCGGCGCGGTGCTGGTGGGCACGAGCGTGCTGGTGGTGGCCACGCGCGATCTGTGGGCCGGCGCATTCACCGGCGCCATCCCCATCAGCGTGGCGCTGAGCGCCTTCTTGGTGACGGTGTTGTTCGGCTTTCCGGTGGGATTCGCGCTGGTCTTGAGCACGCTGATCTACCTGTTGCCCTCGCCCGCGACACCACTGATCGCCGTCCCTCAGAATCTCAGCGACGGGATGTCGAATTTCGTGCTGTTGGCACTGCCCTTCTTCATCCTCGCCGGCGCCGTGATGGAGCACGGCGGCATCAGTGCGCGCCTGGTGAAGTTCGCGCATGCCGTGGTGGGCCACATTCGCGGCGGGCTGCTGCAGGTCACGGTCGTCAGCCTCTATCTGGTCTCCGGACTCTCCGGGTCGAAGGCTGCCGACGTGGCCGCCGTCGGCCCCGTGATGCGCAACATGCTGGAGAGCGAGAACGTCAGTCTCGAGGAGGGCGCGGCCGTCTTGGCGGCATCGGCCGCGATGGGCGAGACGATTCCGCCGAGCCTGGGCCTGCTGGTGCTGGGCTCCGTGACCACGCTGTCGATGGGCGCGCTATTCACCGCGGGCATCGTGCCCGCGGCGGTGGTGGCACTCTGCCTGATGGCGCTCATCTACGTGCGCGCCGTGCGCAGCGGCCGGCCGCGCGGCAAGCGCGCGTTGCCCCGGGAGATCGCGCGCACGGGGCTAAGCGCGGTGTTGCCCCTGCTGATGCCGATCATGCTCTACGTCGGCATCCGTACCGGCGTGGCCACGCCCACCGAGATCTCGGCGCTCGCCGTGGGATACGGCATCGTGTTGGCCGGCATCGGGTATCGCGCTTTAGGGTTGCGCACGTTCTATCGCATGATGAGCAAAGCCAGCACGATGTCCGGGATGATCCTGTTCATCCTGGCGGCGGCCTCGGCGTTCTCCTGGGTGCTCTCCGCGGCCCAGGTGCCGCAGGCGCTGGTCACGGCCATCGAGCACTGGCACGCCGGCACCGTTATCTTTCTGATCGTCTCTTTGGCGGCGATGATCGCCTTCGGATCGCTCTTGGAAGGGCTGCCCGCGATCCTCATTCTAGCGCCGCTGCTGCTGCCGCTGGCCGTGCACGTGGGGATCAACGAGCTGCACTACGCGATCTGTCTGCTGATAGCCATCGGCATCGGAGCGTTCTTGCCGCCTTTGGGCGTGGGCTTCTACGTTGCGTGCTCCGTCGCCGGCACAGCCATCGGGCCGACGGCGCGCTCCATGCTGCCCTACATCGCGGTGCTGCTGGCCGCGCTGCTGATCGTGGCCTTCGTCCCGTGGTTCACACTTGCACTGCCAAACGCGTTCGCCCCAGGAAAGTGAGGTTGCCCTACCATGGAACGTCGACAGATTCGCCTTGGGCTGGTGGGATACGGCGAGGTCGGAAGCGGCCTCGGCACGGGCCTGCGTCAGGAAGGCTTGAAGGCCATCGCCGCTTACGACATCGGCGCCTTCGAGGGACCCTACAGCGCACTGATCCAAGGGCGCGCGCGTGAAGCGGGCGTCACGCTCGTGCGCTCTCCCCAGGAACTCGCCAAGGCCGCCGACTACCTCATCTCCGCGGTTCCCGGCAGCGAATCCGTCACGGCGGCGAGCGCCTATCGCGACCATCTGGGATCGCACCACGTGTACGTGGATATCGCTTCGGCAACGCCCAGCGTCAAACGCCGCGTGGCCGAGGCGCTCGAGCCCAGCGGCGCCACGGTGGGCGACGGCGGCATCATGGGCTCGCCGCTGCAAGACGGTCACCGCTTTCTCATCAAAGCCAGCGGTCCGGCCGCTCAAGCCTTCCACGACGCGCTGAGCCCGTGGAACATGCGCATCGACGTAGTGAGCTCGACGCTGGGCGCCGGTTCCGGCATCAAGATCGTGCGCTCCGTGGTGATGAAAGGCATGGAGGCGCTCTTCGTGGAGTGCGCGCTAGCCAGCGCGCGCCACGGCATCCAGGACGAGGTCTTCGAATCGATCTCCGCGTTCATGGATGCCCGGCCGTTCATGGAAACGGTGCGCTTCCTGTTGCGCACCGACGTCATCCACGCGGAGCGGCGGGCGGAGGAGGCGGGGATGTCCGCCGACGCCTTGGACGACGTGGGCTTGGAGCCCGTGATGACGCGCTCCACCGCACGCACGCTGCAGCGCGTGGCAGACTTGAACTTGAAGCAGCAGTTCGGCGGCCTGGTGCCCGACGATTACAAGACGGCTGTTGAGGCGATCGACCTCCGCCTACGTTCCCTAGGGCTCGATCCAGCGCCGCACGTCTAAAGGGGGAGGTGGCCGCGCCGCGGGCGGGCGAAGCGCTCTGACATGAGTCCCGTGACGCGCATCCACCTCTGCACCGCGCTGATCGAGCGCAACCATGACGTGCTGATGGTAGCCAACCGGTATCCCAACCACCGCGAAGCGCTCTGGAACCTGCCGGGCGGGCGCCAAGAGCCAGGCGAGCTGATGCACGAGACGGTCGAGCGCGAGCTGCTGGAGGAGACCGGGCTGCGCGTGCAGGTGGGCGAGCTGCTCTACGTCAGCGAGTCGTACGACGGCCAGACGCACTTCACCAACTTCACTTTTCGCGCCCAGGCCGAAGGCGAGCCACGGACCCCGGCGCACGACGACCACGTGGTGGAGGTGGCGTGGGTGCCGCGGCCGGCCCTGCGCCAGCGCATCGCCGTAGCCGTGGTGCGCGAGCCCCTGCTGGCGGCACTGGAGCACGGGCAGCGCTACGCGGGATTCCACGATGCCGGAGTGCGCATCGTGTTCAACGATTAGCTACGAGGCGACGCGGCGGTGAGCATCTGGGCTCATCCCGCTGCTTTGGGGTGCCGCCCGGCTCCGCCCGAGTATCCTATATTGAGGGAGAATGGCCGATAGTACATCGTGTCGAAAGCCCTCGCATATCCTCAAGGATACAGCATGAAAGGACACCATGAATAAGGTCGATCTGGTCCACTCGGCGATGCAGCGGTGCGAGATCGCGCGTAAGGACGCACTCGCATTGATCGACGGAGTCTTTGCGGACATTCAGGATGCCGTGATCGCCGGAGACGCGGCGAAAATTCCCGGGTTCGGCCAATTCAAGGTTCGTGACCGTGCCGCGCGCATCGCTCGGAACCCCGCAACGGGCGAGCCGGTCAAGGTCCCTGCGAAGCGCGTCTTCAAGTTCCTGCCCGCCAAGGCTCTCAAGGAAGCCGTCATGGCGCGAAAGGGCGCGAAGCCCGCAGCTCGCAAGAAGACCTCCGCGAAGCCGGCAGCGCGGAAGAGCGCTACGGCCGCCAAGACCGCGACGCGCAAGCCGGCGGCACGCAAGCCCGCGGCGAAGAAGTCGACCGGGCGCAAGCGCTGAGCCCAAGCACGCTTAGAGCCCACGCACCGCGGCCTGCGCAACGTTGAAGGCGCGCGTGCGTGGGCTTTGAAGTCACGCCCGCGGGGATTCGGGCCCCTTCTTCAGGAAGGGCGCGACAAGGTCTATCGGAACAGGGAAGATAATCGTTGAGTTCTGCTCGGTGGCGACCTCCGCGAGCGCTTGTAGAAACCGCAGCTGTAACGCGATGGGCTGGGTTGCTATCTGCTCCGCCGCGAGGACGAGCTTTTCCGCGGCTTGATATTCGCCCTGGGCGTTGATGACCTTGGCGCGCCGATCACGTTCCACCTCGGCCTGCCTCGCCATCGCCCGCTTCATCGTGTCCGGTAGGACGACGTCACGGACCTCAACGAGCGTGATCTTGATGCCCCATGGCTCCGAGCCCTCATCGATGATCTGCTGAAGCTGCAAATTGATGCGATCGCGCTGACTGAGGAGTTCGTCGAGCTCGTGTTGGCCGAGGACGCTGCGCAGCGTTGTCTGGGCGAGGAGGTACGTCGCTTTTGAGAAATTTTCGACCTTCACCACGGCGTCCTCAGCGTTGACGACGCGAAAGTACATCACCGCATCGACGGTAGCCGGAACGTTGTCCCGCGTCATGATCTCCTGCCGCGGAATGTCCAGCGTCACGACGCGCAGATCGATCCTTACCATTCGGTCCACGATCGGAATGAGCAGGACGACGCCCGGCCCCTTGGCTGCGATCAAGCGCCCCAGCCGGAAGATCACCGCGCGTTCGTACTCACGAAGAATCTTGACTGCTGACGACAACAATACGATCAACGCCAAGATGACCAGAGCCGCCACGATAACGACGCTCATTCTGTCTCCTCCTTCTTCGAGATATCCTCGGCCCTGCGCACCGTGAGGCGCAGCCCCACGACCCCCATCACGCGAACACGCGCCCCCTTCGAGATGATGCCGTCCGCACTCTCGGCGCTCCACAGTTCTCCCTGCACGAAGACCATGCCGGCGGGGGCAAGGTCGCTCCGTGCTACCCCGATGGCATCGCGTAACCCCTCGCGCCCGGTCTGAACTCTGCGGGCTTGCGCACGGATCCCGGCACCGACGGCAAACGCAAAGAATGCCGCCGTGAGCGCGGCGGTCACGAGAATGAGGACGAGCGAGATGCGTAGGAACGGCGCCTGGTGCTCGGTGAGCAGTACTGAGCCGAAGACGAACGCTGCGATTCCACCCGCCGTCAAAACGCCGTGGCTCGGGACCTTGATATCGGCAATGAACAGGATCAGGGCGAAAGCGATCAGCAGCAGCCCCGCGACGTTCACTTCGATCACGGCAAACGTCGCGAGCGCAAGGATCAGCGCGAGCCCGCCGATCACGCCGGGGAAGACCGAGCCCGGATTGCTCAGCTCGAAGATGATCCCATACATCGCAATCGTCATGAGGATGAACCCGACATTCGGATCACCCAGAAGCAGCAGGAGCCGCTCCGCAGCATCCATGGGGACGTCGATGATGCGAGCATTCTTCGTCTGGAGCCGGCGCGAGCCAACAGCCGTTCGGACACTCCGCCCGTCGATCTTCGCGAGCAGCATACGCGGGCTCTCCGCGATGAGGTCCACGACATGGAGACGAAGCGCCTGCTCGCCGGTGATGGAGACGCTTTGGCGGACCGCCTGCTCCGCCCAGGCCGCGTTTCGTCCGCGTAAGGCCGCGAATCCTCGGATCTCCGCAACGGCGTCGTTGGTGACCTTGGTCATCTCCGTGGTACCCGTGCTGCCGGTACCCATCCCGACGGGATGGGCGGCACCAAGGTGGGTGGTCGGCGCCATCGCTGCGACGTTGGCCGCATAGGTGACGAAGACGCCTGCAGACGCGGCGCGCGCGCCGCTCGGATAGACGTACACCACCGTCGGCACCGGCGAGTTGAGGATCGCCTTGGTGATATCTTGCATAGACTTGAGCAAGCCGCCGGGGGTATCCATTTCGATGACAAGCGCTTGCGCGTTCTGCTGTTCCGCTTGCGCGAGCGCCCGGATCACGTAGCGGGCCGTCGCGGGGCCGATGATACCATCGAGCTGGGCGACATCCACGACCGGCGCTGCAGCAGTTCGGGAAACGGGAACTGCGGCATCGGCGACGCCTTGCACCGCATTCCAGCAAGTGACAAGCGCTAATCCGGCTACGAGCAGGCTCAACAGACGAGCGGGCCGCGCTCCGTTGTACATAGCGTGCCCTTCTTCGTGGCCCCTGAATGTCATCACTCCTGCGATGCGGGGCATCGTACCGCGTGCCGCCGATAGGCGCGGACGATGGACGGGTTGAACCCGTTTCGTAAGAACACGGGAGGGAAGACCATCATGGCGTTTGATACCGCGCTTACGACCCTGCTCGAGATTCGCCACCCCATTCTCCTTGCTCCCATGGCTGTCGCCTCGGGAGGGGCGCTCGCCGCAGCCGTCAGCGACGCGGGCGGCCTGGGCTTCATCGGTGTAGGCTACGCCGACGAGCGCTGGATCGAGGCGCAATTCCAGGAAGCTGGATCGTCGCGGGTCGGCATCGGTTTCATCACATGGCATCTCCTGCGCGAGCCCCATCGCCTCGAGGCTGCCTTGGCGCACAAACCGGCGGCGGTCATCTTCTCCTTCGGCGACTGCTCGCCGTTCATCGACGCGGTCAAACGTACGGGCGCGAAAGTATTGATGCAAGTACAGACGCTTGCGGCGGCGAGAGAGGCGGCGCGGCTTGGCGCAGACGCCATCGTAGCGCAAGGCACCGAGGCGGGCGGACACGGCGCCGGACGCGGCACGCTGCCGCTGGTGGCGGCAGTCGTCGACGCCGTGGCACCGATACCCGTCGTCGCCGCCGGCGGCATCGCCGATGGGCGCGGACTAGCGGCGGCCCTGACCCTCGGCGCCGCGGGCGTTCTGATGGGGACGCGCTTCTACGCCAGCGCCGAGGCCCTCGGTCATGCCGAAGCCAAAGCGCGGCTGGTTTCCGGAGAGGGCGACGCGACGGTTCGTACGACGATCTTCGATCGTGTGCGGGGCTACGCGTGGCCAACGCCGTTCACGGGCCGCGCGCTGACGAACGATTTCGTGCTGGCCTATCATGGCCGCGAGTCCGCGCTCGAGGAGCGTATCGCCGAAGAACGAGAGCGCTACGCCGCTGCCGCGGCGGCCGGTGATCTTGCGACTGCCGTAGTGTGGGCCGGAGAGAACGTCGACCTGATTCATGATATCGTGCCGGCCGGCGAGATCGTGCATCGTGTCGTAGAACAGGCGCACAGCGCCATCGCCGCCGCGACGCGCTCGTTTCACGCGGCTCCGTCCGCGTACCAGGATACTCAAGCCGACTAGTCGGAGTCAAAGGGATGGATGAATCAATAGTCTTGACCGAACTTCGTGGCGGTACCGCGTGGGTTACGATCAATAGGCCGGCGAAGCTCAACGCGCTCTCTTCTGCCGTTGTGGCAACGCTACGGACGACGATGCAGAAGCTCGATGCTGACGACGCGGTCCGCGTCATCGTCATTACCGGCGCGGGAACGTCGTTTTCCGTAGGATACGACATCGCGGAAGAAGTTGCGGCCGGCATCAGCCGCGCCGAAGACTGGCACGCCCAACTCTCCCGAAACGTCGATCTCTCGATGGCCGTGTGGTCTTCGACGAAGCCAACGATTGCCGCAGTCGACGGATGGTGCCTCGCCGGTGCCTGCGAGCTAGCGATGGCATGTGACCTGATCGTGGCAACCGAGCGTTCTCGTTTCGGTGAACCGGAGATTCGCTTCGGATCCGGCCCAGTGACCTTGCTGATGCCGTTCCTGATCGGCCAGAAAAAGACGAACGAGCTTCTGCTTACCGGTGACGTCATCTCGGCTGCCGAAGCCGAGCGCATCGGCATGATCAACCGTGTGACCGCTGTTGAGGACTTGCAGCGCACCGTCGATGGACTGGCAAGCAAAATCGGTCTCACGCCGCCGGTAACGCTTCGCTTAACGAAGATCGCCCTCGTGCGTGCCTACGAGGCGATGGGTCTGCGCCAAGCCGTTCATTCAAACCTGGACGTGGCGGCCACGCTCAACTCTGCCTACTCCCCAGAGAAAGCGGAGTTCGGCGAGCGTGTCAAGACGCAAGGGTTACGCGAAGCATTGAACTGGCGCGATTCACGTTACGGAAAGCTCTAAGAGAACCATGCTCAGCACCATGCAGGACCGGCAGCTCGGCCTGCCACTCCTCTTGCGTCATGCTCACCGTGTCAACGGCAGGTCCACCGTCATCAGCCGCCGCCGATCCACGAGACGTGTCGCAACGTTTGCCATGGTGGCGGAAAGGGCCGGGCGCCTCGGGAGCGCCCTGGAACGCCTCGGATACCCACGCGGCACCGTCGTCGGAACGTTTGCCGGCTCTACGCAGGAGCATCTCGAGGCGTATCTCGGTATTCCGGCAAGCGGACGCGTCCTTCATACGCTCAACGTGAGGCTCCACGACGATCACCTCGAGTACATTGCTCGACATGCCAGCGATGAGATCTTCATCGTCGACGGACCGAACCTGGAACGCTTCTGTTCCATTGCTCCCCGGCTGCCGGGCATGCGGCTCCTGATCGTCGCAGGCAAGGACACCGCGGACGTCACACCGGAACTGAACTGCGACGTGGTGCTCTACGAAGAGCTCCTCCTCAAAGGCACGCCCGAGATCGATTGGCCGGAGATCGACGAGCGCGAAGCCGCCATCATCTGCTACACCGGCGGGACGACGGGGCTCCCCAAGGGCGTGGCCTACAGCCACCGCTCTCTCTGGCTGCAAGCGATGAGCTTGTGTACGGCGAACGCCCTTGGAGTAGGTTGCGGGAGCAGGCTTCTGCCGGCTGTCCCGCTCTACCATGTCAACGGATGGGGGCTACCCTTCGCTGCGCTGATGGCCGGCGCCGATCTCATCATGCCGGACCACTCCATGCGCGCCGAACACCTGTTGGCACTGATCGACGAAGAGTCTCCTACCATCGCTGCAGGGGTACCCACCATTTGGTCCGACGTCTTGGACCTGCTGCGCTCCAAGGGCCGGGCAGACCTCGGCGCCGTACGGACCATCTGCTGCGGCGGCGCACAAGTTTCGCAATCCCTGTCCGATGCCTATCGTTCGATGGACATCCGCATGGTTCAAGCTTGGGGAATGACGGAGACGTCATCCGTGTCGGCCGTGGCGACGGTACCCCGGTGGGCGCAATCCGAGGAAGATCGCCAGCACTATCATACAAGCCAAGGCCGCGTGGTCTGCGGGCTGGAAGTTCGAGTCGCGAGTCTCGAGGGCGAGATACTTCCGAGTGACGGAACATCGGTCGGTGAGATCCACATTCGAGGGCCGTGGGTCACTGGACGATACTTGGGCACCGACGATCAGAACGGGTTTCAAGACGGTTGGCTGCGGACCGGAGACTTAGGTACCGTTGACGGCGACAGCTACGTCTTCGTGGCCGATCGCGCGAAAGACGCGGTCAAGTCGGGCGGAGAGTGGATACCCTCGCTGGCACTCGAAGAGGCGATTCGCAGCCATCCGGCCGTTCAAGACGTCGCGGTCGTCGCGATTCCCGACCCGCGGTGGCAAGAACGCCCCGGCGCGGTCGTCGTCTTGCGATCCGGCCGCGCCTCGACGCCTGCGGAGCTCTCGGAGTGGCTCAGCGACAAAGTTGCACGGTGGTGGATACCTTCGTTATGGATCTTCTCCGACTCTCTGCCGCGCACGGCCGTCGGCAAGATCGACAAGAAGCTTCTGCGACAGTCGATCCGAGACATGAATCCCGGCTAGCATGCGCACCCGCGTCTACAGATCGATCACCATGTCGCTCTGAGGCTGCGAGCAGCAGATGAGCACATTGCCGACCGCAGGCGGATCGAGCGGTTCGAGTTGATAGCTTACCGTTCCAGCCACGACCCCGCTCTCGCACGTGTGGCAGACTCCCGTTCGACACGACCACCTCACAGGAACGTCGCAAGCCTCTGCGAGCTCGAGTAGGCTCTGGAACGCCGGGTCCCATGACACCTCCACCCCGCTGCGATCGAAAGAGACTCTCGGGCCCGGTCCTGGCGGCCCGGAGAGGGTATGCGGCGGCCTGTGGGGGAGCGCGGCGATGCCAGGCGTCAATGACGGGGCTGGACCGAAAATTTCGGTGTGAAGATGATCGCCGGAGACACCCCACGCCATGAGGCCCGCGGTTAGGTCCCGCAGAAATGCCTGCGGGCCACAGAGATAATACTGAGCATCACGAGGCGCGCGGAGTTGTTCAAAGGAGGCGGCCGACACGTGCCCGGGAGCATCGTAGTCGACGCCGAGCTGGTCGGCTGGAGCTGGTCTACTATACATGACCCAGCTTCGGCTATTGGGCACCGCTCGAAGAAGCTCGCGTGACTCCTGAGCAAAAGAGTGCTCTTCCCGGTTGCGGGCTCCGTGCACCCACCACACGTGGCGCGGTGACCGTGCCGCCGCCAGGGCGTGCAGCATGGCAAGCACCGGGGTCACGCCGATGCCGGCACTGAGCAGAACGACGGGACCGCTACCGTGCTCGAGCGTGAACGCTCCTCTGGGGGCGCTTACCTCCAAGGTGTCGCCGACGCGTCCGCGATCGCAAAGATAGGCGCTGCCCACACCGCCGTCTTCACGTTTCACGCTCACGCGATAGCGATTGGCTTGCGGTGAGCCTGAAAGGGAAAAGCTGCGCAAGAGCGGCGGCGCATCCGAAGTTGGCTGCAGTCGAAGGACGACGAATTGACCGGGAAGCGCGGTGGCCAGGGGCCGGCCGTCGCTAGAGTCCAGGAGCAGGGAGGTGACGCTCCGGCTTTCGCGATCGACGCGAGATACACGCAACGCTCGAAAACCCGGCCAAGCCGGAGGCGGACCGCTTGCCGGCGCAAGCCCGCGATTCCCAGTTACAACGGTACTGCTCTGCTTCTGCTGAAGCAGCGCGCGAAACGATCCCTGCCAACCGGGACTCAGTGCCGGTATGCGCAGCACGCGCTCGAGGTTCCGATCGGGATGACCTGGGAGGTAGAGCAGCGCACTGACCTCTGAAACGCTCATGCGCTCCGGTCCGTCGGCAACCTTGACGACCTCGTCGCCGGCTTGCACCTCACCGTCTTGGAGCACACGAAAGTAGAAGCCTGGCCTGCCGCTCGAATAGAGGAGTGCCGGCATCCGGGGCTCCGCCATTCTGATGCCGATTCGATAGCAGGTGACGCGCGGTTGGGTCACCTCGAACAGCGCATCTCCGATCCGATATCGATCGCCGATGCACACGTCCTCATCGGAGAGGCCGTCCATGGTGAAGTTCTCTCCGAATTGGCCGAAGGCGAAGTCGCGCCGGCCGAGCTGGCCCTCCCAATACCGGTACGAGTCGATCTGATAGACGAAGACCGCTCGCTGTTCGCCTCCGTGACCGGCAAGATCGCCTTGGCCGTCACCGTCGACATTGAGCCGCCGGACCATGCGCTTGCCCTGCACCGGACTCTTCCACACGGCAGTCCGGACCGTTCGCCCGCGCCACGCGAGGTCGCGAGGGAGACCGACATTCACCGCCAACAGCCGCGCCATTACGTGACCCTCTCGATCCGGCGGCCCGGCAGCATCCGCGTCGAGTTGAGAATGAACGTGAGCTCGGAGGCCACGTGGATGAACGCCGCCAGCAGCGGGTTGAGGAAGCCCAGCGCCGCGAGCACGATCCCGATGCCGTCGACGGCGAGCGTTCCCGCGAAGTTCTGCACGATGATGCCGCGCGTTCGCCGGGCGATGCGCAGCGTCTCGACGAATCGTGCGAGGTCATTCCCAAGGAGCACGATGTCGGCGCTCTCGCGGGCAACGTCGGTTCCCGATCCCATCGCGACGCCGACGCTAGCCTGCATCAACGCGGGGGCATCGTTGACGCCGTCGCCGAGCATCGCGACCACCCTGCCCGCGCCAACCAGATCGACGATGCGGCGGCGCTTCTCCTCCGGCAGCAGATCCGCTTCGACCTCGTCGATGCCCAGCTCACCGGCGACTCTCGACGCAGCACCGGATGCGTCGCCGGTAAGCAAGATCGTGCGAATCCCCATGTCCTTGATCGCCTGGACGGCGGCTTTGGCCTCCGGCCGAAGCTCGTCCGCGACGGTGATCGCTCCAAGGAGACGGCCGGCCCTGGCGACGAGCAGCTCCGAGGCACCTTCGCCGACCGCCGGCAGGTCCGACGCGAGGCCGTACTCGGCGAGAAACGCACGGTTGCCGATGCGGATCTCCTGACCGTCGAGCGAAGCGATCACGCCGCGCCCAGGCGTGTATGCGAATGCGTCCGGCTCGACGGCATCGAGGCCGGTCGCTGCGGCGCGCGCGAGAATGGCCTTCCCGAGCGGGTGCTCCGAGCGTCGCTCCGCAATCGCTGCCGCTTCGAGCACCGCCTGTGCGGAGGAGCCATCGACCGGCCGGATCTCGCCGACTTCCGGAATGCCGTACGTGACCGTGCCGGTCTTGTCGAGCACAACCGTGTCGACCGCTGCCAAGACTTCGAGATAGAGCCCGCCCTTCACGATCGCCCCCGCTCTGGCAGCCCGTCCAACCGCGCCAAGGATCGCCAGCGGCGTTCCCGCAGCGATTCCACAAGCGCCGGCGACGATGATGACGGAGATCGTCGACGTGATGTCGCGCGTGAGGACGTACGTCACGCCCGCCGCGCCAAGCGCGAAGTAGACCAGATACCCCGCCAGCCGGTCGGCGAGCTTCTGAATGGGCGCACGCGAGCGCTCAGCACGCTCCACCGCGTCGACGATCTTGCCGAAGCTCGTATCCCGCCCCAGCCGTTCCGCGCGAACTTCCAGGGCACCGGACTGGTTGATCGTTCCCGCGTAGACCGTTGCGCCCGCGACTTTCTCCGCCGGCATGGACTCGCCCGTGATGTGCGCCTGGTCCACGAAGGAGTGGCCGGCCATCACCGTTCCGTCGACCGGCACGTACGCGCCTGGATTCACGAGGACCGCATCCCCGAGGCGAACCTGCGCGGCTGGGATCTCATGCACGCCATCGGCACGGCGCACCGTCGCCGTGCGAGGAAGGAAATCCAAGAGATCGGCGATGGCATGGCGCCCGCGCGAGACGGTCAACCCTTCGAGAATCTCCGCGGCGAGTACGAACGCGGCGATGACCAGCGCCGTGAAGAACGCGCCGATCGCCAACGCCGCGACGAGCGCAATCGTCATCGACAGCTCCATCGTCATCTTCCGCTCGAGCAGGTTCTCGAGCGCTTCTTTGAAGATGGGGTAGCCGCCGATCAGGGTCGCGCCGACGCCGATGACGCTGACGTGCGGGAAGGGCTCCCACACGCGAAACCACACCGCGAGGGCCGCGACGACCATGAACGCAACGCGTGCGACGCTCACTTCAAGTATGCCCGGACGACGTCGACCAGCACGTCGGCGGCGTCGCTTTGCGCCGGCGTGGACGGAGCCTGCAGGATATGCGAGCGTACGTGCTCCTCCATCACTTCGGCCATCAGGCCGTTCATCGCCCCACGCGCCGCCGCGATGAGCTGAAGCGTGGCAGTGCACCCAGCCTCGCTCTCAAGCGCACGCTCGATCGACTCGACCTGGCCGCGGATTCGGCGCACGCGATTCAGGAGCTTCGTTTTTTCGCGAATGGTGTGACTCATGGCGGTCCGCCCTTCGCCTCGCGCAGCTTATACCCTACCCGCGTATACTACTGGCGGCGTGCCCAGAGCGGAGCCGCTTTGCCGCCCTTGACGGTCTTCGCGCCATCGTGATAGCATTGCTGCACTAAGTGCAATAATGCTGAACAATCGCAGCGGATCGATCCAAGTCCTGCGGCGCGCATCGGCGCTCCTGGACGCCTTGGCATCCAGCCGGCGGCCGATGTCGCTCACCGAGCTCTTCCGCCAGGTCGGCTTGAACAAGAGCACGACCCTCAACATCCTTGCGACGCTGGTCTCGCTGGGCTTCGTCTCAGTCGGTCCAGAGGGCCGACAATACCGCTTGGGTCCCCGCCTCCTCGAACTCGGCGCCGCCTTCGGAGCATCCTTCGAGATCGTGGAGCAGGCGAAGCCGCTGCTCTTGCGGCTTCGCGACGCGACGCTCGAGACCGCGAGCCTTCACATCCGCGTCGACTCCGAGCGCACCTGCATCGCGCAGATGCCCGGCTCTCACGCCATCCGCCGCGTGGTCGAGCTAGGGCGCCGCCGGCCGCTCTATTCGGGCGCAGCGGGTCTCGTTTTACTCGGCGATCTCTCGAACGACGAGCTCGCCGCATACCTGGAGCACACGGAGCTCATTGCGTTGACTCCCAATACCATCACCGACAAGCACCAACTTTCGGCTGCGGTCGAGGCGGCTCGATCGGACGGCTTCGCGGCGGCCTTCGAGGATACGGAGATCGGAGCATCCGCCGGCGCGGTTCCCGTTCGCGACCATGCCAACCGGATCTGCGCTGCTCTGGTCGTCTCCGGCCCCGCCACGCGATTCGACCGGCGCGCCATCGATGCGGCAGCCCCGACGCTGCGTGAGTGCGCGGAGATCCTCTCCAGGCAGCTGGGATGGAGCGATCGCGCACGCGCCACGGGAACGGCCGGCGCATGGATCTGAGTTTCTCGCAAGAGCAACTCTCGCTCGCGCGGACCGCACGAGACTTCGCGGAGCGTGAGCTCGCGCCGCGCGTCCAGCAGAACGACGAGCAAGAGCACGTACCTCGAGAGCTGATCGCGCGAGCCGCAGCCCTGGGATTGATGGAAGGAGTGATTCCCGAGGAATACGGCGGCAGCGGACTCGACTACGTTTCGTTCACCCTGATCATCGAAGAGATCGCAAAGGTAGATCAGATCTTCGCTACGCTCATGAGCTTTCCGTCGGGCCTCGCGGGAGCAGGCATCCTCCGCTTTGGGTCCGACGAGCAAAAGCGGCGCTACCTCGTGCCGTTCGTTCGAGGTGAGCGGCTCGGCGGAGCCGGCGTGACCGAACCCGGCTCGGGGACGGACGTCGCCGCCATGCGTACGACCGTCACTCGTGACGGAGGCGATTATGTCGTCAACGGCGCCAAGGCGTGGATCTCGAACCTCGATCACGCAGATTGGTTTCTGACGTTCGGCACGCTCGATCCCAGCCTGGGCCGCCGCGGAATCTGTGCGTTCATCATCGAGAAGGAATGGCCGGGTGTAGAAGTTCATCCCGTCAAGAACAAGACCGGCTTCCGCCCGATCGTCACGGGAGAACTCCGGCTGAACGACGTCCGGGTGCCCCGCGAGAACCTGGTAGGCAAGGAGGGCGAAGGCTTTGCCGTCGCCATGTGCGCCGTCGAAAACGGCCGGCTTGCCGTTGCGGCGCGAGCGTGCGGAGTAACCGCTTCGTGCCTTGCGGAGTCGAGCCGCTATGCGCGCGAGAGGATCGTCTTCGAACGTCCGATCGCCGAGTACCAGCTCATCCAATCCAAAATTGCCGACATGGTCGTCGGCTTGGAGACCGCGCGGGCGCTGACGTATCGCCTGGCTTGGCTGAAAGACCAAGGTCTCGAGCGTTGCCGCAAAGAGTCGTCGATGGCAAAGATGTACGCCACCGACGTTCTCATGCGCTCGGCGACGGACGCAGCCCAGATCTTCGGCGCGTACAGCGCCTCTCCGGAGTATCCTGTCAGCCGCTACTTTAGAGACGCCAAGTTCTTTCAGATCGTAGAGGGGACCAATGAGCTGCATCGTCTCCTCATCGCCGAGGAAGAATTGGGACTACGCCAGACCAGACCAACGCGTTGAGGAGCGCATCCGACGATGATACGATCCCTCTCCCCGCGCGCCACGGCGCCGTTCACGATCGCGCAGGCCTATGCATCCTGGGGGAGCGCGCTCTCTTTCGATGACGTTCCCGGCGACGTCGTGCGCGACGCACACTTGCGGTTTCTCGATTCTATCGGCGTAGCTCTGGCATGCTTCGGGGAAGAATTCGCACGCGCCGTCGTAGCGAGTCTCCTCGCGCCCGGGGGCCGCAGCACGGTGATCGGCAGCGGCGTCAAGTTCTCCGAGGCCGATGCCGCTTTCGCGAACGGCACCTTCATCCATGGCCTCGATTTCGACGATACGCACACGACGGCGATCGTCCACGCGAGCGCCTGCATCGTGCCGACGGCGCTCGGCGTTGGAGAGAGCGTTGGCGCCTCGGGACAAGACGTGCTGACCGCCGCGGTCCTGGGTTGGGAGACCGTGGTGCGGATTGGCGCCGCCGCAGCCGGGCGCTTCCACGACCGAGGCTTTCACGCCAGCGGCGTTGCGGGGGCCTTCGCGGCGGCACTGGTTGCCGGAAAGCTCTACGGCCTGAATGCCGACCAGCTCACGAACGCCCTAGGCATCGTGGGAAGTCAGGCGGCCGGCATCTTCGAGTATCTCGCGGACGGCTCATGGGTCAAGCGCATTCATCCTGGCTGGGCTGCGCACTGCGGCATCTATGCTGCGCGTATGGCCCGCGCCGGGTTCACCGGTCCGAAATCGGTGTTCGAAGGGCGCTTCGGCCTCTACAACACCCACGTAGGCGAAGGCAACTACGATCTCGACACCGCCGTTGCCGGCCTCGGCAGCACATGGGAGACGCCTCGCATCTCCTACAAGCCGTATCCGTGCTGCCATTACAATCATGCATTCCTGGACTGCGTCGCCAACGTGCAGCGAGATGCTTCGCTTCGGACCCAAGACATCGCGCGTATCATTTGCCACATCAGCGAACGGCAAATTCCCATCGTGTGCGAGCCCGTTGCCGCAAAGCTTCGCCCGCGAACGGACTATGACGCGAAGTTTAGTCTGCAATTCTGCGTTGCAGCGATGCTCGTACACGGACGCGTCGACATGATGACGTTCTCCGAAGAGAATCTTCGCAGCGCCGACATCTTGGAGCTGGCGGCCAAAGTGGAGTATCGAGTCGATCCTGCGTCGCGCTTTCCCGCTACGTTTCCAGGGCGGATCACCGTCGAAACCGTCGACGGAACGACGTTGGAGGCAGCGCAGGACTTCAATCGCGGCGGCCCCGATCTGCCTATCGCCGCCGCGGAGATCGAGGAGAAGTTCCGGCGCAACGCCGCTCTCGCGTGCTCGCCGGAGCACGTCCAGAAGCTCTTGGAGGCGATCGAACGCCTCGATCGGCTCGACGATGTTCGCGGCCTCGCGCCTTTGCTCGCGGTCCGGTAGGAAGGGCGCAGGATGGCCACGAGCCGGCCTTACACCCTGATCCTGGGAGTCATCGGCGCCGATGTCCACGTCATCGGGATCACCATTTTGGCTCACGCGTTGCGCGAGGCCGGCTTCAACGTGGTCAACCTTGGGATCATGGTCTCTCAAGAGGAGTTCATCGCGGCCGCTATCGAGGTCGATGCCGACGCGCTCCTCGTGTCATCGCTCTACGGCCACGGCGAAATCGATGCGGAGGGACTTCGCGATCACTGCCGCGAGGCGGGAATCGGCGATATCCTCATGTATCTCGGCGGGAATCTCGTCGTCGGCAAGCACGACTTCAAGGAAGTCGAGAGCAAGTTCCGTGACATGGGGTTCGACCGTGTCTTTCCGCCCGGCACTCTCCCGGACGATGTTCTTGCTTGGCTCAACTCCGATTTGGCGTCGCGAGCTGCGCGGGTCGAGGAAACTCCGTGATGTGGGCGCTGCTTTGCGACTTCGGCAGCACATTCACGAAGACGCGCGCCGTCGACCTCGGCACGGGTGAGGTCATCGCCGCGGCGCAGGCGCCGACGACCGCGCGATCAGATCTCTCCGAGGGGCTGGGGCGCGCTATCTCCGCACTCGACGTCGAGGCGAGCGGCGAGCCTGCCGTGAGGCTCGCCTGTTCGAGCGCCGCGGGCGGGCTCGGCATGGTTGCGATCGGCCTCACGCCGACGCTCACCGGCGAAGCGGCCCGTCAAGCGGCATTGGGTGCGGGCGCAAAGCTGCTGCGCAGTTACAGTCACCGCCTCACGCGCGCAGACGTCGCCGAGCTAGAGCAGCTTGCCGCCGATATCGTGCTGCTCGCCGGCGGCACCGACGGTGGTGAGAGCACGATCATACTTGGGAATGCGAGGATGCTCGCGGCGAGCGCGCTCTCGGCCGTTATCGTCTACGCAGGAAATCGCCAATGCGCGGACGACGCGGCCGAGGTGCTGCGTGCGCATGGCAAGCACGTCGAAGTCGTGGAGAACGTACTGCCCGAGCTTGGAGTTCTCAACATCGAGCCTACGCGCGAGATCATCCGGCAGATGTTCATGCGCCACATCGTCCACGCCAAGGGCCTCGATGGTGTCCAGGCACGGTTTGCGGACGTCGTCATGCCGACTCCGATGGCAGTTCTCGAGGGTGCCAAACTCCTGGCCGAGGGAATGGCGCGCCGGGTTGGATGGGGCGACCTGATCGTCGTCGACGTCGGCGGTGCGACGACCGACGTGCACTCGGTAGCGGAAGGGACGCCCTCGCAGCCCGGCGTGGTGTGGAAAGGACTGCCGCAATCGCGAGTCAAGCGTACGGTCGAAGGCGATTTGGGGATTCGCATCAACGCTTCGACGATCGCCGAGAGACTGCGTGGGGACCGCAAGTGGCGCCATCACCTGGAAGGGCTCGAAGAATCATGGATCGACGAGCAGGCGGCAAGCCTCGCACGCACGGTCGAGCGTCTTCCCGCGAGCGCAGCGGAGCGTTCCTTCGACGCCGGTTTAGCGGCGGCGGCGGTCGATATTGCGGTGAGCCGGCACGCCGGCCGCATCGAGCGCTACTGGGGACCTGACGGCGCTGTGCGCGTGCAGCGAGGAAAGGACTTGAGCAGCGTTCGCTCGATCGTGGGAACCGGCGGCATCTTCGCACACAGCGAAGACGCTGCCGGTGTGCTGCGGGCGGCGCTGTACCGCTCCGACGAGCCGGACGTGCTCCGCCCGCGCGATCCACGCCTGTTTCTCGACAGCGAGTACGCGATGGCGAGCGCCGGTTTGCTGGCTCGTGCGTATCCTGAGAGCGCGCTGATGCTCTTGGAGCGAACGCTGAAGGAAACGGCGTAAGCGGCGGAATTGGAGTGAGCAACATGGAGCCTGGAGTATGGAATCGCCGGCTGAGTGAAGACGTCTTCGCGGCACAGCGAACTGAAGTGCTCGCGCAATGGCCTACGGGGGCATCGATTGACCTTGACGAAGCGGTCGATCGTCACCATGCGATGCCCCCGTCGAAGAACGTGTCGCGGGCGGTCGCTTCGGCCCTCGGCGAGGGGCGAACGCTGATTCAGCCGCGCGGCGGCGTCGCGACCGTGGACGGGCAAATCGAGCTGCTTCGCGGCCTGCAGGAGGCCGGCGCCGATCTGCTTCCGACGACCCTGGACTCGTACACGCGCAACTGCCGCTTCACCGAGGCACAGGAGGGGCTGCGCGCAAGTTTGGAGCAAGGCCGCTCCCTCCTGAACGGCTTCCCGGTGGTAAACCACGGGGTCGACGGCTGTCGCCGCGTCGTCGACAGCGTCGAGCTTCCGCTCGTCGGCCGGCCTGGAGCTCCCGACGCGCGTTTGGCTGCCGAGGTCGCGCTTGCCGCCGGCTATTCCGATTTCGAGGGCGGCCCCCTCGACTATTTCTTCGCGTACACCAAGGATACGCGCCCGGAGCACGTGATTGCGTGGTGGCAGTACATCTACCGCCTGGCCGGCTACTACGAATCATGCGGCGTACCGATCCACCAAGAACAATATGGATCGATCACAGGAACGCTCGTTCCGCCGAGTCTGGCGTTGGCCGTCGTAACGGTTGAAGCGATCATGGCCGCCGAGCAGGGTGTTCGCCATGTCGGCTTGGGATACGGCCAGGAAGGCTGCCTCGTACAAGACGTTGCGGCGTTGCGCGTCTATCCGCAAGTCGCGCGCCGCTATCTCGATCGACTCGGCTATGCGCACGTTCGCCTCGGCACGGTCATGAATCAATGGATGGGCGCCTTCCCATCCGACGAAGCGGCGGCGATGGGGGTGATCGGATGGGGCGCGGTGACGGCGGCTTTCGGCCACGCGACCGAAGTGATCACGAAGTCGCCGCACGAAGCCGAAGGGATACCGACCATCAAAGCCAACGCCGAAGGCATTCGCTGCACGCGTCAGCTCCTCAACATGCTGCGGCATCAAGCCTTCCCGGACAGCGAGCTGTTGGCGCAGGAGATGGAGATCATCGACCGCGAGGCGAGTGCAGTGCTCGATCGTATTCTCGATTTCGGCGACGGTGACGTGGCAGCCGGTGTGGTGCGAGCGATCGACGCCGGGGTCTTGGAGATCCCGTTCTCGCCGAGCAAGCACAACCGCGGCCGCATTCTCCCCGCTCGCGACGCGATGGGCGCTGTACGGCTGCTCGATTTCGGCAACCTACCGTTCCCCGACGACGTCAAGGAGTTTCACCGCTCGCGGATCTTGTGCCGCGGGGCCCGCGACGGCAAAGCCGCCGACTATCATATGGTCATCGAGGACGTGTATGCGATCAGCCACGGACACCTCTGATCGCGAGACCGAGGGGATAGCACGGCTCCTCGCGCCTTCCTCCATCGCCATCATCGGCGCCTCGGGGAACCCCTCGTCGATCGGCGGCAAACCACTCCACCTGCTGCAGCAGCTCGGTTACCGCGGCGCGATCTATCCCGTCAATCCCAAGTACCGCGAACTCGCGGGCATCCCATGCTTTCCGTCGATCATGGAGATTCCCGAAGCACCCGATCTTGCGCTCGTAGCGGTAGCAGCCTCCTCGGTTCCCGAGGCGCTGGCACGGCTGGCAGAGCACAAGACTCGCGCGGCGGTGGTGTTCAGCGGCGGATTCGGGGAGACGGGTGCCGAGGGCGAACGTCTCCAGCAAGAGATCGCGGCGCTGGCGGCGCAGTCCAATGTACGCGTTCTCGGCCCGAACTGTCAGGGACTCGTGAACCTGTGGCAACGCGTTGC
>SCQY01000167.1 GCA_004298665.1 bacterium | reverse complement strand
ATCGCCGCCAGCGGCTTGCTCTACCCTGCCTGGGCGATGGTGGCCATGGCTGCCAGCGTTACGACCGTGTTGTTCAACTCCTTCGCCGGGCGACTCGTCAAGGGGACGGCGTCATGAAGAACAATGTCTCCCCGTTTACCATCGTCGCAATCACGTCGATTGCGACATTCCTCTCGAACCTCAGCGCCGGCATCGTGAACGTGCCCTTGCCGCAGATCGTGCAAGCATCCCATGGCGGCGATTTCGATCTCGTCTATGTGGTCATTTCGTACCTCGTGCCGTACGCAGTCGTCATGCCGGTTGCCGGGAAGCTGGGAGATGCGTACGGGCATCGGCGCGTCTTCCTTTGGGGACTGGGTCTTTACGCAGTCACATCAGCGTTTACGGGGTACGCGCCGAATATCGCCGGCCTCGTCGCGCTGCATACGCTGCAGGGCCTCGGCGGCGGCATCATCTTGGTCTCGATCGTCTTCATCAGCGCGCAGATCCGCGAACGAACGGGCCTGGCCCTCGGAACCTGGCGGGCGGCGCTGCTCTCCGGCACGGTGGGCGGCCCGGTGGTCGGCGGCTACCTCAGCGCGTACTGGGGCTGGCCCTCAATCTTCTGGGTAACTGCCCCAATCGCGGCGCTGGTATGGATTTGGGGCGCCTTCGCCTTGGAAGAGCTTCCGCGTAGCGGCGAGGGTCGCTTCGATTGGGTAGGGTCGCTCTCGTTCATCGTGGCGTTCTCGGCGCTCGTGGTCGCGCTTGCCGCTTCGGGCTCAGCGATGGATACGATGGCATCCGGTCTCTCCAAGGCGATCGGCGCGACGATGGGCGCGATGGCGCTCATGCTCTACGGACTGTTCATCGTCGGTCTCGCGGTGTTTTGGTTCAATCAGCGAACCGAGAAGCAACCTCTCTTCGACATGAGCCTGTACCGCATTCGTCCGTTCGTCCTGGGAAACGTCGGCACGTTCCTGGTCTGCGTAGGCATGTTCTCAGCGATGATGTTCGTTCCATTCGAGCTTCAGTACGTGGCCGGCTACAGCGCCTTGCAAGCTTCTCATGTACTGGTACCGTTGGCGATCACGGCGATCGTCGTTGGTGTCTGGGGCGGCTGGCTCACGGATCGCCTCGGCGCGGTAATCCCGTGGGTCATCGGCTTCACGATCATGGTCGCGGCTTTCATCTTGCTCGCGCTCCTGGGGCCGTCGATCTCGCCGCTCGCGCTGACCACGATAATGGTCATCGAAGGCGCCGGCATGGCGCTGCCCTTGGCGCCCACGGCGGTGTCCGCGCTCACCCATGTGCCGGAGGAATCAGCGGGTGAAGCCGGCGGCCTCTTCAACTTCTCCCACAACATGGGGCGCGCCGTCTCGTTTGGCGTCTTCGGCGCCATACTGCGACTTGGCAGCGCTGGCAGCTACACCCTGACCTTTCTTATTGCTGCGGCCGCGATGGTCGTCGGTGCGTTGCTGGTTCTAGGACTGGTGCCCCGTCCGCACATTGCCGCTCCGGCGTAGGGCCACACACTCGCTATCGGCGGTTGTTCGCGAACGTGGCATCATCGATTGCGACGTTCGTCCGATAGTCGCTCAGGTTCGCCTCCGCGATGGCGGAAACGTGTGGTATCCGGACGTCGGCCGATTGGCGAATGACCATGTCGAAGCCGTCCTCATTGGAATATTGCTGCGACATCGTGATGACACCGCCATTGTAGTAACGCCACTCCATTTGCTCGATCTGCCAGGTCGTGGGATCGACCATGACGCGCTCATGATCGATCATCCCGCGCACGCGCTGAACGAGCGTCAGCACGACGTCAGGATGGCCGCTCACGATGACCTGTCCGGAATACGAGACGTCGAAGCGCTGATACCAATCCGAGGGGTCACCAATGCCCCCGTATACGCGCTCGAAGCCCTTGGCATAGAAAGGCACGTGGTCGAAGATCACTTCGTACTTGCCCGGCCGCTTGAAGTAAACCTGTCCCTCGAGTGCCGGCGCAAGAAACGGAAAACTCCTCATACGGATCTTCACGTTAAGGTGTGCGCGATATGTCTGCAAGTCGGGCTCGCGCTCGATGAGGCGCTGCACGATCTCTCGAGCATCCGTAGTGGGCACCGCTCCTGGACTCGCGTCAGCCTGTGGTACACTTGCCGCCCGTGCGCTGGCACTCGGCGGAAGAAGCAAGAAGAGCGCCAGAAGAGAGCCGATGCCCTTCACTACGAAAGCTTGCGTATCCGTTCGAGTCGACGCTTCACGCACATGGAGCGCACGTCCAGGCTTTGCCGTGCTGTCCTCGATCACCGTGGAGGCGGCCACTTCATCCGTGTAGACGTGGAGAATCTTGTCCAGTCCAGCAAGGGAGAGGGCAGCGCGTATATCCGAGCGCCTCGTGACGAGTCGAAGCGTGCCACCCGCGTTCCTCAGCGTTCGCAAGATCGTGATGATGGATGTGGTCGCTTCGTTCTGCCACTCACCCACGTGGTCGAGGTTGATGATGTGGCGCACGCGACCGGCTTTCACATGCCCGTCAAACGTGATCTTGACCCTGAGGAGACACTGCCGATCGATCGTCGCCGGCAGGTCTGTGACAACCCAGCGGGTTTCCCGAGTCATCAATTGCGCTCCTAATGTCTCGTACGAACAGGATAAGGATAGCGCAGCGTGCCTCACTCTTCGGTAGTCGAGCTTACAAACCGCGCTCGTTGCGCAATGTTGCTGACTGATAAACGGAGAGCGCCCCGGGGCTTGTATTCTTGAAGCAGAACGTGTATTCTGGTATTCAGGACCATGCCGAGAACCAAGACATTCGAACCTCAAGAGGCTCTGCGCTCGGCCATGCAGCTGTTCTGGGAACGGGGCTTTGGCCACACCTCCATCGACGAGCTAGTGCGGAGCACGGGCGTGCAGCGCTATGGGCTCTATAGCAGCTTCGGCGGCAAACAGGGCTTATTCAGGCGCTCGCTCGACCTCTATCGTGACGAGGTGGCCGGACGCTGGATGACACCCCTGAGGAGCCCCCACGCATCGCTGCAGCAGATCCGCGCCTTCTTCGAGCAGTTCGACGGGCAGATCGGCCGGCCGCAGGGTCGCCTTGGCTGCCTGATGGTCGTTGCCTCGGCGGAAGCGGCCCCGCTCGAGAGCGCGACGCGTAAACGGGTCTCTGTGCACTTCGAGCGGCTGCAGGCGGCGCTTGCCGCCGCGCTCGACCGCGCCGCGGTGGGCGGCGAGTTGCGCGCGAATGTGAACGTGCAGCAGACTGCCGCTTTGCTGCTGGGAGCGCTCATCGGCCTCCTGTCGCTGATGCGCTCCCCTGCTCCGCGCGATTTGGTCGTGCACTCATTGCGCGGCGTGTTACAGCTCATCGACGAGCTGCGCGAGCCCGGTACGCGCGATCCCAGCATACGCTAACCCACATTCATAAGAAAGGACGACATCCGATGAGCGAAGCAACCTACCGCCTTCAACTACCCAAGCAGGACACCAACGCCTCGGACGAGCGCACACGAGCCGTGCTGACCGAAGTGCGGCGGCGCAACGGCATGATACCGAATATGTATGCTTATTTGGCCAACGCCCCCGAGGTCCTCGAGACGTACCTCGCCGGGTATGAAAAGTTCCGCTCCCTCTCCGGCTTCACGCCGGCAGAGCAAGAGGTTATCTTCCTCACGATCAGCTACGAGAACGGCTGCGATTACTGCATGGCCGCTCACAGTGTGATCGCCGAGGCGAAGTCGAAGGTCCCGCAACCGGTGACCGAAGCGATCCGCGACGGTGCGCCCATCCCCGACGTCAAACTCGCGGCGCTCGCAGCGTTCACGCGCACCGTGCTCCTTACACGTGGACGCCCAACGGAGTCCGATGTGCACGGGTTCCTGCACGCGGGCTATAGCGAGAAGCAGGTCCTCGACGTCATCCTCGCCATCGCGGTCAAGACACTGAGCAACTACTCGAACCATCTTTTCGCGACGCCGTTGGACGACGCGTTCAAGGCGCGCGAATGGGCGCCGGCAGCGGTACAGGGTAGGTAGCCCGTCGAACGATGCTCGTTATTCCGAACGCGTGAACTCGAGGAGCCGGAAGCCTTGCGTCTCTACGGAAAATGCCAACCCCGCCAGCTCGCGCCCTTGCGACGTTCCGAACTCTTCCCAATCCTGACGTTCGCTGTCGTAAACACGCAGCCGATAGATCGACGTAGAATCTAGGAGTGGCGCCATATTCATTGCGACGTTCGCGGTCGTCGATCCAACATTACCGAGAAGGACGACGGCCTGCTCCTTACTCCGCAGAGCCACCGCTACCCCGGCCTCGGCGAAGATAGCGACCTGGTCCGACACGTCTTCTTCGAGCACGTGAACGTCCGACTCGCTTTGTACAGGCACAGTCGAGTAGATATGGAAACCGTCGCGTTGGCGGACGGCGGCATACGAGAACTCGCCGCCGTGGTATGGGATTCTCCGCAGCCCCACCCATGTCCAGTGCTCCGGGATGAGCGGAGAGATACAAGGCAGTCCATGCGTGAGGGTCAAGCCGCACACTCCTTCTACGACGGCCCAGAGGAAGCGAGGAGGCTCCCACGGGCTCAAACGCATGCCCTTGTTCGTCAGGCTCTCGCCATCGAACCACTCGCTAAACTGCCCAGGGACGGTGCTGTTTTTTTTGGAATCTGCAGCATAATGTTCGAACGACGAGCGTAATGCGCGTACCATGAAGGCCGGGTGGTATCGCGCGGCGGCAAATGCGTACCACCAGGTGAGCCCGGGCCAGACTCCGCCGAGCAGCCCGGAATAGTTGGACGGATCGTAATATGGATCGTTCCGCGACGCCGTGCGCAAGCCCCCGGAGGTCCAGAAGTCAGGTGCGTTCAGCCGGCTGATGACCCGGAAGCCCGTCTCTTCGTCGCATATCCTAAACATCACCGGAAAGATTTCGTCCCCTGTGACGTCTGTGTGCACGTTGCCGTCGGCGTCGATATTCAAGTAGTACAATCCGTTTTCAGGATTAATGAGATATGTGTTCATCGCGCCGGCGATACGCTCGGCAAACGATGCGAAGCGTGCGGAGTCATTCCCACGCCCCAGTTCCGTTGCCAGACGAGCCGCCTCGCGTAGCGCCGCAACGCATTCCGCGTTGATCTCGGTGACGGCACCATTGATGGTATACGACGGAATGATATTCCGCCAGCTGGCGATCGCCCAAACACCGCCGCGCGGATCCTTCGCGGAACAGAACACCAGGCCCCGCTCGTCTACTTGCGAGACGATGTAGTCAGCGGCGGCACGGACTGACTCATACATCGAAGCCAGCCACTCAACATCGCCCGTGGCACGTACGTGGTGAGTGAGCGCGAGGATGTAAAGCGGCGTGTCGTCATTGATATTCAGCCCGTCGTCCTCGACCTCCCCGTTGACCGCATGGTAGTACTCCGGCAACTTTCCGTTGGCATATTGC
>SCQY01000166.1 GCA_004298665.1 bacterium | reverse complement strand
GTGATCAACATGTCAGTGGCGCCCAACTACCAAAGCGGTTACGGCCCGCAGGGAGGTCCCAGCAACGCGACACCGGCCCCGGGCCCCAGCGCGTCCCTCAACGGAGGGTACGTCGATTTTGGTAAAGTCACCCAGGGATACAACTACCTCTACAAATATGCGGCTCAGGTCAGCGTGACGACCAACGACTCTAGCGGCTTTCAGGTTTATGCAGAAGGCAGCAGTGATTGGCAGTCCGCCGGCAGTGGCACCTGGCCGATCGGCACATCCCTCTTTTGGCTGCCGTCCGCCTCTACCAACACGCCGTTCACTCCTGCTGCGGCCTTCGATAAGACCGTCGCCACGATCACCGGCAGCGGCAGCACTACCGGTATCTCGTATGGCCCGGGGGGACCTCCGGCCTCTGCCCTGGTCTGGACGTACGGCGGCTCGACCACCGGCCTGACCAACAATACTGCGAATCAAGGCTACGACTACGAGCTGCAGCTCTCGAGCTCGATCCCAGCAGCGCAGTTCAGCGTCTACGTGGTCTATACGGTGGTAGCGAAATGATCCGCAGACTCATCGTCGTCGCCTTCATTACCGCGGCGCTCGCGATCGGCGCGGCTCCCGCGCTCGCTGGATGGGTGTTGGTTACTTCGAAAACCGTCACCGTCAACATCACGGTAACACCCTCGCCGATCGTCTACGTACCGGGAACTCCAGATCACCGGCGCACGGTAGCCGCGGCTGTGGCTCACCCCGCCCCGCACCCAGAGATCTTCGCATTGCTGCGCCCCGATCTTCTGACACCCAGGCATGTCGTCGCGCAAGTAACGCAAGGCAACATTCCCGTGACGGTTAACGTCCAGGCCGACCCGACGGCGAAGTACTTGCACATCAATGTGAACACTCCCAGCTTCAATGCCGGGTACGGAACGAACACCTACACGTGTGCTTATCAGGTCTTTGCCTACTTCCCATATCAGTGGAAGGTCGATGACTTCGTCTATGGCTCGACGACCAGCGGCGGCGGTACCTTTCCTGGCTACAACGCGCCGACTGTGAGTGATCTCGCCTGGCTTGCCGAAGGGCTTACGACGTCCTTTGTACCCTTTGCCAACGGCGGGGTTGCCAACGCGCAGCTGGCATTCAGCGGGAACGCTGGGCAGACTGAGACGATCTGCGTCGACCTTCAGCTCACCGTGCCGAATACCGTAGGAGCCGGCGTGTACAATGCCACGCTCGAGTATCAGTTACTGTACTACTGAGCCTGGATCGCAAACGAGGGCTCACTCTCCGCTCGCGGCCAACGCCGGCGGCTTCTTCCCAAAGTATTTCGCCAGCGCATAGGCGGCAACAGGGGCGGCGACCGTGGAGCCGTATCCGCCCGTGCGCTCCATGTAGACGGCGATGGCCACCGTGGGGTGATCGACGGGCGCGAACGCCTCGAACCATGTGGTGTTAGGGCCATTGCCGCCGTCCGTCTCCACCGTCCCGGTTTTACCGCCATAGGCGAGTCCGGGAATGGTCAGGCCGAAGGCGGTACCGCCAGCTCCCGTGACCATCGACATTCCCTTGCGTACGACGGCGAAATCTTGCGCAGGGATGGAGATGTGACGGATCGGCGTTGGTGCCAGCACCTTGATCGTCTTCCCCTGCCAGTTGCGGATCGCGGTGACGACGTGCGGGCGCCACAACGTGCCGCCGTTACCGATGGCGGCCACGGCGTCGGCCATCTGGATCGGCGTCGCCTCCATCGCGCCCTGGCCGATGGCCAAAATACAGACGTCGGAAGGCTCCATCGGCAGGCCGTAGACCTTCATCATCCATGCGTTGGTGGGCCAGTTCCCTTCGTATTCGCCGGGAAGATCGACGCCGGTTTTCGCATCCAAGCCGAACTGCAAGGCGTAGTTGCGCAGCCGGTCGTGGCCTAACAGATCGCCGAGATGGTAGAAGTAGACGTCGTCCGATGCCGCGATCGCCTGATACATATTGATCGAGCCGAGCGCTTCGTTCCCGAAGCCGTGAAACGCGGCGCCGTGGCAGTAGTACCGCCCGCTGTCGTAAAAGCGCGCATCGGGTGAGATGACGTGCTCGGCCAGCGCGGCGGCCGCTACCATCGGCTTGAAGGTGGAACCCGTTGCCGTCGCGGCGCCGATGGCGCGGTCGTACAGCGGGCGCAGGCGGTCGGTAACGTAGCGCGTATAGTTGCGCTCGCTGATGCCGTCGGAGAAGGCGTTGGGATCGTAGTTGGGCATCGAGACGAGCGCCAGGACGCCGCCTGTGTTGGGATCGATCGCTACCGCCGCCCCCGCCAAGCGCCGTCCCGTCAGACGGCTCTGGCGTTCCAGCTCGCGGCGCATCCCAACTTCCAAGTACATCTGCAAGCGCCAATCGAGTGAGGTGACGAGGCTGTCACCCGGCTTGGGGTCCGCATACCCGATGTTGCGCACGACCTTGCCCTGTGCGTCGACGACCACACGTTTGCCGCCCGGTGTGCCCCGCAGCCATGCGTCGTAGACCGTCTCGAGGCCGTCTTTTCCGATGACGTCGTTGGGCGTGTACCCGAGGTGCTTGCGGCTTTCGTATTCGCTTTCGGTGATCTGCCCCACGTGACCCAGCAGATGTGAGCCCGCCGAACGGTACGGGTAATCGCGTACGGCTTGCACCTCTACGTCAATGCCGGGGAGATCGGCGCTCGCTTCCACCAAACGCGCCACTTGCGCGGGATGGAGCGCACGCGCCAGAATGACGGGGCCATACGGTTCGTAGACTTGCAGCTCGTCAAAGCTCTTGTAGTTGACGCCGCGGTGGTGAAGCAGGCTTGCCCAGAGCTTGCTCGGCGGGCGCCCGATCAGCGCCGCCACTCGCGTAATCGTCTGCTTCGGCGTCGTCACTTCCGATGGGATGACGGCCAGCACGAACGATGGGCGGCTGCGAGCGATCACGACGCCGCGGCGGTCGAAGATGAGCCCGCGCGGTGCGGCGATCTCGATTTGGCGGATCTGGTTGGCGCGTGCGGCGGCCTCGAATTGCGCGCCGTGCAGCAGCTGAAGCTGAACCAGGCGTGCCGCCAGTGCCGCCACCATCAGCGCGAGCGCGGCCGCGAAGGCCCAGAAGCGCCGCGGGCTCAGCGGCCGCTGTTGCGATTCCGCAGCCATCTCGAGACGCTCCAGAGGATGACGAAGGCAATGACGCCCAGCAGCGCGCTCCAGAGGGAGCGATGGACGTGCAGCGATCCAAGCCCATCCGGAAAGCCGCCCAGGGACATCGTGCTCCAGAAGATCGCGTTGCTGAGTACCGTGCCTACGGCTACGATACCGGCGATGGCAAACATGGAGTCTGGTAGAACGAAGCGCGATCCCCAGCCGCAGGCAGCGCCGGTCAGTCCTAGCGCAAGCATGTGGGCGGCGCCGGTCCGTACCGCGAGAGCATCCTCCACCATGCCGCAGAGTGCGCCGTACAGCATGCCGCGCCGCGCGCCGGCCGTGGCAGCATACCACGCCACGAAGACCACCAGCAAATCCAGCGCGCCGCCGTGCACACGCAGCGTACGCAGCCACGTGCTCTCCAGCACGATGGCCGCAGCGGCAGCCAGGGCCAGGCTAGGCCAGTGCGCTGGGCGATCGACCTCGTTTATCCCACTCACTTCGCTGTGCTCCGTTCGTGGGAGCCCTGTTGCTGTAAAGGTCCTCCGGAGGCGCAATTGCGCAAGACGCAATTGCTCAAGGCGCGATTGCTCACTTCGTCGACGAACCGGGCTTGGGGAGCACCAGGACGCGCGAGAGGCGTCCGAAGTTGGCCGCGGGCTCGATCTTTGCCACCTGGTAGAGGCTGGCGTCGCCCCGCACCACGGAGGTAATGTGGCCGATCAGCAGGCCGGGCGGAAAGACGCGTCCCTGCCCCGTCACCACGCGCATCCCCGGTTTCAATACGGCGTCCTGCGAGATGTACGTCATCTGCACCCGCGTCTGCGAGCCGCGCGCGATGCCCCACCAACGTCCTTGCTGCACGACGGCGGGGATGCTCGAGGTGTAGTCGGTGATCAGCAGCACCTTGGCGGCGAAAGGGCTTACCGACTCGACGCGTCCCACCACGCCGCCGGCATCGACGACGCCCGCGTCGCGCACCACGCCGGAGTGAGAGCCGCGGTTGATGGTGATGGTGTCGAGTGCATTCGTGGGATCGTAGCCGATGACGGTGGCTGGAATGGCGTGATCCAGCGCCGCAGCGCGCGCCGCGAAGCGCAGCGCGTCGGGGGCGGCGGAGGCTGCCTCGCGCAGCACGGCATCCTGCGCGCGCAGCGTGCGCACTTCGTCACGCAGACGCGCGTTCTCCGCCGCCAAGCGTGGGAGACTCGCGACGTTGGACGCGCCGTCGTGAAGGCCGGAGCCAACGACGGTGAAGGCGCTCTCGACGGGGACGGCGACGGTGGTGAGGATCTGCGAGAGGAGGCTTTCCTGGCCCTTGCGCGCGGCGTCGATCTGAAGCAGCGCCACCAGGGCAAAGAGAATGACGACGCCGATTACGGCGAGTAGCTTTCCTTCACCCCGAGACGTATAGATCGGTACCACCTCGTCAGTCGATCGGCCTGCGGAGCCACGCGCTCCAGGAGGCTGGGCGTCGCCAAGATCTCGCCCGCGCCGCGTGCGGCGCATAGCAGCGGCTCAGGAGCCACGGAGCACGGGACTCGCGTACGTTCGCCAAGGAATCCCGCCAACCCCGGCAACAGCGCACCGCCGCCAGTCATGGTAATACCGGTCTCCAGCAAATCGGCGGCAAGGTCCGGCGGAGTAGCCTCGATGACGAAGCGGACGCCGCGCGCGATGGCATCGAGCGACTCGAGCAAGGCCTCGCCGATCATCTCCTCCGGGATCGACCGTCCCGCGGGGCCTCCAGCCACCTGGTCCATGCCGCTGATGCGCAGCGGCTCGCGGCCCAGCGGGCGGCCGGCGTACCCGAGTTGGATCTTCAGCCGTTCTGCGCTCAGCGAGCCGATCTGAAAGTGGTCGTTGCGCAGGCGCGAGGCGATGGCGCGGTCCAGGCTCTCCCCGCCCACCTTGATCGAGTGAAGCACGACCACGCCGGAGAGCGCGAGCATGCCCACTTCCGTGGTGCCGCCGCCGATGTCCACCACCATGGAGGGGCGCGCCTGCGAGACTTCGAGGCCCGCGCCTACGGCCGCGGCCATGGCCTGCGGGACGAAGACGGCTTTGCGCGCTCCCGCTTGGCCGACGGCCTCTTCGATGGCCTTGCACTCGATGTCCGTAGCGCATCCCGGAACGCCTACGATCACCCGGGGATGCATCGTCCCCTTGAGGTTGAAGGCGCGCCCGAGCAGCGTTGTCACCAGCGTGTGGGCGGCTTTGAAGTCGGAGATCGTTCCGGCATGGAGGGGGTGGACGACCTTGATGCGGTCCGGTGCCTTGCCGTCCATCTCGCGGGCGGCGCGGCCGACGGCGACGACCTTGTTGCCGCGTTTGGTGTCGAAGGCCACCACGGATGGTTCGGAGAGCAGCACCCCGCTCTGCCGTTCGTAGATGACGGTGTTGGCAGTACCGAGGTCGATGCCGACATCGGGGAAGAGCGAACGAATCACAGTAAACGGTACCCCAGGGCCTCGCACTCGCGGGCCAGCGTTGCCAACGGGAGTCCCATCACGGCGTAGAAGTCGCCGTCGATGCTATCGACCAGGAGCGCGCCGCGCCCCTGGATGCCATAGGCACCAGCCTTGTCCATCGGCTCACCCGTTGCGATGTAATCTTGAATCTGTTCCTCGCGCAGCGTGACGAACGTCACATCGGTGGTTTCGCAGCCGGAGCGCTCGCGGGCGCGTCCATCCCAGAGGCAGTAGCCCGTGTGTACACGATGCTTGCGTCCCGAAAGCGTCCGCAGCATCGCGGCGGCTTCGCTTTCGTCGGCCGGCTTGCCGAAGAGGCGCCCATCGACGTCGACGATCGTATCGGCGGCAACCACCAACGGGGCATGCTCGTCCAGCCTGCCCGCGATATCCTGCGCCTTGCGGCGTGCGTGGTATGTCGCTAACTCTCGTGGCTGCAACCCGGCAACCTCTTCTTCGCCGTAACTGCTTGGGCGCACCAGCACGTCTAGTCCCAGCGAGCGCAACAGCTCGATACGCCGGGGGGAGCGGCTTGCCAATACGACCGAGGCGAGTCTTTCTAGTACCATCCTAACAAATTACGTATCGACATCAAAGTGCAGCGTTTCATCATCGCGCTCGCGCCGTACCCACAAAGTGTGCGCGCCGTCCGCCACCAGCACGACTGCAGGCTTGGCGAAGCGGTTGTAGTTGGAGGCCATGCTGTACGTGTAGGCCCCCGTGGTGCAGACGGCCAGCAGATCGCCGCCGCGCAAATCCTCCGGCAGCGGCACCGTCATCATCTCATCGGCCTCGCAGGAGCGCCCGCAGATGGTCGCAGCACGCATGCCGCCCGTGGAGGGGCCGTCGGCGCGCACCACGTGGTGGTAAGAGCCGTAGAGCGCGGGGCGCGGGTTGTCGGCCATGCTCCCGTCGACGATCGCAAAGCGGCAGGTGGCGTGATCTTTCACGGACATCACGCGGTAGAGCGAGAGGCCCGCCTCGCCCGCCAGCGCGCGCCCCGGCTCGATGCCGAGTCGCGGGAGGGGGACGCCCGCGCGTTCGGCTCCCAGGCGCATGGCGGCTAGGAGGCGTTGCGCGATCGCTTCCGGCGCCGGCGCGGGAGGGTCTTCAGGACGGTAACGGACGGCGAAACCGCCGCCGGCAATTATCTCCGGAACGGCGATCCCGATACCGCTCAATGAGGCGGCAAGCTCGAAGAGCGGCTCCACGGCGTCGGCCAGGAAGCGCGGCTCATAGATCTGCGAGCCGATGTGCGAATGGAGGCCGGCCATGTGCAGATCTCCAGAGGCCGCCACGCGGCGGGCCGCGGCGAACGCCACTTCGGGGAGCATCCCGAACTTCGAATTCTCCCCAGCCGTGCGGATCATCTCGTGGGTATGGGCCTCGATCCCCGTGTTCACACGCAGGATCACCGCGGCCGAGCGCCCCAGGTGCGCGGCGACGCCCTCCAGACGCTCCAATTCCTCGAGATTGTCGACGATGACGCGCCCCACGCCGCCGCGCAGAGCCGCCTCGAGTTCGTCGTCGCCCTTGCCGCAGCCGTGGTAGCGCAGGCGCTCGGCAGGGAATGCGGCAGCCTGGGCGGTCCGCAGCTCGCCTAGGCTGCAGACGTCGAGGTTCAGGCCAAGCGCCGCCACGCGGCGTGCCATCGCCACGCACAGGAACGCCTTGGCCGCATACGAGATGTCCGTCTGGGGTCCGAAGGCGTTTCGGAAGGCGGCCACGCGCTCGTCGAAGAGCCCGCCGTCGAAGACGACCAGCGGCGTTCCGTAGGTCGCGGCCAGCGCCTCGAGGCTTACACCTCCGAAGGCCAGCGAACCCTCGGTCAAACGCCCCATGCCCGGCGCAAGGACCTCGCTCATCGTGTTTGCTCCGCCCCGCTGTACGCGCGGTACAGCCGGTGGGCCACAACGTAGGCGGCGACTTCGTCCGGCACCAGGTAGCGGATCGGGCGCCCCTCGCGCGCCAGCGCGCGGATGCGGCTAGCGCTGGTGAAGAGTGGCGGAATCTCCAAGCGGTGCACGTGCGTTTCGATCTCCGGAGGCAGCGGGGCGTCGATGCCGGGCCGCGTCGCCACCACGAATCCGTCGAGCGCCGCGAAGACTTCGTCCAGGCGCCGCCACGGCGAGGCCGCTAGCGAGTCGGCGCCGGCGATGAAGTAGAGCTCATCGTGCGGGTACTTCGCACGCAGGCGCGGGATCAGGTCGGCCGTGTAGCCGGTGCCGGTGAGGTCGGTATCCTCGAGGCGGAAGGCGGGGTTGGATGCGATGGCTAGCGCCACCATCTCCACGCGGGCGGCTAGTGGTGCCCCGGGTTCCTCGCTGCGGTGGCGGTACGAGCCGGTAGGCGTGAAGAGCACGCAGTCGAGCGCGATGGCGGCGCGTGCCGCCTCCGCCACGTAGAGATGGGCGCAGTGGATCGGATCGAACGTGCCGCCGAGGATCCCCAGCTTCACGAGTATTCGAACTCCGCGTCGCCGATGCGCACGGTGTCGCCGGCGGCGATGCCCAGCTCGCGCAGGCGGTGCTCTACGCCCAGCTTGGCGAGCGCGCGCTCGAAGCGTCCCAGTGCTTCGTCGTTGTCGAAGTCCGTCATGGACGCCAAGCGCTCCACGCGCGGCCCGCTCACCACGAAGACGCCGCCGTCGCGCTCTACGTGGAAGGGCTCGCTGGGCGTGAGATCGATGCGGGGCGACTCCTCGAGGGCGAAGCTCGGTGCAGGCGTCTCCTGGATCACGCGCCAGGCGGCGTACATCAGCTCGCGTACGCCTTCGCCGGTAGCCGAGGAGATGGCCATCAAGCCGGAGATCTCTTCACGCAGCGCGGCGAAGGTCTCGCGCGCCTGCGGCAGGTCCATCTTCGAGATCACCACGATGCGCGGCTTGTCGATCAAGCCCGCCTCGCGCAGCTCGCCTTCGATCATCGTGCGCTCGGCGCGTGCCTGCTCGGGGGTGTCCATGCCGTCGATCAGATGGATGAGCACGCGCGTGCGCTGGACGTGGCGCAGGAATCGATCGCCCAGGCCGGCGCCCTCGTGGGCTCCTTCCACAAGGCCGGGAACGTCCACGGCAACGAAGCTGGTCTCTTCGTCGAGACGCACCACGCCGAGCTGCGGCTCCAGCGTCGTGAAGGGGTAGTCGGCGATCTTCGGTTTGGCCGCCGAGACGACGGAGAGGAGCGTCGACTTCCCGGCGTTGGGGACGCCCACGATGCCGATGTCGGCCAGCAGGCGCAGCTCGAGCGCAATCTCGTGCTCTTCGCCGGGCTCGCCTTTCTCCGCGTAGTGGGGCGCTTGGCGGCGGGCGGTGGCGAAATGCTGGTTGCCCAGCCCTCCGCGCCCGCCTTTGGCGATGGAGACGCGCTTGCCGGGCTCACCCAGATCGGCGAACGGGCTGCCGTCGCGGATGACCAGCGTGCCGACGGGGACGGGGACCAGCAGATCGGGGGCCGAGCGGCCCGACTTGTTGGAGGTGCCGCCGTGCTCGCCGTCGTGCGCGGCGAAGTGACGCTTGTAACGGAACTCGACCAACGTGTTGACGTTAGGATCAGCCACCAGGACCACGCTGCCGCCCTGGCCTCCGTCGCCGCCGGCGGGACCCCCTTTGGGGACGTACTTCTCGCGGCGCCAGGCGACGATGCCGTCGCCTCCATCTCCGCCCTTGACGGTGATGGTGGCCTCATCGATGAACACGGTACTGCCGTTTCGTTACCAAACGCGAGAGGCCCGCCGAGGCGGGCCCCATGAGCGATTTCGCTTGCGCGAAGTGAGGGGTGATCAGGCTCCCGCGGGGACGACCGCCACGAACTTGCGCTGGTTCGATTCGTGGAAGGTCACTTTGCCGGGAACGAGAGCGAAGAGCGTGTGGTCTTTGCCCATCCCGACGTTCTCGCCGGGGTAGAAGCGCGTTCCGCGCTGGCGCACCAGAATGTTGCCAGCGAGAACGTCCTGCCCGCCGAAACGCTTCACGCCAAGGCGCTGGGCGTTGGAGTCACGGCCGTTCTTGGAGCTGCCGCCGCCCTTCTTGTGGGCGAAGAGTTGAAGGTCGAAAACGAACACGTAGATCTACCCCCGAGAAAAATGGACCCTGGCAGTATACCAGGGTCCATGGGTTGGTGTCTAGTGACAGTGCGGTGCCGCTTAGTCGGTCAGCGTCCCCACGGCGGTGGTTTGGCCGGCTGTGACCGTAAAGGTGCCCGGCGCGTTGACCGTCGCCGTGCAGGTGGTTGCCGGTGCCGTGATCGTGCATCCGACGGCGAGGGTGGTCTGGCTGGTTCCGAGTTGAGCCGCCGTCTGATACGAGTTCAGGATCTTCAGCGTGTAGCTGCCGGCGGGGAGGGCGTTGATCGCGAAGTTGCCGCTTGCGTCGGTGACGCCGGCGTTGACGACCGTGGTTCCCTGGATTGCTTCAACCTCGGCCGATTGCACAGCGGCGCCGGCCGCGTTCTTCACCGTGCCGCTGAGCGAGCCCGCGAGGTTCTGCGCGGTCGCCACGATCACCGGCTTCATCATGAACGTGCCGTTCCCGGTGAGTACGATCGACTGTCCGGCGTTGAAGTCCAACAGGAAGCCGTAGCTGTTGCCGGACTGCGCGTTCAGGCTCACGTTGACTTTGACGCCCGCCGTTCCCGGCCCGTCGCCGCTGTCTGCGCTGCTGCCGCTTCCCAAGCCATTGGCCGGCCCGGTGGCGCTGGGCACGCTGAGCGGAGCGGTATGCGAAACGCCGCCGCTGTCAGTATAGGTGATGGTGGTGGTGGCCGTGTCCAGCAGGAGCCTGATCTGGCTGTAGGTGCCCGCCGGGATCGTTCCCGTGAACGTCAGCGGGCTGGCCGGCGAAGTCAGGGAGAGCAGATTCACTTGATTTGGGGTGGAGTACGTGGTGACGACCGCAGGCTGCGAGCCGTTGCCGACCACCTCAACTTTATCGATGCCCAGGTTGACGGCAGTAATGGTATCGCCGCTCATCTGGAGCTGGCCGTCGACCATTCCAATGGTCATCGCCGAAGTGCCTGGTCCCGCTGGGACCGTGGCACCGGTGCTGCTGCCGCCGCCGCCGCAGGCGGCTAGCGCCAAGACGGCAAGTAGCGCCGTCAGTCGAGCCTTCATGGATCCTCCTCACGCATGGGTGTTTTCCGTTCCCTGGTTCCCAAAAATAACGCGCTGACCATGGCTGTGCGTTGCTCGCTTGCCCGATAGTGATGCCCGCCACCTCGCGCCGGATATGGATACAGGCCGGGGCGAGTGCCCCGGAACCTTCTAGTTGATGGGTCCCCGCTCGCGTTAGCGAGGTACAGGCCGGGGCGAGTGCCCCGGAACTTTCTAGTTGATGGGGTCCCCGCTCGCGTTAGCGAGGTACAGGCCGGGGCGAGTGCCCCGGAACTTTCT
>SCQY01000165.1 GCA_004298665.1 bacterium | reverse complement strand
GGTTAGACCCAGCGGAAGATACGGGCGCTCAGTAGCATGCCGCCCACGGCCCAACACAGCAGTACGGCGATCCACACAGTGAAGTGTACGAGCGGCTCGCCGCCCGTCGTCACGCCGCGCAGCGCGTCGATGAACTGCGTGGAGGGAAGCAGGTGGAGCGGCGCGCTCACTGTGCTGGGGAAGCGGTCGAGCGGAATGTAGGCGTCGCTGAGGAACGCCAAAGGCACGGTGAGCACGGAGGCGAGATTGTTGGCGCTCTCAGCCGTCCTGGTCACGGCACCCACGACCGTGCCGAGCGAGACGAACGTCAGTGCACCGATCGCAAGCATGGCGATCATGTCGAGCGGATGCCCCGTGAAGCGCACGTGGAAAAGGATGCTCCCCGCCAGCGCCAGCACCGAGGCCTGAAAGGCCAGCAGGGTGAGCCGGTAGAGGACCAGTGCGGCGAAGAAGACCCATGGCGGGAGCGGCGTGAGATAGATGCGCCGCAGTACCTTCTGCTCGCGAAACTGCGCCAGCATGACGCCCACGCCGAAGAAACCCAGCGTCAGCACTTGGGCTCCGATCAGGCCCGGCACGAGGAAGGCCGAAGCCTGCGTCGTGTTGCCGAAGCCGAACGCGAATGAGAAGAGCACCAAGAAGAAGATCGGCATGGCCAGAGCCCAGAACATCATCTCGCCGTCGCGGAAAAGATACCAGACGAAGTTCATCTTCGTCTGCGCCAACAGCATGCGCAGCGTGCTCACGCGGCCCCCGCTTCGCGCTCGTCGGCGATGCGTTCGCCCGTGAGATTGAGAAAGGCGTCTTCCAGCGTCGCGCGCCGCATGTCCAGGGCGCGCAGTTGCGCGCCCTGCTCGTCGACTGCACGTACCACTTCAGCGAGCACTGGGCCAGGATCGTGCTCCGTTGCCAGTATCCAGTGCCCGCTTTCGCTCCCGCCTTCGGGCGGCTCGTGATGCCAGCGGCCGGCGCGCGCCACGCCGTCATTGGGCACGAAGCCGGCCGCCTCCACCGTGACCGTCGAGCCGCCGCCCGCTGTGGCGATCAGCCGCGCCGGAGTATCGCGTGCGACGATTCTGCCCTGCTGCACGATGCAAATCTCGTCGCAGAGGCGTTCCGCCTCCTCGATGTAGTGCGTGGTGAGGATTACCGTCTTGCCCGTCTGCCGGAGGTGCTCGACTTCGCCCCAGAGCACGCGGCGCCCGTAAGCATCCATGCCCGCCGTGGGCTCGTCGAGGAAGGCAACTTCGGGATCGTGCTGGATTGCCAGCGCCAGCGCGAGGCGTTGGCGTTCGCCTCCGGAGAGACCGCCGACGGACTGGCGCTCCTTGCCTCCCAGGCCGACGCGCTCGCAGAGCGCCGCGACCGCCGGACGCAGCCCGTAGTAGCGCGCATAAAGCTCGAGTACTTCGCCGATACGCGCCTTCTCCGGGAGAGACGTCGTCTGAAGCTGTGCACCGAAGCGCGGACGCAGCAGCGCGAGATCGCGCGGCGTGGACGGATCGAGTCCCAGCATGCGCACCGAGCCCGAAGTCGGCTTGGTGAGGCCGATGCAGCACTCCAGCGTGGTAGTCTTTCCGGCACCGTTACGGCCGAGAAGCCCGAAGATCGTGCCGCGCCGGATCTCGAAGTCGATGCCGCGCACCGCCTCGACTTCGCCGAAGCGCTTGACGAGGCGCGCGACCGCGATGCTCACGTCGCTCATGGCCGCGCCCCTTCGTCGGGCAGGAGCACTCCACCCCGCGGGCGGATACGAGGGCGATGCCAGCCAGTCGTCGACGGCCCGTTCGCCAGCGCCCCCCAAGCCGATTCACTTGGCGGGCTGCGCCGCTCATCGCATTGCTGATCGGCGTGGGGCTGGCGATCGGCGGCGGCACTGCGTTGATCGCCAATCGCATCGCCGCTCGGCCCACGTCCACGCCGAGGGTGGACGTGGCGATGACGCCGCCGCCGGCTGGATCATTTCAGACGCCGCGGCCGGCGACGCCGATTCCCGTCGACCGTCGCTTCAGCACGGCCAAGCCGGTGCAGATGACGCCGGCACCGGCGCCTCCGCCGTCCTCGGCGCCTGCGCCGTCTTCGGCGCCTGCGCCGAGCGAGGCTCCGGCGGTGGTGCCGACGATGGGTCGGACGTTCGCCCCGCAGACGCCGCTCGCGCAAGCGAGTGCCGTCGCTACGGCGCGCCCGGCGAGCGCCCGCGCCGCACGCACGATCGCGCCGATCGCGGCGGTCGCGCAGATGACGACTGCGCCGACGCCTTCGATCGTCGTAACGGCGGAACAGTTCGTCCGGGCATATCTGCGAGCGCTCGACCGCGGCGATACCGGCGCCGCCTATTCCTATCTCGGAGGGCAGCCTGGCGAGCCTGGAATCGTGGCTCAAGAGGCGCCGCTGGCGAAGGGCGGTGGTCTCCATATACTCGCCCTGGAGGCCACGCCGGATGGCACCTCGAGTGCGATCGTGCGCGCCCGGCTAGAGAGCCGGGGGTTGCGCTATCGGGCCACATACTACATCGAGCCCTTCGTGCATGGCCCTCACGACCTGGTGATCGAGCACGTAGACCTCCAACAGGAGTAGGATGCGGGGACGCTCGCGGCCCGCAAGGCCTCATTGTTTGCCGCGGCTAAGAAGACGTCTAGGCAAGCGAACGTATCGCTGAGAGGGAGTCGAGGGTGAGACTCAACATCAGTTTAGGCCGGCGTCTGGTGATTCTCATCGCGATTCCGCTCGTGATGGTCGTCATGCTCGTGCTCGTGTTCTGGGACTTGCAGCGCGGCGTCGCTAGCGCGAATGCGTGGGAGAGCCATTCGTACGCCGTTCTGGCGCAGTCGGCGAGCGCGGACGCGTCGCTGCAAGAGGCGCAGTCCGGCGTGCGCACCTACTTGCTCACCGGAGACGCACGCTTCACGCAAGCCTATGACGTTGCGGTCGGCGACCTCCCGGGCTTGCTCCGTGGCTTGCAAGCGATGGTCAGCGACAACGAGGAACAAACCGAGCGGGCGCAACGCATCGCGTCCTTGGCTTACCTCGAGCTGGCATGCCTGCGTAGAGAGCTCGATCTGCGACGCCACGGTGCATCGCTGCAACAGCTGGCGACGGCGATCGGGGGAACATGCGGCGGGGCGGCCGAGCAGTTCGGTGACGGTTTGCGTGCCTTCAATGCCGAGGAGCTGGTGCTCAAGGCCGACCGCGAGGCGTCGCTGCGAACTGCAAGCGACCACCTCGTGATCGCCGTTGCCCTCGCCGCGATCGCCGTTGTCCTCGCGATCCTGCTGTTGGGCATCCTCTTCATGCGCAGCGTGGTGCGGCGCCTCGCGCGCGTCGCCGAGAAGGCGCGGGATCTCGCTCGTGACGAGGAGGCATCGCACGCGCACCAGGCGCGCGACGAAGTCTCCTTGCTCGAAGCCGTCGTCGACACCGCGGTGCGGGCGGTGCGTGAGCGCGAAGCTCTCTCCGCTCGCTACCGGCTGCTCGTCGAGCAGGCGCGCGACATCATCATCTTCGCTCGACGTTCGGACGGGCGCATCATCGACATCAATCCCGCCGCCTCCGCGCAATATGGTTATTCGCGCGAAGAGTTCCTTCGGCTCACCATCAGTGATCTGCGGACTGCGGAGGCAGAGGCGGCGCTGGGGCCGTTCACCTGCCTCAGCGAGGAGTATCTCCAACTCTACGAGAGCGAGCACCGCAAGAAGGATGGCAGCGCCTACCCGGTTGAGAGTTCGTCGCATGTCGTGCAGCTCGACGGCGAGAGCGTCGTGCTGAGCATCAACCGCGACATTACGGAGCGCAAGCAGGCTGCGAAGGCTCTGGCGGCCGCGCGCGATAAGGCGCTCGAGGCATCGCGGCTGAAGTCGGAGTTCGTAGCGACGATGAGTCACGAGATTCGCACGCCGATGAACGGCGTCATCGCCATGGCGGAGCTGCTGGCGGGAACGGATCTCGATGCCGAGCAGCAAGAGTACGCGCACACGATCAAGGAGTCGGGCGAGGCATTGCTGCGGATCATCAACGATATTCTCGACTTCTCGAAAGTGGAGGCCGGAAAGTTCGAACTGGACGTTCAGACATTTTCGCCGGCTCGCGTCGTGGAGGGCGCGGCCCAGCTGGTGGCCTCCGCCGGCAGCGTCAAGAACCTCGAAGTTGCAAGCTACGTGGATCCGGCGATACCGCCCGTTGTCAACGGCGACGCCGGACGCCTGCGGCAGGTGCTCATCAATTTAGCCGGCAACGCGATCAAGTTTACCGAGCAAGGATACGTCATCATCCGCGCGATCTGCGCCGCTGAGCATCAGCATGCCGTTGAGGTACGCTTCGAAGTCGAAGATTCCGGGATCGGTATTCCGGCAAACGTGCGCGGGCGGCTTTTCGAGCCCTTCGCGCAGGCGGACGGTTCGACGACGCGGCGTTACGGCGGCACGGGACTTGGCCTGGCGATCTCCAAGCGCTTCGTCGAGCTGATGGGCGGAGAGATCGGGGTGCACAGCGATGTGGGGCGGGGCTCGACGTTCTGGTTCCGCCTGCCGCTCGAGCGTGCGAACGGGGAAGGCCCGCCGTTGCGCCTCGCGGCGTTCCACGAAGTTCGCGCGCTGGTCACCGGCGCCGATGGCCCGGCGCTGGCGATCATCGAAAGCTACCTTAGATCGTGGGGCGTGGAGTGCCGTCGCGATCGCGATGCCGGCCGGGACGGAAGGCCGTTGGACCTCGCCGTCCTCGATATCGGGCTTGCGCGCCCGGGTGAAGAGTGGGTTCGTAACGCGATCGCGGCGTTACGGCCAGACGTGCGAAATGTCATCCTTGTGGCGCAGCCCGACGCGAAGGGCGAAGGTCCCGATATGGCGCGCATCGGAATCGCGGCGTACCTGACCAAGCCCTTGCGGCAATCCGCGCTCTTCGACTGTCTGGCTTCGCTGCTCGCGGAGCACGACAGCGGAACTCCCGACGGGCATCCTTCACCTGCCGCACCGAGCGCTGGATCGGTCCAGGCCATGCCGTTTGCACAGCGAGAAGCCGTCGTCTTGCTGGCCGAGGACAACGCGATCAACCAGCGCGTGGCGCTCAATCAGCTGCGCAAGATCGGCATCGCGGCCGTCGTCGTGGAAAACGGGCGCCAAGCGGTCGATGCCGCCGCCGGGGGCGGGTTCGCCGCCGTGCTGATGGATTGTCAGATGCCGGAGCTGGACGGTTTCGAGGCAACGCGCGCCATCCGGCGGATGGAGACGCGCACGGGAGGCCACGTACCCATTATCGCGATGACGGCCAACGCCCTCGAAGAGGATCGCCGGGCGTGCATCGTTGCCGGCATGGACGACTACATCTCGAAGCCGGTGGCTTTCAGCGAACTGCACGACGTTCTGCAACGCTGGCTCCCCGCTGCGCCCGCGCGCGCCGAAGTTGAGCGCGAGCATGGGTAGTGATCCGGCCTTCGACGCGGAACGCCTACGCGAGCTCTTCGGCGATGATGAGGAGGAGTTGGTCGCGTTTCTTGGCTTCGCGCTGCGCTCGATACGTACCGTGATCGAAGGCCTTGCCAGCGCTGTTGCGCGCCGCGACGGCGGGACTGCGGAACGCTTGAGCCATGAGCTCAAAGGCGCATGCGCCAACGCCGGGGCGCGCGCACTCGCGGCGCTTGGCCAACGCTTGGAGGAGACGGTGCGCACGAACTCCTGGGCTTACGCCGATCGATTGGTCGAGGATGCTTGGACAGCCCTCGATGACACCGCATCGTATCTCGCGGAGCGCACGCGCGGCGAGCGGTGAACTCGAAACCACGGAGGGATACGGTTCATGATGACGATTGCCATCGTTGACGACAATGAGGTGAACTTGGCTCTGTATCAGCGTGTCGTAGCGGAGATGCACGGATGCACCGCCAAGACGTTCGTCTCCTCGAAGGCGGCGCTCGATTGGTTGGTATCCAACGCCGTCGACCTAGTGGTCACCGACTACCGCATGCCGGAGCCGGACGGCCTGGAGATGATTCGGCGTATCCGCTCGATGAATGGGCATCGCGATGTACCGATCGTTATGTTGACGGGCGTCAAAGAGCGAGAGACGCGGCTTGCGGCTCTCGATCTCGGGGCGAACGACTTTCTCACCAAGCCGGTGGATAAAGTCGAGTTCCAAGTGCGGGCGCGCAATCTGTTGGCGCTTCGGCAGAGCAAGAGGCACCTGGCCGACCGCGCTGCGTGGCTGGCCGAGGAAGTCCGCAAAGCCACGGAGCAGGTACGGGCGCGCGAGCGGGAGACGATCCACCGGCTGGCGCGTTTGGCGGAGTACCGCGACGACGAGACGGCCTCACACACCGTACGGATGGGTAATTTCTGCGCGGTGGTGGCGAAGCACCTCGGCTTCTCCGAGCAGGAGCAAGAACGGATCTTGCTTGCCTCGCCGATGCACGACATCGGGAAAGTCGGCATTCCGGACGAGATCCTGCTCAAGCCCGGCAAGCTCACGCCCGAGGAGTGGGAGGTGATGAAGCGGCACGCCGAGATCGGCGCGAGAATTCTCGAGGATAGCCCCTCGGAGATTCTGCGAGAGGCGGCGACGATCGCCATCTCGCACCACGAGAAGTACGACGGTACGGGCTATCCGAAGGGCTTGAAAGGGGATCAGATTCCGATTGCAGGGCGCATTTGCGCGATCAGCGACGTCTTCGATGCACTGACGTCCAAGCGGCCGTACAAGCCGGCCTGGCCGCTCGATCGGGCGCTGCGGATAATCGACGAGGGCAACGGTGCGCATTTCGACCCCATGGTGGTGCGGGCGTTCAAGCAGGGCCTCGATGAGATCCTGGATCTGAAAGCGCGCTACGCGAGCTAGCCCGCTACCGCGGGTCCCGGCTGTTGAAGAGCGCCGGAACGCGCCTGCGGATATCGCTGCCTACCAAATGCTCCACGAGGATCGCCGCTAGGAAGACGATCAGCGAAGTGGGGACGAGGTCGGGGTCGGAGGGCGGGACGACTTCCAGCACAACGAGCGTGCCGCCGAGCACAGCGGCGAAGCCCAGCCCGATGCGGGCGATCAACAGCAGCGAACCATGGCCGCGAAGCGCAGTACGCAGGGAAGCGAAGGCCCGCAGCGGCGGCGCGCTCCCGACGTTCCAGAGCGTCAGCGCCGCGCTGAAGGCCAAGATCGCGACGGCAAGCGCGAGCGCATCGCCGACCACCGTCAGGGGCGTTGACCCTCAGTTTCCGCGGCGCGCTCCAAGGCGCGCAGGGCGGCGGCTTTCAGCACTTTGAGGCCGAGCGTGGCGCACTTAATGCGCGCTGCAGCCAGCGTATCGGCCCCCAGGTTTTCCATAATCTCGTCTTTACCCAAGCGCAGCGTGTCGTGCAGCGTCATGCCTTTGACGACGTCGGTCAGCATGGAGGCGGAGGCCTGCGAGATGGCACAGCCCTTGCCTTCGAAGCGCACGTCGGCGATGCGCCCGTCCTCGACTTTCAAATCGACGCGAATGCGGTCGCCGCACAACGGGTTATCGTCCTCGACTGAGATGTCGGGGTTCTCGAGATGACCGTAGTTGTGCGGGCTGCGGTAGTGCTCGAGAATGTATTCGCGGTAGAAGAGTTCGTCCACGAGGCTTTGCTTACAACTTGAAGATGCGAGCGGCCTTCTCGAGAGCCTCGATCAGGGCGTCGACATCGGCGAAAGTAGAATAGACGTAGAAGGAGGCGCGCGCGGTCGCCGTCAGCCCGAGCAGCTCGTGGAGCGGCATCGTGCAGTGATGGCCTGCGCGGATGCAGACGCCTTCGGCGTCCAGGATAGAGGCGAGGTCGTGCGGATGGGCGTCGCCCATGGTGAACGCCGCTACCCCGCCGCGCTCATCGGCGCGCTTGGGACCGTAGAGGTGCAGATGCGGCACCTGGTCCAAGCGTTCGAGTGCGTAGGCCGTTAGTGCCACCTCGTGCTCGCGTACCCACGTCATGTCGAGCCCCTCGAGGTACTCGAGGGCGGCGCCTAGGCCGATCGCCCCGGCGATATTGCTGGTGCCCGCCTCGAACTTCCACGGCAGCTCATTGTAGGTGGCGTGGTCGTAGGCGACGCGGCGAATCATATCCCCGCCGGCCAGGAAGGGCGGCATCGTTTCTAGCAGAGCGCGCTTGCCGTAGAGGATGCCGATGCCCGTGGGAGCGAGCATCTTGTGGCCGCTGACCGCGTAGAAATCAACATCGAGTGTCCGGACGTCCACGCGCATGTGAGGGGCCGCTTGCGCGCCGTCTACGAGAACGGTGGCTCCGGCGGCGTGGGCGGCGGGAACGATCCGCTCGAGCGGTACGATCGTCCCAAGCGTATTGCTGACCTGGGTGATGGCAACGAGTTTGGTCCCCTGGAGCTTCTCCTCCAAGTCGTCGAGGATCACGCGCCCTTGTTCGTCCAACTCCAGGAAGCGCAGTTCGGCGCCCGTCTTGGCCGCCAGGAGCTGCCATGGCACGATATTCGAGTGGTGCTCCAGGCGCGTGAGCAGGATCCCGTCACCCGAGTGCAACTGCTCGAATCCCCAGGTGTAGCACACGAGGTTGATCGACTCCGTCGCATTGCGCGTGAAGATGATCTCCTCGGTCGAAGCGGCGTTGAAGAAGGCGGCCGCGCGCTTGCGCGCCCCTTCGTAAGCATCGGTCGCACGTTCCGCGATCTCGTAGACGCCGCGGTGGATGTTGGCGTTGTAGTCCTCGTAGTAGTGCGAGATGGCGTCGATGACCGTGCGCGGCTTTTGCGAGGTGGCCGCGGAGTCGAGGTAGACGAGCGGCTTCCCCTTGCTCGTCCGCGTGGCGAGGATAGGGAAGTCGGCGCGAACGCGCTCCGCCTTATCGTCGGTGGCGTAGTGGGGTGTCCCTGCGATCATCTGCAGGCTCCTTACAGCTTGGCCTCGATGCGCTGTTGCACCCAGGTGCGCGCCTGCGCCGAGGGTATAGCGTCGACCACGGCGGAGAAGAACCCCGAAACGATCATCCGCTGCGCCTCGTCGGGATCGATGCCGCGCGTTTGACAGAAGAAAAGCGTCTCCGGGTCGATCTCGCCGATCGTCGCTCCGTGGTATGCTTTGACGTCGTTGTTCGCGATCTCCATGCCCGGTACCGAGTCGATGTGCGCCTTCGGGGCCAGCAAGAGCGAGAGGCTGCGCAGGTTCGAAAGGGAGCCTGCGCCCGATTCCAGGATGGCGATCATGCCGTCGAAGGCCGCCTGGCCGGCGCCGTTCGCCGCCCCCAGGACGAGTGCGTCGCTGGTCGTATGGGGGGCCGCATGCGTGATGCGGGCCGAGAGATCGAAAGCCTCGCGTCCGGTCGTGAAGAAGAGCCCGTGAGCGCCGCCCGTCGCCCCTTCGCCCTCGAGATTGGCCTCGTACACGCTCTTGACGATGTCTCCGCCGAGCGTAATGGGTGCGAACTCGACGTTCGCGTCACGGCCGGCGCTGGCGCGGCGCATCGCGAACTCCGGCACGTCCTCGCCGAGCTGCTGCAAGGCCGCATAGGTCACGCGCGCCCCGGCGTCGGCAACGATCTCCGTCACGGAGCAGATCACCCGTGTACCCTCATCCCCGGCGGGACGGCTCTGGATATGCTCGAGCACGTGCACGGAAGCGTGCTCCTCGGCCACGATCAGCAGCCGCGGAAAACCCGAGGCGCGGTCGACGACCGTGTGCAGCTCGATCGGCTCGCGCAACTCGACGCCGCGCGGCACGTGAACGAAGAGGCCGCCTCGGTGGAGCGCGGCATTGAGAGCCGTGAGCCTGTTGGTCTGGGGATCCACGATGCGCCCGAAATGGGGGCGCACCAACTCGGGGCGCTCACGCAGCGCCGTCTCGAACGG
>SCQY01000164.1 GCA_004298665.1 bacterium | reverse complement strand
GGCGCGGTCCTCGGCGTGGTCGAGCACGTAGCCGACTTGCTCCGGAAAGAGCCGGATGTTCGCGGTGTGAAGCACGGCGCCGATCGACGGGACGGCGTAGTAGAGCTCGAGATGGCGGTGCGTGTTCCAGGCGAACGACGCGACGCGATCGCCCTTGCCGATGCCCATGCGGCGCAGCGCGTTGGCGAGTTTTGCGACGCGGCGCCCGAACTCTGCGTAGGTCAAGCGGTGGATCCCGTCATCGGCGCGCGAAACGATCTCGCGCTCGCCGTGGTTGGTCACCACGTGCGCCAAAATCGAGGGAATGGTCAACGGCACGTCCATCATGAGTCCGCGCATCGTAGCTGCCTCCTTCGCGGGTCTATGCTCGCCGAGCGCGGCTTTCGGCGCTGCGGAGTGCCTTCCCCGCCGCACGTGGCGATAAAAGTCGCACCGTTCACATGGGCCGTCCGCTCGCTTCGCGGCGCCTTCTCGTGGGCTTCATATCGCTGCCGTACGGTGGGCGCGGAAAAGCGCTCATGTCTTCGTACGGAGAGGTGTTCACGAGAAATGCAAGGCGGCGAGAACGGCAACGGCAGACCAGGCGCGGCGATGAGCCGCGGTGTGTTCATGGGCGGGATCGGCACCGCTGGGGCTCTCCTAGCCACGGGCTGCAACACGCCGCAGGCCACAACGACGGCCGCGGCGCGCGACTCGGCGGCGGCCGTGGTCAGCGGAGATGCGCGTAAGATCGCGCAGGCGCGCGGCCTCGCGCCCGCCGATGTCGTAGCGGCGCTCAAGACCTATGTCCCGTCGGGCAAGACCGACGACTACTACATGTTCGCCTCCGGCGGCCACAGCGGTCAGATGCTGGTGATCGGCGTTCCATCGATGCGGTTGCTCAAGGTTATCCCCGTTTTCACTCCCGAGTCGTACGGCGGCTGGGGATACTCCGCGGGCTCGCGCGAGTTACTGCGATCCGGTGCGGTCGACGGCACGGTAATCACGCACGGTGACACACACCATCCGTCATTCAGCGAGACAGACGGCGACTACGACGGACGATTCCTTTTCATCAACGACAAGGTCAACGCGCGCGTCGCGGTGATCGATCTGCGGGATCTCGAGTGCAAGCAGATTGTCAAGAATCCGCTGACGCTCTCCAATCACGGCGTGTGCGTCACGCCGAACTCGGAGTACGTGATCGAGTCCTCGCACTATGGCATGCCGGTGGGCTGGAAGGCGTCCGACATCACGAAAGAAGCGTATCGTAAGACGTATCGCGGTTCGCAGACCTATTGGAAATTCGATGCCGCCAAAGGGCGCATCGATCCCGACCGCTCCTTCGCGGTAGAGCTCCCGCCGTACTGGCAGGATATCCTCGATGCCGGAAAGCTGGGCAGCAATGGTTGGGCCTTCGTCAACTCCATCGATACCGAGCTCGCGATTCCTGAGAACTGGCACGGCGGACCGGCAATGGAAGTCGGTGCCTCCCAACACGACATGGATTTCTTGCACCTGCTGAATTGGAAGCTGGCCGAGCGGCTCGTGCGCAGCGGCAAGGTCTCCAAGGTCAAAGGCATCGCCTATATTCCCTTGGAGCAAGCCGTGAAGGAAGGCGTGCTCTATCTCGTGCCGGAGCCGAAGAGTCCGCACGGCGTTGATGTTACGCCGGATGGTAAGTATCTCGTCGTTTCCGGCAAGCTCGATCCGCACGTCAGCATCTATAGCTTCGCAAAGATTCAGCGGGCGATCTCGCAGGGGCGTCTGCGTCATGACTCCTATGGCGTCCCCATTGTGGCGTTCGAGGATGCGCTGGTGGCGCAGGTCAAGGTTGGCCTCGGTCCCCTCCATACGCAGTTCGACGGCAAGGGGCATGCCTACACCAGCCTCTTTCTAGATAGTGCCGTCGCCCGCTGGACGCTGGGCGACGAGTCCGGGAAAGGTTGGAACCTCATCGAGACGCTGCCGGTCCAGTACAATGTCGGCCACTTGGCCGCGCCGCATGGAGACACGGTCCATCCGCGCGGCGGCTACGTCGTGGCACTGAACAAGTGGTCCTTGGATCGCTTCTTGCCGGTAGGGCCGTTCTATCCGCGCAATCTGCAGCTCATCGACAACGCCGGTGAGAAGATGCAGATGCTCTACGACATGCCGATCGGCATGGCCGAGCCGCACTATGCCCAGATCATCGATGCCAAGCTGCTCAAGCCGATCACCGTCTATCCCAAAGACACGGACGTCTTCACCATGGGGACCGATCCCAAGGCGCCGGTGTTCGGTAAGGAAGGCACCTTCGACCGCGGCGACCACGTCGAGGTGCAGATGAGCATGATGCGCAGCGAGTTCCGCCCCGATATCGTACGCGTAAAGCGCGGCAGCCGCGTCGTGTGGCGTCTCAACAACGTCGAGACTGCGAAGAACGCCATCCACGGCTTTGCGCTCTCGAAGTATAACGTCAGTCTGAGCCTCGAGCCGGGGAAGGTGGAGACCATCGAGTTCGTCGCCGACGAGCCGGGCGTCTACCCATACTACTGCACGGACTTCTGCTCCGCCCTGCATCTGGAGATGATGGGCTACCTGGTCGTGGCCTAGGAGGGCGTGAACATGTCGTACGTCTCTGAAGCTCAACCGGTACCGGCCCCGGCGCTCGCCTTGCGAGCGTCGGGGCATCGCACGCTGCTCCTGGCGGCGACGCTGCTGACCCTCTCGCTCTTCCTGCCCTGGTGGCACATGACGATGTTTGCACCGCAGTACCCCGGCGGGCTATCCGCCGCCGTCGGCGTCTTCGGCGTTCACGGCGACGTCACGGAGATCAATACGCTCAATCACTACATCGGGTTCATGCCGCTGGAGCACGTCGCACCGATCGAGCGGCGGATGGGGGTGGTGCTCGGTCCCGTGGTCGCCTTGCTCGTCTTTGCGGCCGCGTTCCTAGGTGGGCGCTGGAGCCTCTTGGCCCTACCGGCGGTGGCGCTGCCGCTCTTCATGATAGGTGACTTGGCGTGCTGGCTCTGGTATGCCGGCAATCATCTGGATCCACACGCCGCCCTCTCGGCAAGCGTGGCGCCCTGGACACCGCATATGCTGGGGCCAGGCGGCGTCGGTCAGTTCCATACGTTCGCCATGTTCGACATCGGCTTTGCGTTGGCGGCGGCGGCCGCGGCTCTCATCGTCTGGGCTCTGTGGCGGGGGTGCCGCGGCGCGGTCGGCCAGCAGTGATCCCGTTGCCTTCGCCGCCGGCGATCGTCTGTCGCGCCTGTTCTCCCGGCACGTTGGCACGGGAACTCTCCGCCTCTCCTGCCGGAACGGTAGTTCGGGTGATCGGCGGCGTTTACCGTGGCAACTTCAGGCTGGGGCGCGCCGTGACGCTCGAAGGCGCCGGTGCGGTGCTCGATGGTGGCGGCGAGGGTACGGTGCTCACCATCGCGGGTTCCGATGCACGGGTCCGGGGGGTTACGATACGCAACAGCGGGACGAGCTTCGTCGACATCGACGCCGGGATCAGAGTCTTGGGTGACCGGGCAAGCATCGAAAACGTGACCATTGACGAGAGCCTCTTCGGCATCGATGTCAAGAGCGCTGGCCATGTCACGATTCGAGGCGTGACTGTGGAAGGGCTCGCGCAGCGTGATGTTCCCTTGCGGGGCGACGCGCTACGCCTGTTCTACAGCCCCGCGGCGCGCATCGCGGGCAATACCTTTCGCAATGGGCGCGACGTACTGGTGTGGTTCTCGGATGGAGCGGTCATCGAAGGTAATCGTATCAGCGATTGCCGGTACGGCATTCACGTGATGTATGCCAAGCGGCTGGCGATCGAGCGCAACGCCGTCACGAACTGCGAAGTCGGCACGTACCTGATGTACTCGACGCAGTTGCGCATCGAGAGCAACGTCTTCGCGCACGACCGGGGCTCTACCGGTTATGGCATTGCGCTGAAGTCTGCCGACGACGTGATGGTGCGCAACAATGCCTTGATCGACGATCACGCCGGTATCTACCTCGATCAGTCGCCGTGGTCCCAGGGAGCCTTCTTGCGCGTGGAGGGAAACTTGGCGGCCTATGACGGCGTCGGTCTATTGGGCACGCCTGCGACTGCGGGGGGCGTGGTGGTAGGCAACGCATTCGTCGACAACATCGTGCAGGCCCAGGCGGCCGGGCGCGGCGATCTCAAAGGGATAGCGTTCAGCGAGGGAGATCGCGGTAACTATTGGAGCGATTATGCTGGGTACGACGCGCACGGCCACGGCATCGGCGATGCTCCGTATCTGGCGATGGCCGCGTTCGGCAGCGTAGCCGCCGCCGATCCGCGACTCCAGCTCCTGACCTATAGCCCCGCCGCCGCGGCCATCGATTTCGCTTCTCGTGCCTTGCCGGCGTTCGCGCCCAGCGTTCAGCTCGTAGACCACGCTCCGGCCCTACGCATCGCGCTGCCCAGCGGTTTGCCTTGGCCCCAGCGCTCCGGTGCTGCCGCACCGCTGCTGGGCTTCGCGATGTTGGCTCTAGGCGGGGCCGGTGCCATGGGCGCGATCTCCCGGCGCAGTGGCCGCTGCGGGCTCAGACGACGCCGCGATGCGGAAAAGAGGACGACGACCTTGACCTCCATGCCTATCATCACCGCGCGCGAGGTGTGCAAGTCATACGGCAAGACGCTTGCGCTGGCCGATGCCACGTTCCAGGTCGTCACCGGCGAGACCCTCGCGCTGTGGGGCCCCAACGGTGCCGGCAAGACCACGCTTCTGCGGTGCTTGTTGGGGCAGGTTTCGTACCGCGGCTCGCTGGCGGTCGCGGGCATGCGCCCCTCCCCACGCCTTCCCGCCGCAAGGGTGCTGATGGGATATGCGCCGCAGTCGCTCCCGGACTTCGAGATGAGCGTCGCGGAGCTGGCCGCGATGGTCGGCTCGCTGCGCGGGTGCGATGCGCTGGAGATCGACCGGGCGCTCGCGGAGACGGGTGCCGACCAGGCTCGCGGTACGGCCGTCGGCGCGCTTTCCGGCGGGATGAAGCAACGCTTGAACGTGGCCTTGGCGCTGCTGGGTGAGCCGCCGATTCTCGTGCTCGACGAGCCGACGGCCGGGCTCGATCGCGCCAGCCACCGCAGTCTGGTCGAGTTGTTGCGCGAGCGCAAGCGCCTCGGCAAGACGATCATTCTCACCTCGCACGACGCCGACGACGTGCTGGCGCTGGCCGACCATGTCGCGATGATGGAGGACGGGCGTATGGTAAGCGTGATGGGCGTCGATCGTTTCGCTGCGTTGATGCGCCGCCAATACGAGGAGGACGCTGCATGGCACCGGGCATGACGCTGGCCATGGTGGAACTGCGCTCGGCGCTGCGTAATCGCTGGCTGCAATATTACACCGCCGCGTTCGCGTTGCTCGCCGGCCTGCTCGCGTTCGGCGGACTGGCGGCGGCCGGGTTCGGCGGGGCGGCGGGCTTCGGCCCCACGGCGGCGAGCCTGATCTCGCTCAATCTCGTCATCGTTCCGCTGATGGCGCTGACGGTGGGGGCCCTCGCGTACTGCCGCGATCGCGAGCGCGGAACGCTCTCGTACTTGGGGGCGCTGCCGCTCTCCGTGGACAGCATCTTCTGGGCCAAGGCACTGGGCTTGGCCGTCG
>SCQY01000014.1 GCA_004298665.1 bacterium | reverse complement strand
GCTGCCGAAGAGCGGGCCGGCAAGGCCTGCGACGCCCCAGGCGGTGAGCACCCAGCCGTAGTTGACGCCCATGTACTTCACGCCGAAGTAGTCGGCCGTAAACGAGGGCATGGTTCCGAAGCCTCCGCCGTAGCAGAGGAGCACGATCGAGAAGAGCACCAAGAAGGCGCTGGGTGAGTGGCCCGTGACGTTGAGCACCAAGAAGACCACCACCTGCACGCCATAGATCAGCCCATACGCCCAGCGGCGGCCGATCCGATCGCTGACGGCGCCCCAGAACCACCGGCCGATGCCGTTGAAGATCGACATGATGCTGACCAGGCCGGCCGCCGCGACCGGCGTCATGCCGGCGAGCTCGACGCCCATCGGAGCCGCCTGCGAGATCACGAAAATCCCGGCGGTGACGTTGAGGAAGAGCATGCCCCAGAGTGCGTAGAATTGCCAGCGCCCGAATAGCTCCTCGGGCGTGAAGTCGTACCCTGAGGACCTCGAGGGCTGCACCGCCGGCGGCGTCCAGCCGGGTACGGTGTATCCCTCCGGCGGGTTGCGCAGGATCGAAGCGAAGATCAGCCCGATGATCAGGTAGATGATCCCCGCGTAGAGGAACGTGTGCAGCACGCCGACGCTGCGGATCAGCGGGTTCAAGACCGGGCGCGCAAAGACGAAGGCGCCGAGACCGAAGCCCATCACCACGAAGCCGCTGGCGAAGCCGCGACGGTCTGGAAACCACTTGGTCACCATCGTAACGGCGCAGATATAGACCATTCCGAGGCCGAGCCCGCCGATGACGCCATAGGTGAGGTAGAGCCAGGGCCAATTCAGCGCCCCGGTGCCCAGTCCGGCGAGAATGTTTCCCACGGACCAGAAGATCACGCCCGCGATGGTCACCGTACGCGGCCCCACGCGGTCCTGCCAGCGGCCGCCGATCACGGCGCCGACTCCCAGGAAGAAGATGGCGAGTGCGAACGCCCACGACGTCGTCGTCGCGTTCCAGCCGAAGATCGTCTCGAGAGGCTTGACGTGGACGCTCCACGCGTAAACCGTTCCGATGGTCATGTTCACGGCCGCGCCCGCGACGGCCATCAACCATCGGTTGGGCGTCTTTGTACTCGATGCCATGCGATGTCCTCCGTGTTACTCCGGTTGACGTAAGGCGGCACGCGGGTCATCGGCCGAGGCCCTACCCGCTTCGATCAGGGACTTCCGCAAGACGTACCCGCCGTAGAGCGTAAGACCCGCGGCGACGAGCGTCTTGACAACGTGTCGTTTGGCAGCGTGGCTAGGCTTGGTGAAGAGGCTGGCAAGGTTCAGCAAGGCGGGCACGGCAATGCCGCCGATCAGCGTGTTTGCGCGCAGACGCTGCCCCGTCTCGCCGCCGAAGAGCGCCTGTCCCGTCTCGCCCGCCGAGGAGGCGTAATCGACCAGGAGCGCACCCTCGGTGAGCGCTGCGACGAACTCGATGCGCTCCAACTTGTTGATGGTCTTAGGCGACCCGTTGCCCAGCGCCAAGAGCGCCGCTTGCGCCGCGCAGGCCGTGGCGAGCGCGGAGCAGACGAAGATCGCGGGGATCTGCCGGCGTCCCGTGTTCCAGACGGGGACGGCGGTGGCGGCGATCAGCACGCCGGTATACGAGCCGGTGAAGGCAGCGGCCAGGGCATGCATGAGATTGCGCAGACCGCGCGGCACCAGCCCGCCCAGCAGCCACGGTACGCGTCCGCGCCCAACGATCTCTTCGAGCGCCGCGATCCCCGAGAAGGCGGAGAACGTGATAAGCGACCAAACGCCCACCGACATCGGCGACTTCAGCTTGAGGATGCGTGTCATGTTCAGGAAGCGTTCGGGGCGCCCCAAGTCCTTGACGAGCAGCACGGGGCTGATGGCCGCGCCGGCTAGCGCCAGCCAGCGCCCGTTGCGTACCACATCGCGATCTCCGTCATCGCCGAAGGTGTCGGCGGCAGCCGCTAGGATCGCGCTCCCGCTCATCAACCCGCCGACGTAGAAGTACCAGATGATCTCCCAACGCCAGTGCGCACCGCGCAGCACGGGATGGTCGTAGTACGAGTGCTGTTGGCGGCCGAAGCCGCCGTCGCCGCGCGCCAAACTGGCTGCTACGGCGTCGGGAGTGATCTGCACGATGTCGCCGTGCACGGTGCCGGCCATTAACGGCTCCTAAACGCCTGCATCGCCACGACCGCCAACGCCGTTGTGGCCAAGAAGCCGCTGAGGTAGGCCACGGGCTGATACGTCGAGGGAAGCACGGGCTTTGGCGGTAGGTTGAAGACTTCGGGACGGTCGGTGATGAGGAAGAAGGCGTTGAGGTCGCCGACGGAGGTCTCCTCATCGACACCGTAGAGCCGTGCCGGTACGTCGCGTGCCAAGAGCTCCTCGGTGCGCCGCCTCGCGCGCTCCTTGAGCTTCTCGACGGGCCCGAATTGAATGGATTCCGTGGGGCAGGCCTTC
>SCQY01000163.1 GCA_004298665.1 bacterium | reverse complement strand
GAGAAGAGGTTCTCTCCCGTAGCCAGCGGCGCATCGTAGGCGCGAGCCACCGCCGCGTTGAGCTCGTAGTCCAGCGGATCGCCGGGCTCTTCGTACCAGCACAAACCGTAGGGCGCCAGCGCCGCAGCATACGCAAGCGCCGTCTCCAGGTCGAAGCGCCCGTTAGCATCCACTGCCAGGCGCTCCCCCGAACCCACGACTGCAAGCGCGGCTTCGATGCGCCGGAGGTCCTCGTCGAGCGTATCGCCGCCGATCTTCATCTTCACGACGGTGTAGCCGCGCTCGAGGTACGAACCCATCTCCCGCTGGAGCGCCGCGAGATCTTTGCCGGGGTAGTAGTAGCCGCCGGCGGCATAGACGAAGACACGCGCATCTGCCTGCCCGCCGCGGTAGCGATCGGCCAGGACGCGGAAGAGCGGGCGCCCCTCGATCTTCGCCACGGCATCCCAGATGGCCATGTCCAGCACGCCGACCGCCACGGAGCGCTCGCCGTGGCCGCCGGGTTTCTCGTTGGCCATCAGCTGCGCCCAGATCTTGTGCGGGTCGAAGTTGGTCTGGTCCTCGCCGGTCAGCGCGTCGGGCGGCGCCTCGAGCAGCCGCGGAATGAACCGTTCGCGCAGCAGCGCGCCCTGGGCGTAGCGTCCGTTGGAGTTGAAGCCGAAGCCGACGACGCGCCGCCCGTCGCGCACGACGTCCGTAACCACCGCCGCGATGCTGGCGGTCATCTTCGAGAAGTCGATGTAGGCATTGCGGATCGGTGAGGCGATCGGTATCGTGGTCTCCCGGACGTCGACGATCCTCACGCGCGCGAAGTCTGCGCTACCGCCTCGGCGATCGCTGCGCCCATCTCCTGCGTCGACGCCGTGCCCCCGAGATCTCTCGTACGCGGGCCGTGTTCGAGCACGTGCTCGATGGCGGCGGTGACCTCAGCGGCGGCCTCCGGGTGGCCCAAGTGCTCCAGCATCAGCGCGCCCGACCAAATCTGACCGACCGGGTTAGCGATGTTGCGGCCGGCGATATCCGGGGCCGAGCCGTGGACGGGCTCGAACATCGAGGGGAACTCGCGTTCGGGGTTGATGTTGGCCGAGGGGGCGATGCCGATCGTTCCCGCGACCGCCGGGCCGAGATCGGAGAGGATGTCGCCGAAGAGATTCGAGCCCACGACCACGTCGAACCAGTCGGGATGCTGCACGAAGTGCGCCGTGAGGATGTCCACGTGAAACTGGTCCGTGCGCACGTCCGGATACGCCGCATGCATGGCGGCGAAGCGCTCGTCCCAGTACGGCATGGAGAAGACGATGCCGTTGGACTTGGTGGCCGACGTGAGATGGTGCTTGGGCCGTGAGCGTGCCAGCTCGTAAGCGTAGCGCAGGATACGATCGACGCCGCGCCGCGTGAAGACGGACTGCTGCACCACCACTTCGTCCTCGGTGCCTTCGTAGAGGCGCCCGCCGATCTCCGAGTACTCGCCTTCGTTGTTCTCGCGCACGACGTAGAAGTCGATGTCGCCCACGTCGCGTCCGCGCAGCGGTGAGGCCACGCCGCGCATCAGCCGCACGGGGCGCAGATTCACGTACTGACGGAAGACGCGCCGGATGGGGATCAGCAGCTGCCAGAGGGAGACGTGGTCGGGCACGCCGGGGAAGCCTACCGCACCCAAGAAGATAGCGTCGTGCGAACGGATCTGCTCCAGACCGTTCTCCGGCATCATCCGCCCGTGCTGCGCATACCACTCGCAGCTCCACGGAAACGACTCCCATTCGAAGGTGATAGCGAAGCGGCGGCCGACGGCGTCCAGCACGCGCACGCCCTCCGGTACCACTTCCTTGCCGATGCCGTCACCGGGGATGACGGCGATGCGATACTGCTTCACGTACGTTCTCCTCGACGAGAGGTGGGCGTTCTCGTATAGCCGCAGGCGCGACCTGCTCCGCGAAACGGAAAAGGCGACGAGACGACGAGGCTGCGCGCCATCGGCGCCGAATGCGGGCCCGTTGCGCTATCTGTTTCTCTGGCTAGCCGGCGTCGATCTCCGCCTGACGCTGCTGGCGCTCCCGCCGATCCTGCCCATGGTGCGCGCCGACCTCCACTTGAACGAAAAGGCGGTTGCGGCGTTGACGGGGCTTCCCGTGCTCCTGTTGGCAGCGGCGGCGATTCCTGGTTCGATGCTGATTGCACGCCTCGGTGCGCGCCGTGCCTTGATCATCGGATTGCTGGCCGTGGCGCTCAGCTCGGGTCTACGCGGCGTCGGCCCTTCGACGACGCTGCTCTTTGCCATGACATTTTTCATGGGCATGGGCATCGCCGTCGTCCAACCGGCGGTGCCCACCCTGATCAATGAGTGGCTCTCGCGCAGCGTCGGATTGGCTACGGCCGTCTATACCAACGGTCTGCTCGTCGGTGAGGCGTTGAGCGCAGCGTTGACGATTCCGCTGGTCCTTCCGCTGGTTGGCGGCAATTGGGAGCTCAGCCTGGTCTGGTGGGCCGTGCCGGTGATGCTCTCTACGGGGGCTATCGCGCGCTGGGCGCCGCCGCTCGTCGATCACGTTGCGGCAAACGGCATACGCTCGTGGATGCCCGATTGGCGCGACCCCAGCACGTGGGTGCTGGGCATGGTGCAGGGCGGCGGTTCCAGCGTCTACTTCGCCGCCAACGCGTTCATCCCGGGCTATCTCCACGCCACGGGTCATGCCGGACTGGTCGGTCCATGCCTCACCGCCCTCAACGTCGGCCAGCTTCCCGCCACCGTGGTGGTGGCCGTGGCGGCGCGCCAACTCATCGGCAGGCGGGTTCCCCTCGTGGCCGCGGGCGTGCTCTCCGCTGTGGCGCTGGCCATCTTCCTCAGCGGGTCGACGCTGGGACTCGTGATCGGGGCTGCGATGTTCGGCTTCTGTGCGGCGGTGATCTTGATCCTGACGCTGGCGCTTCCGCCGCTGTTAGCTCCGGCGGGTGGGGTCCATCGCCTCTCGGCGGGGATGTTCACGATCGGCTACGCCTACGCGTTCCTGCTGCCCATGATCGGCGGCGCCGCGTGGGATGCCAGCGGCCTGCCGGTCAGCGCCTTCACTCCGGTTGCGCTGGGTGCCCTGACGGTCGTGATCGCCGGCTCCGCGCACCGGCTGCTTCCGCGCACGGTTCGTCCTGCGTGACGCAGCGCTCCCGTGCGAGCATGGTCGCAGGCGGGGGGCGCGAGTCCGTGGTATCCCCGTAGGAGGGTTATGTCTGAAGCTAGTGATCCGGAGGCGCTCGCCTCCGTCGTTCTCACCAAACGCGAGTTGGCGACGGTCGTCGCGGCCCTCCGCACGGCGCAAGCGCAGGGCTTTCCTGCCCTCTCGTACGAGCTGTATTTCGCCGACTTTCCCCCGTTGCAGCGACGGGAGATCGACGAGTTGTGCCGGAATCTCGAATATCCCGGCGGGTGAGTAGGCATGTCGTCGTGAGCCGGTCCGGCTCGCACAGGCCCTAGCGCCGGTTCAAGTGATCATGGATGTATCAGACGAAAAGCGGCGTCTCGAAGAGCACCTCGCGAAGATTCGTGAGGTGCTCGACAACTCTCTGGAGACCTGCGGCGACCTTCACGAGCAGGTAGATGCGCTCGAACGCCTCGATGAGCTCGAGGCGTTCGTGGCGCGTACGCTCGGCGAGCACTAACGGGCCCGCATCCCGGCTAGTGTGCTTGGAATCCGGTGAGCGCGACGGTATAGGTCTGGGCTTTCTCGTCGTACGAGATCGTGAAGCGGGTGGGGAAGCGCTTCATGGAGGGATAGATCGCGGGTTGAGCGATCGCCTCGTCGACGTGCGGCTTGCTCTCGAAGAAGGCCTGCGTGACCATCGGCTCGGCGAAGGCGAAATTGCCGTCGTAGAAACCGTAGATGAAGGTTAGCGAAAAGCCTTTTCCGGTGAACTCCGGGCTCTTCGGGTCGATCCAGTGGGCGCCCATCTTCGGCACTCCTCCGGGCGTGGGCACGTAGCCGGCGGGGACGGCGCGTAGGTCGGGCTTCTTTTCGAGGCGTGCTATGTCGTCGCCCGTGGCGGTGATGCCGGCACGCGTCTGCTCCGAGATCGTGTAGAAGTGGAAGTCGAAGTGCGGCTTGCCGTAGACATTCAAGGGCTCGTGGCCGCGAGGATTCCAGTTGACGGCGATGTGGGTGAACGGCGTTTGAGCGCTCGCCTGCGCGATCTCGAGGACCGTCTCCGTGTCCTCCTGCGGCAGTCCGCTCAACATCCTTTCCGGAAAGGTCACGCCGATGGCGACAACTTGACCCGCGGCGTCGGTCTGCGTGAAGCTCTGCACGGTCGCGTTCCCCAGCGGCTTGGTATCGGAGACGGCGACGCTGGTCTGTGCCGCGGCCGGTCCGGCGGTTACGCCGGCCAGTAGAGCGAGAGCCGCAACGAAC
>SCQY01000162.1 GCA_004298665.1 bacterium | reverse complement strand
GCGCACGCGCCGGCGTCGCCGTTGCGCTTCGGCGTCTTCAGGATGTAGGTCGCGACGATGGGAAAACGCACGGCAAGCGATCTGCTCAAGTTCGTCGGAGAGCGCTTGATGAGCGCGCGCGTGCAATGCGGGCTCGCCCTCGAAGAGGCCGCCGAGGAAGCCGGCATCGACGACGAACGCCTTGCCGCGGCGGAGGCGGGAACGCTTGGCCTGCAGGAAGACGAGCTCGAAGACTTGGCCGAAACCTACAGCCAGCCGCTAGAGTGGTTCTTCGGCGGCGAGTCCACGCCGCTGCCATACCTCCTGGGCGCATCAACGTAGGCGGGCAACTTTCCTCTCTATTTCTTCACGAACTCGGGAACGGTCTGCTTCACCACGTCGATGAACGCGACGACGCTGGGCGTACGGAAGCGCTTGCGCGGCGTTGCGATACCGATGGTGCGCCGAAGGCACGGCTCACTCACGTCGATGGCCGCCACGGCACCCAGCAGCGGCACGCAGAGCCGCGGCACGAGCGCCACGGCCACGCCCGCCTGAACGAAGCCGCCGGTGGTCGTGAGATTGGAGGATCGCACCGCTACCGGCGGACTGATGTTCAATGCCGCAAAGGCCCGCGTCTGGATCGTCGAGCAGTGGGCGTCGCCGCTATAGGCAAACGGCTCCTCAGCGATCTCGCGCAGTGAGATGCGGCGCCGGCGCGCCAGCGGATGCGCGGCGTGGACCACGAGCTGAAAGTCTTCTGTGAACAGCGGCGTCACGTCGGCGTCGAGGTCGGGAACGGCTCCCTCGACGAAGCCGACGTCGGCGGTGCCTTCGCTCAGCCAGCGCGCCACGTCGTCGTCCTCGCCTTCGCGGATCTTGAGATCGACGCGCGGGTGGAGTTGCCGGAACGCCAGAGCCACGCGCGGCAGCAGCCGCCCCGCCACCGACTGCAGTGAGGCCACGCGCAGCGTCCCGCCTTCACCGCGCAAGAGCGACTCCACGGCTACCGTTCCGTCTTCCAATTCGGCGAGCGCCCGCTGGGCTCGATCGAGGAAAGCAAGGCCGGCCGCCGAGGGAACGATGCGGCGCTTGGCACGGTCGAAAAGCGGCGCCCCCAGCCGGCGCTCGAGCGCCGCTACGTGCTGGCTGACGGCCGCCTGCGTCAAGCCCAGGCTCTCGGCAGCTCGTGTGAAGCTCCCCGCGCGGGCCACCTCCACGGCAGCCCGAAGATGGCTGGTATTCATCGTTATTCCTTATGGAATTATGAAGCCGATCAACATTTACATTATAACAGCCGACGACTATGCTAACAAACATGGCACCTCGCAGCACCCCTCGCTTGATCGTCTATGCCGGACTGGCAGCCGTTATCGTCTTCTGGGGGCTGAACGCAGTTGTCATGAAAGCGGCGTTCACGGATTGGAACCCGCTGGGCTTCACCGGGCTGCGTTTCTTGGCGATGGTTCCGCTAGCAATCGGGATCGCCCGCATGCGCGGCGACTCGCTGCGCATCGAGCGCCGCGACCTGCCCACGCTGCTGGTCTGCGCCTGCTGCGGCTACGGCGTCTACCAATACTTCTACGTCCTCGGGCTGGCGCACACCACGGCTTTCGCTTCCGCGCTGCTCAGCTCGCTGGCGCCCGTCTTCACGCTGATGCTGGCCGTGGCGCTGGGCGATGAGCGCTCCCGCACAGGCCGTTGGATCGGTGCCGTCATCGCGCTCTTCGGCGTGGCGGTCTTCGAGGGCGCCTTTGCCGGCCGTGCCTCCATTCGTTTAGGCGATGCCTTGACGCTCGTAGGCGCAGTGATCTTCGCAGGCTACAACGTCTTCGCTGGACGCCTGTTGCCGCGCTACTCGCCCACGGCGTTAATCGCCATCACGCTGACGCTGGGCGCCGTCATGATCGTCCCCGGCGGCATTTGGGGCTTAGCCCATCAGGACTTCACGCGTCTGACCCCCACCGACTGGTTCCTGATGCTCTACTCGATCGTCTTCCCGATGGTCATCGGCTTTCAACTCTGGAGCTGGGGCATCTCAAAGATCGGCGCGGGGGCAACGTCGATCTTCAATTTCGGCGTACCGGTCGTGGCCGGCTTTGCCGGCGTTGCTTTTTTGAGCATGCCCGTCATGCGCTACGAGATCCTCGGCGCCGCGATCTGCATCGCGGGCATGGCCGCAGCGCAATTCCTCGCGCGCTTCTCGCTCACCACCCTCTGGACGCAGCTCGTCCTCCCGGCAGAACGGTAGACGCACCGTGAGTGAACGCGTGAAGATCGTCGCGGCCTACGCGGCGATGGTGCTGATCTGGGGCACGACGTGGCTGGCCATCAAGTGGGCCTTAGCGTACATGCCGCCGCTCCAGGGCGTGGGCTTCCGCTACCTGATCGCCGGGCTCTTCGTGCTGATCCTCGCCCGCGTGACGCACGCACCCTGGCCGCGCGGCAGCGCGGCATGGAAAGTCGTGGGCGTCACGGCCTTCGCGCTCTTCGGCGCCAACTATGCGCTCACGTACCTCTCCGAGGAGCGCATCAGCTCGGGCCTGGCCGCCGTGCTCTTCGGCACGGCTCCCTTTTGGATCATGCTCTTCGCCTGCTTCATGGCAGACGAGTCGCTGACGCCGCGCAAGATCGTTGGATCGCTGTTGGCCCTGGCAGGGGTGGCGGCGATCTCGCTCTCCGGAGGCGAGCGCGGCACGCTCGTCGGCATCGCGGAGATCCTTGCTGCCGCGCTGCTCGCGGCCTTCGGCAACGTCTACGTCAAGCGGCATCAGGAGCATGCCGCGCCGCTGGTGGTGATCCCCCCGGCGATGTTGATCTCCGGTATCTTCTTCACCACGCTGGGCCTGCTGATCGAGCCGCACGACGCGCGGGCCTTCGCGCTCCCCTCATTGGGCGCGCTGCTCTACCTCGCCCTCTTCGGCAGCGGCATCGCCTTCCTGCTCAACTACATGCTGCTGCGCCGGCTGCCGGCCTCGATCGTCGGCCTCAACGGGCTAATGATTCCCGTAGTCGCCGTCGTGATCGGCGCCGCCGCCGCGGGCGAGCGCTTCACGAGCCAAGATCTGCTAGGTGCAGCGCTCGTGCTCGTTGGTGTGGCGCTCGCCATGATCGGCAGCCATGAACTTCCCGCGCCCTCGCGCTACGTTCCCGGCGTGAGATAACCGCAGGAGACGTAGTGCGTCAGGTTCTTCGCGCTGGCGTGAACGTTCACGCTGTAGTTGCCCGACACGAGCCTGCTCAGCGGAACGTTGACCAGCGTCGTCGAGCGTCCGTTCACCACGGGATTGAGCGGATAGGCCGGCGCAGGATTGATCTTCGGACACTCCCCACGATGGACGTGGGCAGGTTCGACACGGCCGGCAGGCGCGCCGTCGAGGCGGATGTTCACGAGCGTCTTCTCGCCCCGTTCGACCAGCGTGACGAAGCCGGCCTGCCCGGAGTTGTTCTGCTGTTCCATGCCGCGCTCGGTGGCGAGACCTGCGCTGGTCATCTGCGCCGCGGCGATGCCGCCGGCGGCGAGCACCAGGATCGAAGAGAATACCATGAGATGAATGCGCATCGTGCCTCCTCGTCGTGACTAGGTTGTCCTCCTACCCACTTGGAAGCCTCCGACACACTTTTTCGCGAGAAGGGGCGCCGCCCAGCGGGCGACGCCCCTCTTGCTCGTTGCGGCAGCGGAACTCGGCTAGTGGACGAGCTCTCCACAGGCCACGTATCGCTTCAGATTCTTCGTCGAGGCATGCACGTTGACGGCGAAGCTGCCCGACATCAACCGGCTCAGCGGAACGTTAACCAGCGTGTTCGAGCGGCCGTTCACCACATTGTGCAACGGGAACGCGGGCATCGGATTGAGGTTGTCGCAGGTACCGCGATGGATGTGCGCCGGCTGCGCGACGCCTTTGGGTCCGCCTTCCACGCTGAGCGAGACCTCCGTCTTGTTGCCGCGCGCCGCGAGCGTAACGATGCCGACTTCGCCGGAGTTGTTGAGGCCCATCAGCCCGATCTTCTCCGGGGGGGCGGCAAGTACGGGGGCAAGACTGGTAGCCGCGAAAGCCAATGCCGCGGCGATGGCGAGATGAATGCGCATGGAGTCTCCCTTCCGCGCGCCTCATTCCAGCATCTGATCGAGCTTCCTTGCTGAACCCTTGGCGACGGCAGCGGCGAGGTTGGCGTGCACGGCAGCGGCTTGGGCACCGTCGAAACGCGCTGCCCACTCCGACATCGAGGGCTGCCCTACCGTAGCGTTCGCCGACGTCACGACGGCGCAGTCCCCGACGCAGACGCCTTTTTCCGCAATGCGCGCGATTTCGACGTCAACGCCGTGCGCTGCCAAGGCCTCCAGCGCCTTGTGCTCGAGCGGCTTGCCTATCCCGCCGACACCAACGACGACCCGCTCGTGCAGCTCACCCGCACGAGCGAGCAGTTCGCGGACCAGCGGCGAGTAGTTCGCGTATTCGCTCACCACGAACACTTCGCTCCCCGCCGGCGCATCGCGCACGAGCCGCGTCTCAAGCTCCTGCGCACCGGCCTTCCCAGTGAGCACGAGATCGTCGCTGACGGCAGGCAGCCCCGCGATGGCTGCCTCTACGGCGCCGGCCTCATCCGTACGTACCAGCGTTTCGTCGCGGGCGAAGTTGCGATCGGCGAGGTAGGCTTCGTTCCCGTCTACGACGATCGCTTTGAGATGCTCGATGCGTTCGCGCTCCTCCACTACCTGTACGCCGGCGGCACGCAGCTCGCGTACCCGCGCCTCCAACCCGCGCGCCCGCTGCGAGTTCTCCGGCATCGTCCCCGGCACGTGGAGCGTCACGACGGCACCGCGCCGCGCGGCGTCGGCCAGTGCACGGGTGAAATCCGGCGCCGGGAGATAGACGGCCGCATCGATGCGGCGCGCGCGGGCCAGCGCATCGAACATGCACGCTTGAGACGAGATGGCAATCATACCCGCCCCTCTGCGCGGCTCCGAGCGGCTCGCAAGCCCTTTCCCGGAGATCCGGGAATCCCTCAGCGGCAGGGGATCGCCAGCGCGCGGGCAGAACGCGCCTGCGATGCTCTATCAGAATCTACGCCTCTCGACCGAGGACGGGGTTGCGCGCGTCACTCTCGCCCGGCCCGAAGTCCGCAACGCCTTCAACGCGGACTTGATCCGCGAGCTCAGCGACGTCTTCGCGCGCTCGGGCGCCGACCCGGGCGTACGCGCCATCGTGCTCGCCGGCGAAGGCAAGACCTTCTCCGGGGGTGCCGATCTCAACTGGATGCGCGCCGCGCTCGACTGCACGGAGGAAGAGAATCTCGAGGACGCGCTGGCGATGAGCGACATGTTCCGCACCATCGACCGCTGTCCCAAACCCACGATCGCGCGCGTCCATGGCGCCGCGCTGGGGGGCGGCGTTGGCCTATGCGCCGTCTGCGACATCGTCGTCTCCGCAAGCGACGCCGTCTTCGGCTTCACGGAAGTGAAGCTGGGCATCCTTCCCGCCGTGATCTCGCCGTTCGCCATCGCCAAGATCGGGCGCTCGCACGCACGAGCGCTCTTCCTCACCGGCGAACGCTTCGGCGTGGAGCGTGCGATGGCGATCGGCCTCGTGCATCACTGCGCCGACGCCGAGGAGCTGGATCTCTCGATCGATCGGCTCCTAGGCGAGCTCCGCTCGGCGGGCCCACAGGCCAGCCAAAGCGCTAAACGCATGATCGAAGACGTCTGCGCCGTCGATTATGACGCCTCACGGGAGCTCACGGCCAGACGCATCGCTTCCCAGCGAGTCACGCCCGAGGGGCAAGAAGGCATCCGCGCCTTCCTAGACAAGCGCAAAGCCGATTGGGTGCGCTCATGAGCATCCGCCGCCTGCTGATCGCCAACCGCGGCGAGATCGCCGTACGCATTGCGCGCGGCGCGCGCGAGCTAGGCATTGTGCCGCTGGGCATCTACAGCGAAGCCGATGCCGCTGCCTACCACCTGCGTTTCATGGACGACGCGCTGTGCGTAGGCGCGGCTCCGGCGGCGGAGTCCTATCTCAATATCGAAGCCATCGTGGCCGCGGGGCGAACGCTGCGTGCCGACGCCGTCCACCCCGGCTACGGCTTCCTCAGCGAGCGTGCCGAGTTCGCGCAGGCGGTGGCCGATGCCGGGATGACGTTCGTCGGTCCCACACCGGCGGCCATGCGCGCGATGGGCTCGAAGATCGAAGCCAAGCGGCGCGTGCGCGAGCGCGGCGTCCCTGTCCTCCCGGGCTATGACGGCGACGATCAGTCGCCAGCTCGCCTGCGCCGCGAAGCCGCAGCCATCGGTACGCCGCTGCTGATCAAGGCCAGCGCCGGCGGCGGCGGTCGCGGCATGCGCGCGGTCGATGATCTGGCACATTTCGACGAAGCGTTGGAGGCCGCCAAGCGCGAGGCGTTGGCCGCCTTCGGCGACGACGCCGTGCTCTTGGAGCGCTACTTGCGCAACCCGCGCCACGTCGAGATCCAGATCATCGCCGACGTGCACGGCAACACGCTCTACCTGGGGGAGCGCGAGTGCTCCATCCAACGCCGCCACCAGAAAGTACTCGAGGAATCGCCCAGCCCCGTGCTCACGCCGGAACTGCGCGCCGAGATGGGACGCAGCGCCGTCTCCGCGGCGCAGGCGGCGGACTACACCAATGCCGGAACGGTTGAGTTCATGCTCGACGAGGACGGCCGCTTCTACTTCCTGGAGATGAACGCACGCCTGCAAGTCGAGCACCCCGTGACCGAGCTGGCGTACGGCGTGGATCTCGTGCAGCTGCAGGTCGCCGTGGCGAACAGAGAGCGGCTCGCGCTCGCGCAGAATGCGCTAACGCCGCGCGGCCATGCCATCGAAGTGCGCCTCTACGCGGAGGATCCCGCTAGCGGCTTCCTCCCTGCCAGCGGGACGCTGACGCGCTGGCGGATGCCGGAGGGCCCAGGGATCCGCGTGGATGCCGGCGTCACCGAAGGCGACGACGTCTCGATCTACTACGACCCGATGCTAGCCAAACTCATCGTCTGGGGTCCCGATCGCGCCAGCGCGATCGCGCGTCTGACTGCGGCCTTGGATGGCGCCGAAATTGCCGGCGTCAAGACGAATCTGCCGTTCCTGCGTTGGCTGGTGCGCGATGCGTGGTTCCACGAAGGACGGACCACGACGCGCTTTCTCACCGAGCGCTTGCGCCCCGATCAGTTCGCCGCGAGCGCTCCCCCGCAGCGCGCCTTAGCCGCCGCCGCAGCACTGGTACTGGCGGAGCGCGCACCGTTTCGCATCGCACAGACGGGAGTTCCCGTGTCGCTGCGTTGCGGCGAGCACGTCTATCGAACGACGTTCGATCGCACCGCGCAAGGCTGGCGCGCGCATGGCGATCTCGACGGCGAGCTCGCGGTGGTGCGCCGCGGCGACGGTATCGACGTGCGCTTCGGCGATGAGCGCCTGGCAGTGGGCGGCTGCGTGGACGAGGAAGGGGTGACATTCGCCCTCGACGGACAGACCTACGCCTTCGCCTTGGCCGCACCGCCGTCGGTAGCCGATCCGCATCATGCCGCCGGGGGCGCCGCCGACGGCGGCGTGATCCTGCGCGCGCCGATGCCGGGCAAGATCCTCAAAGTCATGACGAAGACAGGCGAGCGCGTCGACGAGCGGGCGCTGCTGATCGTGCTCGAAGCGATGAAGATGGAGCATCGCATCGAGGCGCCCAACGATGCCAAGGTCGCCTCCGTCAAGGTGCGCGAAGGAGAGCTGGTGACTGCGGGAGCAGCGCTCGTGGAACTGGAGCCGTTGGCGTCATGAGCGGTGCTATGCCTGGAGTTCCAACGAAGGTCAAAGTCTGCGAGATGGGGCCGCGCGACGGCCTGCAGAACGAGGCGCGCAGCGTCGACGCCGCGACCAAGATCCGTTACATCGACACGCTCTCCGCGAGCGGCCTCCCGGTCATCGAGGCCACCTCGTTCGTCAGCCCCAAAGCTATTCCGCAGCTGGCCGACGCCTACGAAGTCTTTACCGGCATCGCCAAACGCCCCGGCGTCCTCTATCCCGTGCTGGTGCCCAACGCCAAGGGCTTCGCACGCGCGAAGGAGGCCGGTGTCACGGCGATTGCCGTCTTCACGGCGGCCTCCGAGTCATTCACCGCGCGCAACATCAACATGAGCATCCGGCAGTCGCTGGAGACCTTCGCGCCCATCGTGCGGGAGGCGCGCGCGGAGGGCATGTGGGTGCGCGGTTACGTCTCGACCTGCTTCGGCTGTCCCTACGAAGGACCCGTGGCTCCCGCAAAGGCGGCCCAGGTCGCCGTCGCGCTGGCGGCGATGGGCTGCGCGGAGATCTCGATCGGCGACACGATCGGCGTCGGCACTCCCAATCGCGTCGTCGACGTCGTCGAAGCGCTGCGTCGCGAGCTTCCTCTCGAGCGCATCGCGATGCACTTCCACGACACGCGCGGCACGGCACTGGCCAACGTAACGGCGGCGCTCCAAGAAGGGATCGCCATCTTCGACAGCTCCAGCGGCGGCCTGGGCGGCTGCCCGTACGCCCCCGGCGCCTCCGGCAACCTGGCCACGGAGGATCTGCTCTACCTTCTGCACGGCATGGAGATCGAGACCGGCGTCGATCTCCACAAGGTTCGCGAAGCTTCGCGCTTCATCAGTGAGGCAATCGGCAAGACGCCTACGTCGAAGGCCTACCTCGCTCCGGAACAGTGGTGGAAGACGGCTAGCTAACCGGGATCTCCAGGCGGAAACGGCTTCCCTTACCAAGCTCGCTCTCGACGGAGACGCTGCCGCGGTGCGCCTTGGCCACGCTCTGCACGATCGCAAGCCCTACGCCGCTGCCCGGCACGTGGCGTTCGGCGCGCCCGCGATAGAAGCGCTCGAAGACGTGCGGGAGATCCTCCGGCGCGATGCCGCCACCCGTATCGGCAACCTCGAGCACCACGCGGGCGGCGTTGCGCACTAGCGTGACGGTGACGGCGCCGCCGGCAGGCGTAAACTTCAAGGCGTTGCCAATCAAATTGGAGAGCGCGACGCCTAGGAGGTCCGGCTCCGCTTCAACGTCGATCTGCGCCTCCGGAAGCTGCGCCCTCAGCTCCACACGCCGATCGCGCGCTTGATCCTCCCAGCCGGCCACGGCGGTGCGCACCACCGCATTGACGTTGGTGGGACGCAGCGCCACCGCCTCGCTCTCGGCGCGCGAGAGCGCCAGCATCTCACGCAGCATGCGATCCATCTCGCGCGCGCGGCGCACGATGGCCTGCAGCGAATCCCGGCGCACGTCGGGGGTTGCTTCATCGCCCCAGCGCTGGAGCAACTGCGCGTTGCCGGAGATGGCCGACAGCGGCGTCTTCATCTCATGCGAGGCATCGGCCACGAACCGCCGCTCGCGCTCGAAGGCCAGCGCCAGGCGATCGAGCATGGCGTCGAAGGCGGCCGCCAAACGCCCTACTTCATCACTGCGCCCGCTCCAGCCCAGCCGCCGCTCCAGCGAGGCGGGGTCGACGCTCTCGGCGGCGCGCGTCATCCGTTCCAGCGGTGCCAGCAGCGCCTGCGCCAGAAACCATGCGGCCATGAACGCCGCTACCACGCCCAGCGCGAAGACGATGGCGACGCGCCAGGTCAGCGCGCTCAACAGACGATCGAAGCTGCGCGTCTCGTGCCCGACCTCGAGAACGGCATAGGGAAAGACGCCGGGGACGCGCACTCGCCGGTGATACGTCATGTAGGATTCGCTGTCGATCGTGATGCGAGCGAAACTTCCACGCGCCCACGAAACACGCTCCGGCCCGCGGAAGGAGCCCGGTCCCGTGCTGGCCGCGATCACCTGCTGGTCCGCGTCGAGCACGCGCACGAACGTGCCCGGCGACGCGTAGGTGTCCAGCACCTGCGGCACCAGCAGCGCCGGTGCGATCGAGAAAGGAAACCCCGCGCCGCCGGCGCCCTGCACGACGCGCTCGGAGAGCTGAACGACTTCGTCCTGCAGCTCCTGATCGAAGGCGTGGCGCAGCGAGGTGAGGCTGGAAGCGAAGACGGTGAGCAAGAGCGCCAACAGCAGCGCCGCGAAGGAAACCGCGACGCGAAGGCGGAGGCTCACGTACGAAGGATGTAGCCGACGCCGCGTACGGTGCGGATCAGGGACCCCGGAGCGCCCCGTTCGCGCAGCTTGTGCCGCAGATGACCCACATGCACGTCTACCACGTTCGACTCACCGACGAAGTCCGTGCCCCAGACGGCGTTCATCAGCCCATCGCGCGTGAAGACCTTGTTGGGGTTGAGCAGGAAGTGCTCGAGCAGGCGAAACTCCGTGGCGGTCAGCTCCAGCGGCTTGCCGTCGATCTCCACTTCGTGAGCGTCCCGATAGAGCACGACGTCGCCCATGGTAAGCGTGCGCTGGCGCGTCTGGTTGGTGCGGATATGCGCCCGCACGCGCGCCAGCAGCTCATCGCTCTCGAAGGGCTTGGTCATGTAGTCCGTGGCTCCGGAGTCGAGCCCGATGACGGTGTCGCTCGTGGTGTCGCGTGCCGTGAGCATGATGATCGGCACGCTGCTGCGCTCGCGAATCGACCGGCAGACGTCGACGCCGTCCATCCCCGGCAGCAGCAGATCGAGAATGACGAGCGCCGTATCGCTCACGTCGTAGGCGGCCGCCGATTTGCCGTCGCGAATCACGTCCACGGCATAGCCCGCGCGCTGCAGCTCCAACTGCAAGACGCGCGCGATGTCGAGATCGTCCTCTACGACCAGCACCTTTTCCATGCAGGCTCCGTTCTAGCGTTGCGTGCGACGTGGATTACGACTTGCTGCGAACGACGTTGACGGAGCTTGCCTCCGCCGTGATGGCCACGTTAGCGCCGCCGCCCCGGAAGGTTCTCGATGCCGAGAACTCCATCCCGAAGGGGGCAGCGCTCACTTGGAGGATGCCCCCGAGCGACCCTGCGGTGCTATTCGCCACGATGCTGGCATGTACCGAGTCCGGCACCCGCAGCAGCAGCTCCCCCATCTCGACGGCGAAGTTCTCCATGTCGCCGCGGTTCGCCGCCAACTCCCAATCCAGCGAGGCTCCCTGCCCCGAGACCTCCAAGGTCCGCGCGCGAACGTTGCGCCCCCGTCCCTGCCCTCCCAAGAGCCCCACGGAGAGATAGTCGCCGCTGACGTCGCGCAGTTCGCAGTCTCCCGTCACTTGGAGGTAACTCTCGCCCATCAGGCGGCTGGAGGCGACGGCGAGACTCCCGAACGAGCGCACGACGACGCGCGTCTTCTGGAGGCCGCGGATCGTCACGCCGCCGTTGGCGTCGTTGAGCACCAGCGCCGCCGTGTGGGGCGGAATGCGCAGCTTGACGTCACCCCAGTTGACGGTGATGCGGACCAAGGTTTGGTCGGCGTCGAGCGGCGGAAGGGAGACCACCCGCGCGATGCGCTGGAGGTGGCCATCGACCTGGCGTTCGGTCGTGAGGTAGAACGTCTGGCCCGCCGCCCCCCGCTGGGTGCTTACGGCGGCTCCTTGGTTGGAGGTTAGCGCGATGCTGCCATCGGTGCCTGGAAGCACCTCCACGTCGCCGCCGCCGACCCGGATCTCGACCACCGGATCGGGGCCGGTGGCGATGATGCGCGTGACGGGCGGCGCGCCCGGCGGCGGGGATGCCGCCAGGATGCCCACGAGAGCCAGCGCCCCCAGCCCGGCGAGCGAGAGTCGACCGATCATCGGCCAGAGCCTATCAAATAGCGAGGCAGCTTGCATGACGCACCCTTCATCTTCGCGAAGGGCGCCGGATGGGCGAGCGATTGCATGTGCTGGCAGATATCTTGATCGACGGCTCCGGTGGACCCGCGTCGCGTAACGCCGCGCTCTTGGTCGAGGACGGGCGGATCGCACGGGTCGGGCCGGCCTTTCCGGCTCCAGAGGGGGTACGCAGCATTTCGGTCGGCACCCTGCTCCCAGGTCTGATCAACGCCCACGTCCATCTCGATATGGCCGGCGAGTCCGATACCTGGGTCATCGCCAGCCGCAAGGACGCAGCGGGAGCGCTGGCAGGCGCCTACCAAGCCGCCAAGACGTTACGCAGCGGCGTGACCACCGTGCGCGACCTCGGGTCGAAGAACTTCATCTCCCTAGCTTTGCGCGATGCCATCGCGCGCGGTGAGATTCCCGGTCCGCGCGTGCTTACAGCGGGCATGGTCATCTGCATGACGGGCGGCCACGGCTGGCCCATCGGGCGCGAGACCGACGGCCCCTGGGATGCCCGCAAAGCGGTGCGCGAGTTTCTCAAAGCAGGAGCCGATTGCATCAAGCTGATGGCGACGGGCGGGGTGCTGACGCCGGGCGTCCAGCCCGGCAACGCCCAGCTGGAGGAGGCCGAGCTGGCCGCCGCCATCGACGAGGCCCACAAGGCCGGCCTGCACTGCGCTTCGCATGCCATCGGCACCGCGGGAATCAAGAACGCGCTGCGCGCGGGCATCGACTCCGTCGAGCACGGCCATCTGCTCGACGATGAAGCCATCGCGCTCTTCAAGGAGCGCGGAACGCGTCTGGTACCCACGCTCACCGCGCTGCAGTGCATCGTCGATCACGCGGCCGATGGAGGGATGCCGGCGTTCGTGGTCGAGAAGGCCACGAAACTGATGATCGATGCCTTCGACAACATTCGCAAGGCCTACCGCGCAGGCGTGACGATCGTCGGCGGCTCCGACGCCGGAACGCCGTTCAACTACCACGAACGCTACGCCTACGAGCTGGAGCTGATGGTGCGCGAGTTGAACATGCCGCCGGTGGAGGTCATCCATGCCTGCACGGGGCGCAGCGCCGACTTCTTGCGCCTGGACGAGACGGGGCGTCTGCAGGTGGGCAAGACTGCCGACTTGCTGGGAGTGCGCGGCGACGTATCGGCGGATATCCGTGCGCTGAACGACGTGGAGCTCGTGGCGCGCGGCGGATCCCTCGTCGTAGGCGGCTAGCCTGAGCGTGGCGGACCTGCGTGGCCTGCGGGTAGCGGTACTCGCGCCGATCTCCTGGCCCACGCCGCCAAAGGGCTACGGACCGTGGGAGCAGGTGGCCGGCAACATCGCCGATGGGCTCGTGCGCCGCGGCCTGGACGTCACGCTCTTCGCAACGGGGAACTCGCGCACCGCGGCGCACCTGGAAAGCGTCTCACCCGTCGGGCTCAACGAGGACCCCGCCCTCCCGGGACACGTCCTCGGGCCGCTCCACATCGCCGCATGCTTCGAGCGTTCGGGCGAGTTCGATCTCATTCACAATAACTTCGACTGGCTCCCCATGACCTATGCGCTGGGATCGCGTACGCCGCCGCTCGTCACCACCATCCACGGCTTCTCCTCGCCCACAATTCTCGCAGCCTACTACGCCTGCGCCGCGCGCAGCTTCTTCTGCTCGATCAGCGATGCCGACCGCGACCCCGGCTTGGCCTATCTCGCCACGACGTACAACGGCATCGATCCAGAGGCATTCACCTTCTCCGATCAACCGGGAGAGTATCTGCTCTTCCTTGGGCGCCTCCACCCCGAGAAGGGAACGCATTTGGCGATCGAGCTGGCTCAACGCAGCGGAAAGCGTCTGTTGATCGCCGCCATCCCGCAGGATCGCGAGTATTTCGAACGCAAGGTCGAGCCTCACATCGACGGGGAGCGCATCGTCTTCCTGGGAGCGGTGGAAGGCGAGCGCCGCAATCGCCTGCTGCGCGAGGCATTGGCACTGGTGCACCTGACGACGCGCCCCGAGCGTTTCGGGTTGACGCTGGTCGAGGCGATGGCGTGCGGAACGCCGGTCCTCGGCGCGCGCATGGGCAGCGTCCCTGAAATCGTGGTCGACGGAGTCACTGGATTCTGCGTCGACTCGATGGAGGAGGCCGTGGCGCGCGTACGCGATCTGCCGCGCATCGACCGCCGTGCTTGCCGCCGCCGCGTTGAGACCGCGTTCACGGTAGAGCACATGATCGACCGCTATCTGGGCGCCTACGCAGAAGCGCTGCGCTTAGGCGCGCCGCCGGAGCCTACGCCGGAGCAGCTCCGCTGGCGCGCGCACGACTGGTGGGACCGTCCGCAAGCATTCACGGAGATCCCACCCAAGCCCGATCACTGGATCGCGTAGCGCTAGAGCGAACCCCAGCCGTAGGAGACGACCGCGACCTGCTGGGACTTGCCGCCGCCCGTATTGATGCGCGCCACGCTCTGACGAGCGAAGTCCGCGCCGGTCTGGATCTTGGCCGCCGCGAGCTGACGGCGCTGCCCCTCGATCACCTGGTGCTGGTAGGCGACCTCTTTCTTGAGATCCGCGGCTACGGTCGCCTCGTGCGCGTAGGCCATCTTCTCGGAGTTATAGGCTGCCCAGGCATCATCGCGCTGCTGCGCGGTCGCCGCTTGCCTCTTGGCGTCTTCCGCATAGCGCTCGTGCACCTTGCGGTTGTGGTTGATGATCAGCAGCGTGGCGGCCGCGCCGCCGAGGATGATGTTGCGCGTACTTGCCGCGCCGTCTGCCAGAGCGGGCGCCTGCGGCGCCAGGGTGGTCAAGAGGGCCGCCAGCGTCGCCGCCGCGGCCAGACGCATTTTGTTCATGTCCCTGTAACGATACCCCGGGCCCGATTGTCGCACACCATCGAACCGCGTGACGGACCGCACATTGGCCGGCCGGGCCCGCAGGGGTGCCCTGCCGACGAGCGCGAAATCCCGTATAGCGAAAGAAGGTAGGCCATGCGGTTCGGCCTAGCGCTTGTCTCTCTGGCTCTCGCCGTCTCGACCGCTCACGCGGGCGCCGTCGCAAACGACCCCGCGCCCACGCCCACGCTCGCTCCCGTAGGGCTCCCTCCGGCGGGTGCTGCAGCACCGGAAGCCTCGCCTAGCGCGAACGCTCCGCCGCTCAAAGTCATCGAGCGTATTTACGTCACCAGCTTCTGCTCGCGCTTCATTCAGCATTTCAACCTCGCAGCCAATGTGCTGATCGCCAACGACACGCGCCTCGATCAAACCTCGAGCGATCTCGACGCCGTCGATGCGGACTACGTGAAGCACGACGGCGCGTTGCGCGTGTACGACGACCGCAACCGGCTGATCGCCGAGGTGGACGGCATGATGCGCTCCATACCACAGGGACAGACGGCGGTGAACAATCTGCTGGCGCAGGTGCGCGGCACGAAGGACCCTACGCGGCGCGAGGCTTTGCAGGCGACGGCCTCGCAGCTCCAGCGTTCGATCGACCGGCAGCGCGCCGTGGCATACGATCTCAGCAACACCGTCCACGTCTTGCTCGACAAACACACTTTCGAGGATACCGACGAATATCACATCGCGCAGGCGATGCCGTATCCGAACATGCCGGTCATCATCCATACGCTGGACGATCCCGTTCCCGAACCTGGGAGTACCGATGCCGCCCAGGCGCTGGCCCCCAAACCTGCCACCGCGAAGATGGTGCTGCAGTTCGACCGCCAGCGTTGGATCATCGCCCACGCCGAGTCGCAGGCGGCGGCGGCGGCCGAGAGCATTGTGAAAAGCTGCGTGGTGGAGGATCGGCAAGAGGCCCCGGTGGGTAATTAAAGACAACGCCCCCTTGGCCGAAACCAGGGGAAGGGGGTGCGATCTCCCTGACCCGCCACCCGGACGCACAGAAGGAGTGACCCCATTTCCCTGCCCACCGAAGTTCACGGATCGCCCGAGCGTCTCTACGAGGATCTCGAGCAGTCTTTCGGCGAGGTTCCGGAAGCGTTCCGGGCGATGGGATGCCGCCCCGAGCTTCTTGCCGCGAACTGGGCGAAGACCAAGGCCACGCTGTTCGCGGGGCGGCTTCCGCTCACGACCAAAGCGTTGATGGGTGTGGTGGTCTCGGCTGTTCGCGGCAGCACCGGCACGCTCGCACCGTTTCTTCGCCTGCTCATCTCGCGCGCGGACGTTAGCCGCCCCGTGCTGGCGGCGGTCATGGAGAATCGTCTCGACGATCCCGCGCTCTCGCCCGCCGACGGCGCCATTCTCACCTTCGCTCGCGCCGCCGCTGCCGATCTGCGGCCCTCCAAGGACGGGCTGCGCGCCGCCGGCCTGGACGACGACGAGATCTTCGAAGTCGTCGCCACGGTGGACTTGGCGACATCCCTCGGAGCGTTCACCGACGGACTGGGCATCGAGCCCGAATTGACCTCGTCATAGGAGCCTCCTGCCGCCGCTGGCCTTTACGACGTGCCGCCGTGTGTGATAAAATCTCGCGTCGGTGACCCTGGGGATGTAGCTCAGCTGGTAGAGCACTTGCTTCGCATGTAAGGGGTCAGGGGTTCGAGTCCCCTCATCTCCACCATATCGGAAACCCGCGTAGCGTTAGGCTTTGCGGGTTTCTTGCTGTCTTGGCGGTTGGAATATTGGCCACTCAAGGTGCCCATTTGGTGCCCAACCCCTTCATGGTCCAACCAACCCCGAAGCGCGTCTACCGCGGGGTCCTGTGTCAGCGCGTGTGTATATAGCGCCATTGTGGTGCGAGGGTCGGCGTGGCCAAGACGCTCCTGGGCAGTCTTCGGGTCTACTCCAATCAGGTTCAATAAGCTGGCTGCAAAATGCCTTAGCGAGTGCACAGTCACGTGTGGAAGTCCCAACGATTTTAAAAATGGTACGTGCACGCGATTGCGGAGATTATGGCGATTCAAAATCCCGCCGTTCGGAGCCGGAAAGACCAGCGAGCCGGTGTATCTCCGCGTCTTCTGAACCGCCTTCAGCTGCTGGAGCGCCACCATCGTCTGGGGCGGAAGTTTTATAATTCGCCTACCTTTTTCCGTCTTAGGCTCTCCGACCCGAACGCCCTGGAGGGTATCCGTCAGAGAGGTCCTCACTCGTACAGTGGAATCCCCAAAGTCGACGCAACCCCACTCTAGCGACAGCAGTTCGCCAGAGCGCATTCCAGACGTTACAGCCAAGAGATACAGCGCCCCTTTCCACGGGTCTTTCACGGCCTCCGATAGCAGGACCCGTACCTGCTCAACAGTCAACAGGGTCTCCTTGCGTCTGCGTCCTCTCGGCCTATCCACACACATCAGCGGATTTTTCGCCAGCACTTCATCCTTAACGCCGCGGTTCAACGCGGCCTGCAGAGTAGCATACACCTGTTGCTGCGTGGACACGCCAACGCCACGCTCGTGAAGATTATTCATGAAGTCGCTTAGCATCCGCGGATTCAGCTGTGCTAGACGTAAGTGTCCAAGTGCCGGAAGAACGTATTTCTCAAGCCACCCCTTGCGGAGTATGTAGGTGCTCTCACGGACGGCGCGTGTTCCCTTCCGCGTACCTTCGAGCCAGTCCGCCAGAAAGGTCGCTACAGATATGCGTTGGGGTTGAGGCGTCCCTTTTCGCGCTTGAAGCTCCCGCCATTGTTCTCTTGCGTCCGCCTTCGTTCGTGCATACGCGACGTATCTAATGCGCTTACCAGCCGAGTCGTATCCCGCCGACACGCGCACCTGCCAGCGCCCATCCCCAAGTTGCTTGATTGAGCCCTCGCCCCATCCACGCCGCTTTGTCACGACCTCGGCCCTTTCGTATTTTTTTGGATGAAGCGCCTAATAGCATCTTGCGCGATGCGCCTCGCTCTGCCAATCTTGACATATGGCAATTCTCCGCGCTCCATAAGACTGTAGATAAGCGTACGGCTGATACTCAGCTGTGACCGGGCCTCTCCCACCGTCACTAACTCGTAATTACTTCCAGATTCACTCATGATGTTTCTCTATATTATCCTATTCTCGATATATAATTGCGATAGTTCGCGCGAGTTGATTCGCGCAGTACTGACTACGATATCCGACACGAGAGCGAATTTCAAGATGCGCACGATATATTCTTTATTCATAACTCTTTCAAGTCGTATGATACCCGTCAGCCTCTATCGTTTAAGCGATGCTAATGACTTATAATCGAGTCAACGCATCGTCGCTAGGTAAGAATTACCATCTTTTGAGACCAAAATTATCTAAAAAAATGTTCGGTAGTCATACTTTGTACTATAATTAATAGAAAGCTGACCACACGGAACGCAAGTGATTATTCGAATGAAGAGTCTTTTCGAGCACGCTAATATCTTCGAGAAGTACTACTAGACCCGATGCTGTGCGTTCCAACATCGGGTCCCTTGTTTATTATCGACAATCTAGACGGTGCTGGGGCGGTCCTCGCTCAAGTGAAAGCAAATCAGGGTCTACCATATAAAAGACCGATACCGAGGACGGAGCAGACGCCCGATAGGGAACGTCTGTAGTGAAATACGGCGCTCCGAAAACAGACCGTACGGATACTCATTTCAAACAAATGGAACGCAACTGAGGCTCCTTTGCCACTCGTGGCAAGTGCGGAGAACGTTGCCTAGCCGCTACCAAGAATAGCCGCTAGAAGAGCGCATAAGCGCGACCGTGGTTCGGGATGCAAGTAAACCAGTCCGAGAGACTGGACGTTTGGGGAGTTGGAATTATCCCCGAACGTGGAGGCCGCTATACGGAGTTGTATGGCACGCGGACCACCCTGCCTTCTAGGGCGTTACGACGCTACTGCTTGCTACCGAGTTCCGACGTAGTACCGACGATAGCAATCGTGTACCGGGAACTCTTGTTAGCCTGTCTAGCGGGCTAACAGGGGTTCCTTTGTAACCCGACAATGGTTTTAT
>SCQY01000013.1 GCA_004298665.1 bacterium | reverse complement strand
CGTCGTCACGATGACGATGTCCATGCCGCGGGCCTTATCGACCTTGTCGTAACTGATCTCCGGGAAGACCAACTGCTCCCGCAGACCCATGTTGTAGTTGCCGCGGCCGTCGAACGACTTGCGCGAGAGACCGCGAAAGTCGCGCAGGCGCGGCAGCACGATGTTGAAGAGCTTGTCGAGGAAGGCATACATGCGCTCACCGCGCAGCGTCACCTTGCAGCCGATCGACATTCCCTCGCGCAGCTTGAAGGCTGCGATGGACTTCTTGGCCTTCGTGATCACCGGCTTCTGGCCGCTGACGGCGGTGAGCTCGTTGACCGCCGCTTCCAGCGCCTTGGGATTGCCGACGGCTTCGCCTACACTCATGTTGAGCACGACTTTCTCAAGCCGCGGCACCTGCATGACGTTGGCGTACCCGAAGCGGTCGATGAGGTGCTTGCGAACCTCGGTCTGGTACCGTTCTTTCAAACGCGATGGCATGACAGCTTCTCCGATTAGCCCTTCCCAGGCCGCTCAGCGACCTCGCCGCAACGGCGGCAGACCCGCTCGCGCACGCCGGCGCGCAGCTCCGATTTCGTACGCGTGGGCGCCTGACACTTCGCGCAAACGTACATCAACTTGCTCAGGCGCAACGGCGACTCTTTTTCGATGATCCCGCCGGCCTCGGTGCTCGACATCGCGCCGCCGGCCGGACGCGGCTTGGTGTGGCGCTTGACGATGTTGAGTCCCTGAACGGTAGCCGTACCATCCTTGGGAAAAACGGTCTTGACCGTACCGCGCTTGCCCTTGTCTTTACCGGAGAGCACCTGCACCGTGTCGCCGCGCTTGACATGCGGCTTCGCCACCGCGGCCGAGACGGCCTTACGCTTGGCCGTTGCCATGTCTAGAGCACCTCCGGGGCCAGCGAGATGATCTTCATGAAGCCGCGGTCACGCAATTCGCGCGCCACGGGTCCGAAGATGCGGGTCCCGCGCGGATCGAGGTTGTCTTTCTCGCCCTTGATGAGTACGGCGGCGTTGTCGTCGAACTTGATCGTCGAGCCGTCGGGACGGCGCACCGGCGCGCTGGTACGCACGACCACCGCCTTGACGACCTGCCCCTTCTTCACGGCGGCGCCAGGGATGGCGCTCTTGACCGTGCCAACGATGATGTCGCCGATGTGCGCGTACGCGTGGCGGCTGCCGCCGGAAATATGGATGCAGAGGATCTCGCGAGCGCCGGAGTTGTCGGCAACCTTGAGCCTTGTTTCCTGTTGTATCATCCCCTGCTCACTCCGTTCCGCTCCGCTGCACTGCGTTCGCGGGGGTCCCTGACGTTCGAAAGGTTCCGGGCCACTCGGCCCGGCTCGTAGTTACGCGGACTCACTTCACTCGCTCCACGATCTCGACCAGGCGCCAGCGCTTCTCCTTCGAGACCGGACGGCACTCCATGATCTTCACGAGATCGCCGATGCTGCACTCGTTCTTCTCGTCGTGCGCCTTGAAGCGCTCGGACTTGCGAACGATCTTCTTGTAGACGGGGTGAGGAACGCGCGTCTCGGTTACGACGACGATCGTCTTCTCCATCTTGTTGGATGCGACGCGGCCGATCTTGATCTTGCGCCGGCCGCGCTCCGCGACCGCCTGCTCGTTAGGCTGCACCATGCTTGTCCTCCGCCATCCGCTTCTCGGCAATCACCGTCAGTATCCGCGCGTAATCATGGCGGATCGCACGCACCGTGCTGAAGTTGGAGAGATGCCCGGTGCGCAGCTGAAAGCGCAGGTTGAACAACTCTTCCTTGACCTCGCGGGCCTTCTTCTGTAACTCGTCAACCGTCAGCTCGCGCAGTGCCGTTACGTCTTTACGCTTCAACTGCCGTCGCCCCCATCTCTTCGCGCTGGACGAACTTGGTACGAATCGGAAGCTTGAACGCCGCCAAGCGCAGCGCTTCCTTGGCAACTTCGACCGACACGCCCGAGAGCTCGAAGAGCACGCGGCCGGGGCGCACCACGGCGACCCAGAACTCGGGTGAGCCCTTGCCGGAGCCCTGACGGGTCTCGGCGGGCTTCTTCGTGACCGGCTTGTCCGGAAAGACCTTGATCCACACCTTGCCGCCGCGCTTGATGTAGCGCGTCATCGCGACACGGGCAGCTTCGATTTGCCGCGCAGTCAGCCACACGGGCTCCATCGCCTGCAATCCGAACTCGCCAAAGGTGAGCGTATTGCCCACCAGCGCGCGGCCCCGGAGGCGCCCGCGCTGCTGCTTACGCCACTTGACTCTTTTCGGTGTCAGCATGTCTTTCCACTCACTTCAGAAGTCTGGCTCATTACTCGCTCTGCTCGCCGGCCGACGGCGCGGCCGCGGGGGCAGGAGCGCTCGGCGGATCCAAGACGACCGCTTCAGCGAACTCCGCCTGATCCAGCGACGGCTCGACGGCGGCACTCTCGACGCGCGGAGCGCCGCTGCGCGCCGTGCGTCCGCCGCGACGTCCACGGTCGCCCCGGCGATCGCGGAACTGCACGCGCTCGCCGCGTTCCCCAGCCTCGCGCTGGACGGCCTCGGGAAGCTGTTCGCCCGTGTAGACCCACACCTTCACGCCGATGCGGCCGAAGGTGGTGAACGCCTCGACATTGGCGTAGTCGATATTGGCGCGCAACGTGTGCAGCGGTACCTTACCGTCGTGATTGTGCTCGGTACGCGCGATCTCGTTGCCGCCCAATCGCCCGGAGACCTGTACTTTGACACCGCGGGCGCCGGCCTTCATGGTGCGCATGATGGCCTGCTTCATGGCACGGCGGAAGGCGATGCGCTTCTCGAGCTGGTCGACGATGTTCTGGCCCACCAAACGCGCGTCGAGCTCGGGATGCTTGATCTCGACAACGTTGACCTGGATCGACTTCTTGGTCAGCCTCTCGAGATTCTTACGGATATCCTCGATGCCCGCTCCGCGTTTGCCGATGATGATACCCGGCTTGGCGGTGTTGATGATGACGCGAGCCTGGTTGGCACGCCGCTCGATCTCGACGCGGCTGATACCGGCCACGCGCGTGAGACGCGTGAAGTACTTACGGACCTTGAGGTCCTCGTGCAGCCAGTCTTGATAGTGCTTCTTCTCGAACCAGCGGCTGTCCCACGTGCGCGTGATGCCGAGGCGCAGGCCGAGCGGATGTATCTTCTGTCCCACTTTATTTCTTCTCCCCGCTCTTGTTGGCCACCGTGATCGTCACGTGCGACATCCGCTTGCGCTTGAATGCCGCGCGTCCCTGAGCGCGCGGGTCCAGGCGCTTCGTGGACTTTCCGCCGGGACCGCCGTCGACCATGATGCGCTTGACGTACAGATCCTCGGTGGACATATCGTGGTTGTTCTCGGCATTGGCGACCGCGCTGCGCAGCAGCTTCTCGATCACCTCGGCAGCGTAGACTGGGGTGAACTTCAACAGGGCCAGAGCGTCCTTGACGGTCTTACCGCGTACCGCATCGGCTACCCGGCGCAGTTTGCGCGGGCCCATGCGGGCGAACTTGAGATGTGCATGCGCTTCACTGCGCTCTTGCGTGCTGACTGCCATCCTACTTCACCGCGCTCTTGTCGCCGTGGCCACGGTAGTTGCGCGTCGGGGCGAACTCACCGAGCTTGTGCCCGACCATGTTCTCCGTGACGTACACCGGAATGTGAGCCTTGCCGTTGTGAACGCCGATCGTATGCCCGACCATCTGCGGGACGACTGTGGAGGCTCGGCTCCACGTACGCACCACGCGCTTCTCGCGCGTCGCATTCATACGCTCGATCTTCTGGAGGAGGTGGTCCGCTACGAACGGACCTTTCTTTAAACTGCGCGACATGGTTACTTGCGCTTCCTCACGATCATCTTGGCGGTGCGCTTATTGCGGCGCGTCTTCTTACCCATGGTCATCTGACCCCACGGCGTCGTCGGCGGACGGCCCGACGTGGAACGAGCCTCACCACCGCCGTGCGGGTGGTCGACCGGGTTCATCGCAATGCCGCGCACCGAGGGGCGCTTGCCCATATGGCGCTTGCGGCCGGCCTTGCCGACCACGATGTTCTCGTGCTCGACGTTGCCGATCTGGCCGATCGTCGCGCGGCAGCTGCTGTGAATCAAGCGTACCTCGCCGGATGGCATACGCACTTGAGCGTAATCGCCTTCCTTGGCCATGAGCTGTGCAGCGCCGCCCGCCGAGCGAACGAGCTTGGCACCCTGCCCCGGCCTCAGCTCGACGTTGTGGACGACCGTGCCGAGCGGGATGAACTTCAGCGGCAGCGCGTTGCCCGTCTTGATGTCGGCCTTCTCGCCGGACTCGACGCGGTCTCCCACCTTCAGCCCGAGCGGGGCGACGATGTACCGCTTCTCTCCGTCCAGGTAGTGCAGCAGGGCGATGCGCGCGGAGCGGTTGGGATCGTATTCGATCGCCGCGACCTTCGCCGGCACGCCGTCCTTGGTTCGTTTGAAGTCGATGATGCGGTACATGGGCCGGCGCCCGCCGCCCTGATGCCGCACTGTAATATGGCCGCTGTTGTTGCGTCCGGCGTGCTTCTTGTTCGGCTCGAGCAGCCGCTCCTCGGGAGCCTTCTTGGTCAGCTCCGAGAAGTCGGCGACGGTCATGAACCGCCTGCCGGCCGACGTTGGCTTGAATGATTTGACGGGCACTGTTCTCTACTCTCTCACTGGCTTTGCGGAGCGGCGAGCCGCCCCATACGTGCGAGCCGCGCGGCGGCTCTACTGCTCGAAGAAGTTGACCCCTCCGAGCTCGATCTTCTGGCCATCCTTGAGCGTTACGATGGCTTTCTTCCAGTCACTTTGCTTGCCCGACGTGGGGCGTGCCCGGCGACGGGAGAACGACTTCATCTTGCCCTTCACGTTGGTCGTGTTGACCTTGGTGACGTTGACCTTGAAGATATCCTCGACTGCATGGCGGATCTGCGTCTTGGTCGCCGCGGAGGCGACGCGGAAGGTGTACTGCTGCCCCATCGTGTTGGCCATCGACTTCTCGGTGATCAACGGAGCGAGAACGACGTCGCGGGCATCCATTATGCGCAGACCTCCTGGAGATACTGATACGCTGCGGAGGTGAGGACCAGGCGCTCGTGCGCCACGATCGCCTCGATCTCCAGGTCATTGGCGGGAAGGATGCCGACGCGCTGAAGATTGGCGCCCCCGCGCAGCATGTTCTGCCCTACGGTGTCGGCCTCGGCGGCATGGTAGACGAACAGCGTCTTGGGGCCTGTCTTGGCGGCCTTGGGCGAACCGAAGAACGCCGTGGCGAATTCCTTGGTGCGCACGAGATCGAAGCCCGACGCCTCGAGTACGCTCACGCCCTGGTGGGCGAAGCGGTCGGCCAAAGCCGCACGCAGCGCCGCCTTGCGCTCCTTCTTGTTGAGCGACTCGGCGAAGGACCGCGGTTTCGGTCCGAAGACCACGCCGCCGTGGCGCCACTGCGGGGAGCGTGTGGAACCTTGGCGGGCACGGCCGGTGCCCTTCTGGCGCCACGGCTTCTTGCCGCCGCCGGAGACTTCGTCCCGGCGCTTGGTGGAAGCGGTACCGGCGCGGCGGTTCGCCTGCTCGCGGTGGACGGCGCGGAAGATCAGCGCGTTCTTCGCCTCCTCGGACGCGGCGAAGACGGCGGGCGTCGGCTCCGTTCGCAAACTCTTTCCGCTTGCATCGATGAGCTCTGGCATGATCGTTAGGACCCCTTCACCTTGACCGACTGCTGGATGACGACCAACGCGTTCTTCGCGCCGGGCACCGGGCCGCGCAGCAGCAGCAAGTTGCGCTCGGCATCGGCACGGACGACTTCGAGATTCTGATGCGTGACGCGATCGACGCCATAGTGCCCGGGGCGACGGCTTCCTTTGACGGTACGGCCGGCGTTGGTATCGCCGTTCGAGGCCGGCTGGCGGTGGATCATCGAACCATGGCTCGCTCCGCCGCCGCTGAAGTTGTGCCGCTTGATGCCGCCGGAGAAACCGTGGCCCTTGGAGATGCCAAGCACGTCGACGCGGTCGCCGATCGTGAAGTCGGCAACGGTCACGGTCTGTCCGATCTCGACGCCGTCGATCCCATCGCGGAATTCGCGCAGGAACTTCTTGGGGGCGGCAGCGGTCTTCTTGAAGTGGCCGAGCATCGGCTTGCTCACGCGCTTGGCGTTGGCGTCGCCGAAGGCGAGCTGGACCGCTTCGTAACCATCGGTATCGGCGGTCTTCCGCTGGGTCACCAAGCAGGGGCCGGCCTCTACGACGGTCACGGGCACGAATCGCCCGTCATCCAGAAAGACGCTCGTCATCCCGACCTTGCGGCCGATGATGTTCTTCACGTGTCGTTCGTCCTTTCGCGCTTCTCGCTCGCTGCATCCGTGTCCACGGACCCTAGCGTTTGAGGCTACGTTCGTCTCCGCGGCGTTTGCGCGGAGATCAAGCATACGGCACAGGGAGCCGCAGTCGTGGTCCGAGGCCACGACCGAAAGAGTATATCGATCAACGTGCGGACTGTCAAGCCTCGTCTTCGGCCGGGCGCAATGGCGCGAGCTCGCCGTGGTCGTCGTACTCAAGCGGGCAGCGCGGCGCCACGATCCCCAGACGCGCGTCCGCCGCCACGTCGAGCAGCAGGGCAGGACTTACCTGCAGATACTCCAGATGCGCCGTATCGGCGATACGCACGATGCGCGCCAAGCGCGGATCGAACGGCTTGCAGGCTAGCTCGATCGCCTCGCGCGCGCTGGACAGGGTCAGCGGGATCTTGGCGCCGGCGAGAAAGCCGCTGGTGGCTGCGTTCATATACGTCGCCTGCTCGTCGATCTTGGAGCGCAGGCGCCGCGTGATGATGTCTGCCATGCCGACGCCAATGGCGTTGCCATGCGACTCGTCGCTGAGATCGAGGGCGACGATGCGCGCGATCGATCGATCGGGAACGCCGCCGTTGCGCCGCCACATGCCGATGACGTTGGGGTCCAGGCCCGCTCCGGAGAAATTCTTGCC
>SCQY01000012.1 GCA_004298665.1 bacterium | reverse complement strand
AAGCCTTCCGTGAGTCCACCGTGGATCTGCCCGTCGACGATCATCGGGTTGATGACCACGCCGCAGTCGTCCACGGCTAGGAAGCGCCGCACTTTCACTTCGCCGGTGCCGGGATCGATGTCGACCACGGCCACGTACGTCCCAAAGGGAAACGTGAAGTTGGGCGGGTCGTAGTAGTAGGTAGCCTCGAGCCCCGGCTCCAGGCCCGGCGGCGGGTTGGTGTACGCGGCGAAGGCGCAGTCCTGCATCGTCACCACGCGCTCCGGCGCGCCGGCCACGCGGAACTTGCCGTCGGCCCACTCCACGTCGTGCTCGCCGCACTCCAGCAGATGCGCGGCGATCTTCTTCGCCTTCTCGCGGATGCGCCGCGCGCAGAGCGCTGCGGCACCGCCCGCCACCGGCGTGCTGCGGCTGCCGTAGGTGCCCAGGCCATAGGGCGCCGTGTCGGTGTCGCCTTCCTCCACCAGCACGTCGGCGGCCGGGAGCCCAAGCTCGCTGCCGACGATCTGCGCGAAGGTCGTCTCGTGTCCTTGACCTTGGTGGCGCACGCCAAAGCGCGCCAGCGCCTTGCCCGTCGGATGGATGCGAATCTCGGCGCTGTCGAACATCTTCAAGCCCAGGATATCGAACTGCGCGCTGGGCCCCGCGCCCACGATCTCCGTGAACGACGAGATGCCGATCCCCATCAGCTCGCCGCGCGCGCGGCGCTCCGTCTGCTCGCGGCGTAGGTCGTCGTAACCGATCAGCGTGAGGGCCTTCTCGAAGTTGGCGGGATAGTTTCCGCTGTCGTACGTCCAGCCCAGCGGCGTCGTGTACGGAAAACGCTCGGGTGGGATGAAGTTCTTGCGCCGCAGATCGGCCGGGTCCATCTTCAGCTCCGCGGCCAGCATGTCCATCGCGCGCTCGATGAGATACGAAGCCTCTGTCACGCGAAACGAACAGCGGTAGGAGACGCCGCCCGGCGGTTTGTTGGTGTAGACGGCATCGACGTCCACGAACGCCGCGGCGAAGTCGTAGGAGCCCGTACAGATATTGAAGAGCCCAGCCGGCCACTTCGAGGGATTGGCCTGCGAGTCGAAGGCGCCGTGGTCGGCCAGCGTGTGCACGCGCAGCGCCTGCACGCGCCCTTCCTTGGTGGCGCCGAGCTCCACGTTCATGTGGTAGTCGCGCGCGAACGCCGTGCTCCCCAAGTGCTCGGTGCGCGTCTCTACCCACTTCACCGGATGGCCGGTGACGATCGAGGCCACCACCGCCACCACATACCCCGGGTAGACGCCTACCTTCACGCCGAAGCCGCCGCCAACGTCCGGTGAGACGACGCGAATCATCTGCTCGGGGAGTTTGGCCACTAGCGCAAGGACGGTGCGGTAGACATGCGGCGCCTGCGACGTGACATAGAGCGTGAGGCGCCCGGTGGCCTTGTTCATGTCGGCGATGCAGCCGCACGTCTCCAGCGGCGAAGCGTGGCAGCGCGGGAAGTACACGTCCTGCTTGACGATCACTTCGGCCTTGGCCATGGCTGCGGCGGTTGCCATGGAGTCGCCGGATTCCCAGTGCCAGATGTGGTTGTTCTTCTGCTCGCGATCGTCGCGCAGCAGCGGCGCGTCGGCGTCGAGCGCGCGCTTCGCATCCACCAGCACCGGCAGCGCATCGTACTCCACGTCCAGCGCGGCGGCGCCGTCGTATGCGGCGGCGCGGCTCTCCGCCACCACGGCGGCAACTTCCTGATACTGGAAGAGCACTTTGCCGGTGGCCAGCACCATCTGCTTGTCGCCGGCGAGCGTAGGCATCCAATGAAGCCCTAAGCCGGCGAGATCCTCACCTGTGACGACGGCCAGCACGCCGGGAACGGCCAGCGCGCGTTGCTTCTCGATCTTGACGATGCGGGCATGCGCGTATGGGCTGCGCACCAGCGCCATGTAGAGCATGCCGGTCAGCTTGATGTCGTCCAGGTAGCGCCCTTGGCCTTGGATGAAGCGCGGATCCTCCTTGCGCTTGAGCGCCTGACCGAGAACGGGTACGCTTGGAGCTTCGATGCCCATGTGCTGCTCCTCGTGGTGTCTTAGTCGCCGGCGGCCGCGGTACTCTGCTCGGCAGCGGCCTGTTGGATCGCCTTCACGATATTCTGGTAGCCCGTGCAGCGGCAGAGATTGCCGGAGATGCCGCGGCGGATCTCCGCCTCGCTGGGCTTGGGATTGCGCGTCAGCAACGCCTTCGCCGTCATCAGCATGCCCGGCGTGCAGAAGCCGCACTGCAGACCATGGTTCTCCCAGAACGCCTTCTGCAGCGGATGCAGCTCACCGCCGGCGGCCAAGCCCTCCACCGTCTCCACGCTGCAGCCGTCCGCCTGCACCGCGAACATCGTGCAGCTCTTCACGGGCGTACCGTCGACCAAGACGGTGCAGGCGCCGCAGCTCGTGGTATCGCACCCCACGTGCGTCCCCGTCAAGTTCAACATCTCACGCAAAGCGAAGACCAGCGGCAGACGCGGCTCCACGTCCAACGTCTGGCGCGTGCCGTTGACGGTGATCTCGATGCGATGGCCCATCGACGCTTCCCCTTATGCCTGGATCGTTGCGCGCGCCGCATGCAGCGCGCGGCTGGTCAGCACACGCACCATGTCGCGCTTGTAGTCCACGGCTCCGCGCGTGTCGGCCGTCGGCTCCGCCTGCGCAGCAGCGGCGGCCGCGGCAGCGGTGATCGAC
>SCQY01000161.1 GCA_004298665.1 bacterium | reverse complement strand
CGCGGATTCGTTCGTCCGCGCCGAGGTGGGTGCCAGCGCGCCGCTGCCGGCGTTCTGCGGGCAGGCTGCCCGGCGCGGCTGCATGGGCATCGCCTCACTGGCGGGGATTCCCGGCAGCGTTGGCGGGACGCTGCGCATGAACGGCGGCACCGATCGTGAGTTCGGCGAGTTCGTCGAGGAGGTGCTGGTGCAGACGCCGCAGCGCCCCGAGCCCCATGCCGTCAGCGTCCAGTACTATTATCGCCACACCACCCTTGCGCGCGACGCGGTGGTGGCGAAGGTACGCCTGCGCTTCGAGCGCGGGGATCCCGAGGTCGTGCGGAGCGAGCTCAAGGCGCGCCTCCAGCGGCGCAACGCTACCCAGCCCATCCAACTGCCTAGCGCCGGCTCCGTCTTTCGCAATCCCCCGGGAGACAAGGCTGGACGGCTGATCCAGGAGGCGGGGTGCAAGGGATGGCGCTGCGGGGGCGCGGAAGTGAGTCCTCTACATGCCAACTTTATCGTGAACCTCGGCGGCGCGCGTGCGGCCGACATCGCGACGCTGATGGCACGCGTTCGGCGCCGCGTTCACGAGCAGTTCGGCGTCGATTTGATGCTCGAGCAGCACATCGTGGGCGTCTTCGATTAGAGAGATGGAGAGAGCTGAGATGAAGCGCGTCGCCGTCCTGATGGGTGGACCCTCGTCCGAGCGAGAGGTCTCCATCGCCACCGGCACGGGGGTTCTTCACGCGCTCCAGTCGCTGGGCTATCAGGCTGAATCGTTCGATTTCGACCACCGCGTCGTGGAGGCGCTGCGCGCCTTCGCTCCCGATGTCGTCTTCAACGCGCTCCACGGCGCGGGCGGTGAGGACGGTCAGGCGCAGGCGATCCTGGAATGGATGGGCCTGCCCTACACGGGCAGCGGCATTCAGGGCTGCGCCATGTCGATGGACAAGCACATCACCAAGAAGCTCTTGGCGGCCGAGGGTCTGCCCACGCCCGCTTGGGACGTCTTCGATCTGCGGGGCGGTACGCTGCCGCTGCTCCCCGGACTCAATCTTCCGTTGGTGGTGAAGCCCGTCGATGAAGGCTCGAGCGTCGGCGTCACGATCGTGCGTACCCACGATCAGTGGAAAGAAGCGATGATCGCCTACTCGGAACGCTATGCGCGGGTGCTGGTGGAGGAGTACATCGCCGGACGCGAGTTCAGCGTGCCGGTGCTCTTCAACGACGTGCTCCCGGTGGTGGAGATCGTCTCCGAAGACAGCTTCTACTCGTACGACGCCAAGTACAAGGCGGGCGGCTCACGCCATGTGATTCCCGCGCCGATTGGAGAAGAGCTGACGGCACGCCTGCAGATGCTTGCGCTCTCCACGCATCGGCTGATGAATCTGCGCGACTACTCGCGCACCGATATCCTGCTCTCCCGCGAGGGGCGACCGTACATTCTGGAGGTGAATACGCTCCCCGGCCTGACGCCCACGTCCATCCTGCCGGATGCCGCCCGCACGGTAGGCATCGCTTACGAAACCTTGGTCGATCGCCTGGTGCGAGCCGCCCTCGATCGGGGTCGCGAAGGGCTTGGCGCGGCGGGCTCGGCGAACCAACAATAGTCGCAATTCCGCAACGAAGCACTCCCTCGGAGGAGGGGGCGCCCGTCGAGCCTAAGTCTCCGCCCGCACTTCAAGGAGGTTGTTCCCGTAATGTCTCAAGCTCTGATCGCCCCGCCTGGCCTCGAGGGCGTTGTCGTCGCATCCACCAAACTCTCGAACGTTGAGGGCAAGATCGGCCGCTTGACCTACTACGGATACGACATCCACGATATCGCGCCGAACGCGCACTTCGAAGAGATCGTCTACCTGCTCCACTTCGGTGAGCTTCCCACGCGGTCCGAGCTCGACGAC
>SCQY01000160.1 GCA_004298665.1 bacterium | reverse complement strand
GATGACGTGATCCTGGTTGACGAGCTTGCGAACTTTGGTGACGGTGACGCCGGGGTTGGTCTGGCAGTCCTCTTCCACGGCCACGACCTGCCTGCCCATCACGCCGCCGCGCTGATTCCAGGCCTCCAGCGCCATTTTGGCGCCGCGTGAATTCCTGATGGCCAGCCCGCTGGGAACACCGGTGAGCTCTTCCAACAAACCGATCTTCAGAGTCTCGGCTGCCGATCCGCGCGAGCGGACGATGGCGGGAAAGCCGACTGCCGCCGCGACGGCACTCATCGTCGTATTTCGGAGAAATGTGCGTCGATTAACTGAGCTGTCGTGCATGATTTGCCTCCGTAGACATAGCTCAAGAACGCGCTGTTCTAACCCTATGAGCACCCGCCCGGCCGCTTTCCGTGGGCTCCGCGGCCAGTCCTGGAGCCCTGACTAGCATACTGCCTGATGAAAATCTTGCCAGAGAGTCTTGCAGACTGTTTGTCTGACAGTATACATTACGAGCTAACGGGGTTTCCCGCCGGTTAGGAGTTTCGTGACAGATCTCTCGCTGCGCGTCAACAAGGTCGCGGCGCCGCTCCGTCAACAGGTCTTCGAGCATCTGCGCGCGGCGATTACCTCGTGCCGTTTCGTCCCCGGTCAGCGGTTGATCGAGCGCGAGCTGTGCGAACTCTTGGGTGTCAGCCGCACCTCCGTTCGCGAAGCGATGCGCCAGCTCGAGAGCGAGGGGCTGATCACGTCGGTACCTCACCGCGGTCCTATCGTGGCAACGGTCACACTTGAAGAGGGCGAGAGCATCTTCGAAGTGCGCGCCGTCTTGGAGGCGCTGGCGGGGCGGCTCTTCGCGGAGCGGGCCAGCGCGGCGCAACGCAGCGAGCTCCACGCCGCCTTCGAGCAGATCAAAGAGATCTTCCAGCAGCCCGACGCTCAGAATCGTCTCGCCGCCAAGACGCGCTTCTACGCGACCTTGTTGGAAGGCTCCGGCAACGATATCCTCATGGGGCAGCTCAAAGCGATCCAAGGCCGCATCACCATGCTGCGCGCCACTTCGCTCTCGTACCCCGGGCGCTCGCCCAAGACGCTGGAAGAGATGGAGCGCATCGTCGCCGCCATCGACGCGCACGACGGAGACGCCGCCTGGCAAGCCTGTCTGGACCACGTCCGCAGCGCCGCTGCCGTTGCCAAGCTCATCCTCGCCAAACGCGATCGCTCGTTGGAAGCGGCGGAGCGGAAGAGGCACGCTCGAGCGTGATGGATGCGTGGGTGAGCCTGCTCCCCGGCGTGGTGAACAACGACCGCGAGTTCGCCTGCGCGGCGCGCTTCTTCTCCGCCGATATCTTGCTGGGCTCCGGCACCCGGGAATGGCTCGTGCGCATCCGCGACGGACGCGTGGCGGCACTGCTCGATACGCCGCGCTTCGATACGCCCTGGGACTTCGCGCTGCGTGCCCCGGAGGACGTCTGGGAACGATTCACGCGCGCTCTTCCGCCGCCGCTCTTCACCGACATCTGGGCGATGCGTATGCGCGTGCCCGAGTTCCACTGGGAGGGCAATACGCTGCTGGCCGCCCGCCACGCCCGCGCCGTCGCCCGCATGACGGAGCTCCTTCGAGTCAGCCGGGAGCAGTGCGTTGGCAGCCGCTGAGTTGGAGCAGGTCGTGGGACGGTATGCTTCGGTCGACGTGGCCGGCGAGCGCGCGCGCATCTACTTCGAAGAAGCCGGCAGCGGTCCGGTGCTGCTGTGCCTGCACACCGCCGGTGCCGACAGCCGCCAGTACCGCTACCTTCTCAACGACCCGGAGATCACGCGCTCGTGGCGCGTCGTGGCCTTCGACCTCCCCTTCCACGGGCGCTCGCAGCCGCTGGGCACGTGGTGGGAGAACCCGTATCGTTTGCAAGCCGCGCACTACGAGCGCATCGTGCTCGCAGTCATCGAGGGTCTTGACTTGGGACGCCCCGTCGTCATGGGCTGCTCGATGGGCGGCCAGATCGTGCTGCGCCTGGCGGCGCATCACGCCGGCCGTCTCGCCGGCGTGATCGGCATCGAAAGCGCCGCGTTCGTCACCGGCCGCGTCAACGAGTATCTGGAGAATCCCGGCATCGACCGCTGCGCGCTGGCCGCCGGCTATACGCTGGGGCTGTGCGCGCCGCAGTCGCCGGAAG
>SCQY01000159.1 GCA_004298665.1 bacterium | reverse complement strand
ACCGTGAGGCGGTCGTAGTCGGTGACCTGGCCGACGCGCGTGTCATCGACGGCGTAGTTGACTTTCCGGATCGGCGAGAAGATCGAGTCCATCGGGATGATGCCGATCAGGTGCTCGACGTTCTGCTGCTTATCGGCCGTAACGTAGCCGCGATGCTTCTCGACGCCGATCTCCATGGCCAGGCGTCCGTCCTTGGAGTTCAGGGTGGCCAGGTGGTAGCTCGGGTCGAGGATCTCCACCTCGGCGTCGGGCTGGATGTCTCCCGCCGTGATCTCGCGCGGACCGCCCGTGACTTGCAGCTGAAGAACCTTCGGCTCGTCCGCCGTCATCTTGATCGGCAGACCTTTGAGGTTGAGGATCAAGTTTGTAACATCCTCGACGACGCCCGGCAGCGTCGAGAACTCGTGGAGCACACCGTCGATCTTCACATACGTGACGGCGGCACCGGGGATCGTCGAAAGGAGCACGCGGCGCAGCGCGTTACCGAGCGTCATGCCGAAGCCGCGTTCCAGCGGCTCCGCCACGAACTTGGCGTAGTTGTCCCGACGCTCGCGAACCTCGATGGTCGCGCCTTGCTGCATTTCCAGCACCGACATGTTATTTGTTCCCCTACGCGACGCAGGCGTTAGCGGCTGTAGTACTCGACGATGAGCTGCTCGTCGACGGGCGTGTCGATCTCCTCGCGACCGGGCAGGCGCTCCACCTTGGCGGCCTTCTCCTGCTCGTTGTAGGAGAGCCACGCCGGAGCGTGCCGGTTGGCCGCCGCATCCAGCAGCAACTGGAAGAGCGGCGACTTCAGGCTGGACTCGCTCACGGCGACCACGTCGCCGGGGCGTACGAGATACGACGGAATATTGACCCTGCGGCCGTTGACCGTGAAGTGACGGTGCGTCACCAGTTGGCGGGCCTGCGCGCGGGAGCTAGCGAGGTTGACACGGTAGACGACGTTGTCCAGGCGCTGTTCGAGCAGCTGCAGGAACTGCGTGCCCGTGGTGCCCTTCTTACGCGACGCCTCGCGGAAGTAGTTCTCGAACTGACGCTCGAGGACGCCGTAGTAGCGGCGCATCTTCTGCTTCTCGCGAAGCTGACGCCCGTACTCGCTGATCTTCTGACGGCCCTTGCCCTGCGTCTTCTGCCCTGGGGCCGTGCCGCGCCGTTCGACCGCGCACTTCTTCGTGAGGCAGCGGTCGCCTTTGAGGAACAGCTTGATCTTCTCGCCCGTTTTGCTGGCGGCGGTCTCACGCCGGCAGAGACGGCAGACGGGGCCCGTGTAGCGTGCCATTTCTTCTGTTTCGCCCTTCCCTCGTTATACTCGACGACGCTTCGGCGGCCGGCACCCGTTGTGCGGGATGGGCGTGACGTCCTTGATCATCGTGATCTCAAGGCCGGAGGCCTGCAGCGAACGGATCGCCGCCTCGCGGCCAGCGCCCGGGCCCTTCACGAATACCTCGATTTGGCGCATACCATGTTCCATCGCCTTGCGAGCAGCGCTTTCGGAGGCCAACTGAGCGGCGAAGGGTGTCGATTTCTTCGACCCTTTGAAGCCCATGTTGCCGGCGCTGGCCCAGGCAACGACGCCGCCCTGCGCATCGGTGATGGTCACGATGGTGTTATTGAACGAGCTGTGAATGTGCGCGGTGCCTGAAGCGACGTTCTTGAACTCCCGCTTCTTGCGCGTCTTGGTCTGCTTCTTTGCTGCCAAACCGTCCTCGATCTGTTTATCTTGCTCCGCCGATCACGACAGGCGGAGTGTCGTCGCCTCGACCGATGCCCCCCTGGGGCCCGATCTCCCACGCGTACACGACGCAAACCCCGAGCGCGGCGATCGCCGGGGCCGGCTGCCCCCACACCGCGTATGAGGGGAGCCAAAACCTTAGTTTACAGACTCACACAAGTCCCGTCAAGCCTGGCTGGCCTCGGGAGGCTTCAGGCGCCCCAGGGGTACCCCCTTCAGCCACGCGCGCGCAAGGAGCTCACCTTCCGTGGGGCGTCCCAGCCAACGGCGAAACTCCCTGGCCGCATCGCCCAGCGGCGTATAGATGTAGAACTCCGGCTCGCCGCCTTCCGGTACTTCGCGCCCCCCGGGTGCCACGGCGAAGAGGGCCGCGGGCAGCGGGGTCGGAGCGATCCGCAGCTCACCTTGGTCCCCCTTGCCGATCAGATGACCTTTCATGCCGTTGGCGGCTTGCAGGGAGGGGAACTCCTCTAGAACTTCCCAACGCTCGCCGCCCTCGGGGTCCGTGCGTTTTCTCTGCAGCTGGTACGACACGTCTGGATAGCGACGCTACTTCTTGGTCGCGGCCTTCTTCTTGCCGCCGACGGTCTTCTTGGGCCCTTTGCGCGTGCGGGCGTTGGTCTTGGTGCGCTGGCCGCGGACGGGCAGGCCGCGACGATGGCGCAAACCGCGGTAGCAGCCGATGTCCATCAGGCGCTTGATGCTCGAGGCTACGTCGCGGCGCAGATCTCCCTCGACCTTGAGATTCTTCTCGATATAGTCGCGGAGGCGGTTGCTCTCCTCCTCCGTCAGCGCCTTGACGCGCGTCTCCGGGTTGACTCCGGTAGTCTGGAGGATGCGCTTCGCGGTGGGCGCACCGACGCCGTAGATGTAAGTGAGGGCGACCTCGACCCGCTTCTCGCGGGGCAGATCGACACCGGCGATACGTGCCATGCTTTCAGTTACCCCTGGACCTGCTTGTGCTTAGGATTCACGGTGCAGATCACGCGCACGCGCCCTTCGCGGCGAATGATCTTGCACTTCTCACAAATCTTCTTGACTGATGGTCGAACTTTCATTGATCGTATCGCTCCTCTACGCCGCCTCGCCCTTTGGACGGTAGAGGGCGGCATCCGCGTGCTCGTACACCTCGCGCAGAGTCAGGATCTTTGGACCGTCGTCCGTGATCGCGATGGTGTGCTCAAAATGCGCCGATAGTTTACCATCGGCGGTGACGACTGTCCAGCCGTCCTTCAGCGTCCGAACCTTGTGGGTCCCCACGTTGATCATCGGCTCGATCGCAAGAACGAGCCCCGGCTTGAGAACCAGGCCCTTGCCTGGTTCGCCGTAGTTGGGGACTTGCGGCTCCTCGTGCATCTTGGTCCCGACGCCATGACCGACGAGATCCCTCACGACCCCGTAGCCATGGGACTCGGCATGCTGCTGAACGGCATGACCGATGTCCGAGAGGTGATTCCCCGCCTGCATCTGGGCGATGCCCAGCATCAGGCACTCCTGAGTGGTGCCCATCAAGCGGCGCGCTTCATCGGAGATCTCACCGATGCCGACGGTCACTGCCGAATCGCTGACGTAACCCTCGAGCGTGGTGCCGATGTCGATCGAAAGCAGATCCCCTTCGCATAGCACGCGCTCGCCGGGGATTCCGTGCACCACTTCGTCGTTGACGGAGGCACAGATCGTAGCCGGGTAGCCATGGTAGCCGATGAATGTCGGGATCCCGCCTCGCTCGCGAATGGAGGCCTCCGCCAATGCGTCGAGCTGACGAGTCGTCATCCCAGGCTTGGCGGCCCCGATGAGCATCGAGAGCGTGGCAGCGGTAATCGCACCGCTGCGGCGCATCTTCTCGATCTCGCGTGCCGATTTCAGGGTGATCACGCGCCCGCTCCCTGGCGTTCGGATAGCGCCGTGAGAATCTCCGCGGTCACGTCAACGACCGGGCGCTCCGCATGGATCGAGATGAGATTTCCCTGCTTGCGGTAGTACGCGATCAACGGTGCCGTCTGCTCGTCGTAGACCGCCATCCGCCGCGTCACGGTTTCGAGTGTATCGTCCGAACGTTGAACCAACCCGGTCCCGCAGACATCGCATTTGCCCGCGTTGCGCGGCGGATTGAAGGTCAGATGATAGGACGATTGGTCCTTGGGGCAGATCCAGCGACCGGTCAGCCGCTCGATCAACTGCTCGCGCGGTACTTCGAAGAGCAGAACCGCAGTCAGCGGCGCCTCCAGGCGCGCCAGCAGGGCATCGAACGCTTGCGCCTGCGCGATCGTACGCGGAAAGCCATCGACGATGAAGCCGGTGCTGCCCGCCAGCTCGCTTTCAACCATACCGATGATCACGGCGTCGGGCACGAGGTCGCCGGCGTCCATGTAACGCTTCGCCTCCCGTCCCAGCTCCGTACCCTCGCGCACGTTGCGGCGCAGGATGTCGCCGGTAGCCAGCTGCTCCACGCCGTACTGCGATGCCAGCAGTTGGGCCTGTGTCCCCTTGCCGGCCCCCGGCGGACCGAGGAAGACTAAACGAACGCTCATCGTTTGATGAACCCGCGGTAGTCACGCATCGCCAGACGCGCCTCGATCTGCGTCATCGTGTCGAGGGCAACGCCCACCACGATCAGCAAGGATGTCGCGCCAAGGTAGAACGTCGTCACACCCGTGCCCTGCTCGAGCACTGAAGGAAGGACGGCCAAGACACCGAGGTAGACGGCTGAGACCGTCGTGAGCCGCAGCATGATTCGGTCGAGAAAATCCTTGGTGGGCTGACCGGGGCGGATGCCCGGTATGAAGCTCCCGCTCTTCTTGAGATTGTCCGCGATGTCTTTGGTCTGCACCACGACGTTGGCGTAGAAGTACGTGAAGATCACGACCAACACGAAGTACGCCACATTGTAGAGCACTGAGTTCGGCCCGAACCAGGTCTGCATGAAGAGCGCGATGCCGGCTCCAGGCCCTTGAGTCCCCGTCTGGAACCACGAGAGCGCCTGCTGAGGCAGCAGCAGGATCGAGATCGCAAAGATGATCGAGATAACGCCGGCATTGTTCAGCCGCAGCGGAATATAGCTCGAACGCCCGGCGAACATCTTACGCCCCACCACGCGCTTGGCTTGTTGAACCGGCACGCGGCGCTGGCCCTGATACATGAAGATGATCGAAACGATCGTCACGAGCGCGACCAGCAGGTAGACGATCAGACCGAGTACGTTGAGGCCTCCCCCTGCTCCCAGCTTGATGGTATTGCTGAGGTAGGTCGGGTACTGGAGAATGATCCCTTCGAAGATGATCAGCGAGACGCCGTTGCCGATGCCCTTGTCGCTCATCTGCTCGCCCAGCCACATCAGGAACATCGTGCCCGACGTCATGGTGACGATGACGAAGAGCGAGAACATTAGGCTGCGGTCGTAGAAGACTCCCATGTTGCGCATGGCGATCGTCATCGTCGTGGCCTGCACCAGCGCTAGCGCAATCGTGAGCCAGCGGGTGTAGTAGTTGATCTGCTTGCGCCCTTCCTCGCCGCCGTGCTTCGCCAGCTCCTCGAGCTGAGGCAGCACGATCGTCATCAGCTGCATGATGATCGATGCATTGATGTACGGCGTGATGCCCATGGCGATGACGGAGAGGCGCTGCAGCGCCCCGCCGGACAGGAAGCCTAGGAAGTTATAGAACGTCCCACCCTGGATCGCACGCTGCCAAGCGCTCAGATTTACGTTGGGAATCTGGACGTGAATCATGAACAGGAAGACCGCAAAGGAGAGGAAGACGAATCCTACCCGCTTGCGGATATCCGGAACGATGAAGGCGGCGCGGAGGTTATCGAACATGCAGCGTACGCTTACTCTTCGGCGATCGTGGCGCCGGCGGCCGTGAGCGCCTCGCGCGCGGGGTTGGAGAAGACCACGTCGCGTAGCTTCAGTCCGGCCGGGAGCTGCACACTCTTGCGGTTGCCGGCGAGGATCTTCACGCCGTCGCGCAGCTTCTTGATCTTGCCGGCTGCTTTGAGGCTCTCGGGAGTAACCTCGATCGTGACGTCCCAATCGGAGAGCGTCTCGATGTTGAGCGCCGTGTACTCGGTGCGGAAGATCACGGTCGAGCGCGACTTCTGCGAGTAGCCCTTGCGGTGCGGGAGGCGTCGCGACCAGGGGGTCTGACCGCCCTCGAACCAAGGACCCTTGCCGCCGCCCGAGCGCACCGTTTGCCCCTTACCGCCCTCGCCGCCGGTCTTCACCATGCCGGAGCCGTGGCCACGGCCGATGCGCACGCGCTTGGGGCGCGAGCCTTCGGCCGGGCGCAGATCGGCCATGCCGAGCATGCCTTCCTGCGCGTGATTGCGCTGCTTCTTTTTCTGAGACATATCCCACTCCATTTCCCACTCACTTCGCAATGCTCCGTTCGTGGGGGCCCTTTGACTTAGAAGGTTCCGGCGCACTCGCACCGGCCTGAAAGCCTTTACGCGAACAACTCCTCGACCGTCTTGCCGCGCAGCGTTGCGATCTGCTCCGCCGTGCGCAACTGCTTGAGCGCCTCGTACGTGGCGGCCACCACGTTCAGCGGATTCGAGCTGCCTAACGACTTGGTCAAGATATCGTGGATCCCGGCCAGCTCGAGGACGGCGCGCATCGGGCCGCCGGCAATCACGCCCGTACCGGGGGAGGCGGGCTTGAGCAGCACGAGGCCGCATGCCTTCTCCACCTTGATCTCGTGCGGAATCGTCTTCTCGACCATCGGCACGGTGATCATCACCTTCTTCGCCTGCTCGACGCCCTTGCGAATCGCTTCGGGAACTTCGCCGGCCTTGCCGAGGCCGAAGCCGACGCGACCCTTACGATCGCCGACCACGACCAAGGCGCTGAAGCTGAAGCGTTTGCCGCCTTTGACGACTTTCGCGACGCGGTTGATCCGCACCACATTTTCCTCGAAGCCCGAGTTGTCTCGATCTCTAGGACCAGCCATCGTACTCTAAAACTCCAGTCCGGCGCCGCGCGCCGCATCGGCCAGCGTCTTCACGCGTCCGTGGTACTTGTATCCGCCCGCGTCGAAGACCACGGCGGAGATGCCGGCCGCCTTCGCCCGCTCGCCGACCGTGGCGCCGATCTTCTCGGCGGCGGAGGCGTTGGTCAGCGACGCCAGGCCATCGGCCACCGTCTTCTCGCGCGTTGAGGCCGCGACAAGCGTGCGCCCCGTGCTGTCGTCGATCACCTGCGCGTAGGTATGGTGCAGGCTGCGGAAGACCGCCAAGCGCGGCCGCGCGACCGTGCCCTCCACCTTCTTGCGAAGGCGCCGGTGGCGCTTGAGGCGCCGCTCGTTCTTCGAATCCTTCAAAATCATCGTCGTCTACTCTCTCGAGGTTTCGCCGTATGGACGCTGAGGCGCGCCGCGGCCAGGGACCAGGCCCCGCTACTTCTTACCGGTCTTGCCGGCCTTGCCGAGCTTCTTGCGCACGTATTCGCCTTCGTACCGCACGCCTTTGCCCTTATAAGGCTCCGGGGGGCGGATGGCGCGCAGCTCCGCGGCCACTTGGCCCACGAGCTGCTTGTCGATACCGTCCACGTGGATCTTAGTCTGCCCTTCGGTTGCGAACGCGATGCCCTTGGGCGCCTTGTAGACCACGGGGTGCGAGAAGCCCAATGTCAGGTTGAGATCCTCGCCGGCCTTGGCGGCACGATAGCCGACGCCCTGGATCTCCAGCGACTTACGAAAACCCTTCGTGACGCCTTCGATCATGTTTGCGACCAGGGTACGCGTCAAGCCGTGCAGAGCGCGCGCGTCGCGCTCGTCGTTCTTGCGCGTCACCAGCACCCGGTCACCCTCGACGGCAACCTGCACCTGCGGAAGAATCCGCTGGCTGAGCTCGCCTTTAGGGCCTTTGACCTTGACTTCCGAGTCACCGATCTGGACGCTTACGCCCCCAGGTACGGGAACCGGCAATTTACCGATGCGAGACATTGTATTTGCTTCCTCTACCAGACATACGCCAGGACTTCGCCGCCGAAGCCTTCGCGCTTGGCACGCTTGCCCGACATGATGCCCTTACTCGTCGACATGATGACGAGGCCAAGGCCGCCCATCACGCGCGGGATCTCCGCCTTGTTCGTGTAGATGCGCAGGCCGGGGCGGCTGATGCGCCGCAGCCCCGTGATCACCTTCTCGCGGTTCGGGCCGTACTTCAGGTGCACGCGCAGCGTGTCTTGCGGCGTCTGGGCGATGACTTCCACTTCGCGGACGTAGCCCTCGTCCTTGAGAATCTCCGCAACCGCTTTCTTGGTGCGCGAAGCAGGGATGTCGACCACGATGTGGCCCGCCTGGTTCGCGTTGCGAATGCGCGTCAGCAGATCGGCGATCGGATCCGTAATCGTTCCAGCCATCTCTTACCAGCTCGCCTTCGTCACACCGGGGATGTGGCCCAAGTGCGCATTCTCGCGGAAGCAAATGCGGCACATCGCGTACTTCCGCAGGAAGCCGCGCGGGCGCCCGCAGACTCTGCAGCGGTTGTGCGCACGGACGATGAACTTCGGCGTCCGCTTCGCCCTCTCGATGCTCGACGTCTTAGCCACTACGCTTTCTCCTTCTGCAGCGGAAGCCCCATCACCGACAAGAACTCGGCTGCTTCCTCATCGTTCTTGGCCGTCGTCACGATGACGATGTCCATGCCGCGGGCCTTATCGACCTTGTCGTAACTGATCTCCGGGAAGACCAACTGCTCCCGCAGACCCATGTTGTAGTTG
>SCQY01000158.1 GCA_004298665.1 bacterium | reverse complement strand
CAGGCCACGCGCTACACGCTCGATCGCGAGCCGCCGGTTGTGGAGAGCGTTCGATGAGCGGCGTGATGGTCGAGCAAACGTACGAGGCGGTGATCGGAATCGAGTGCCACGTCGAGCTGAGGACGATTTCGAAGATGTTCTGCGGCTGCCGCAATGAGTTCGGCGGTGAGCCGAATACGCAGCTCTGCCCCGTCTGCCTGGCGCTCCCCGGCGCGCTCCCGGTTCCCAATCGTGTAGCCGTTGAGCATGTGGTGCGTGCTGGGCTGGCGTTGGATGCCGCGATCCCTACCTTCTCGAAGTTCGATCGGAAGAACTACTTCTATCCAGACATGCCCAAGGATTACCAGATCTCGCAGTTCGACATGCCGCTGGTCGGCGGCGGCGTCGTACGCTTCCGGCGTGAAGACGGCAGCGAGGGCTCGTGCCGGCTGACGCGCATCCACTTGGAAGAGGATACCGGCAAGTCGACGCACATGGGCTCGGGCGATGGCAGAATCGCGGGCAGCACCCACTCGCTTGTCGATTTCAACCGCGCCGGCGTTCCGCTGATGGAAGTGGTCGGCGAGCCGGAGCTGCGCAGCGCGGAAGATGCCGTGGCGTTCCTCGAGTACCTGCGCCTCACGTTCCTCTACCTGGGAATCTCGGACGTAAAGATGGAGGAAGGCTCGCTGCGCTGCGATGCCAACGTCTCCATCCGCCCCGTGGGCTCAACCGAGTTCGGGACGAAGACCGAGATCAAGAACATGAACTCGTTCCGTTCCGTGGGGCGTGCGATCCAGTCGGAGATCGAGCGCCAGCGCAGCGTGCTCGCCGGAGGCGGGCGCGTGGTGCAGGAAACGCGAGGCTGGGACGAGGCTAACGGCATTACGCACTCGATGCGCAGTAAGGAGCTGGCGCACGACTACCGCTACTTCCCCGATCCGGATCTCGTGCCGCTGACGCTGGAACCCGCGTGGGTCGATGATCTGCGCGCCAAAACGGGCCTCATTCCGATTGCCGCATACGAGCGCCTCGAGCATGCCTGCGGACTGGCCCCGGCGCAGATTCGTCAGCTCCTGGGCGATCCGGCGCTAACGCGTTTCATGCTGCAGACTGCGGACCTGCGCCCTGGCGACGTAGCGTTCGCTCAAGCGGCGGCGAACTGGCTCTTGGGCGATGTCTTGCGCATCTTCAACGAGCGCGGTGCGGCGTTCGACGGTCAGAGCACGCTGACGGTGCAGGCGCTGGGCGAGTGCGCCGAGCTCGCGATGGGCGGAGCGATCACGTCGAAGACGGCCAAAGAGCTGCTCGAGCGCGTCATGGCCGAAGGCGGCTCTCCCAAGGAGATCGTGGCTCGCGAGGGCTTGGCGCAGCTGAGCGATCCGTCAGCGGTAGCGGAGATCGTCGAGCGGGTCATGGCAGCCAACGCCAAGTCGGTAGCCGATTTCCAGGCCGGCAAGGAGAACGCCATCAAAGCGCTCGTCGGCCAGGTCATGAAGGTCTCGAAGGGCAAGGCCAACCCGCAGCTTGCGGAGAGCCTTTTACGCGAGCGCCTGAAACAGCCGTAGCCATGGCCGGGGGGAGACTCGCCGACGAGCGGACGCTGGCGGCGGTAGATTTCCCCGCGGTACGCGAGGCGCTGGCCGGCGAATGTGGCGGCGCCACGGCCGTTGCGCGCGCCCGTGCCATGTTGCCGGCCACGGATGGCGAGTTGGTGCGTGCCTCGCAGGCGGCGACCACGGAGATGCGGGCCCTGCTCGTGGAGGCAACGTTCGGCTTCGGAGGGATTCCCGACTGCGGGCCGATCGTCGAGCGCGCTGCGTTGCGTGCCGCATTGGCAGGCGAGGAGCTGAGAGCCGTTCACGGTGCGCTGGCGGCCGCGGCGGCGGCCGTACGCGCCGTCCACGAAGCGGAAGCTCCGACGCTGCACGCAATGGTGCGCCCTCATCGCCCGCTTCCCGAGCTGCTGCGCGAGATCGGCGAGGCCATCAGCGAGCGTGGCGACGTTCTCGACCGTGCCTCCCCGGCGCTCGCTCGGGTGCGCAAAGCGATCCTCCGCGCGCAGGATGAAGTGCGCGAGCGCACCGCCTCGGTGCTGCGCCAGCAAAGGTACGCCAAGATGATCGGCGAGTCGATCGTCACCGTGCGCGAGGGGCGCTACGTGGTGCCGATCAAAGCGGAGTTCGCAGGCGAGTTTCCCGGCGTAGTGCACGATACCAGTTCCAGCGGAGCTACCGTCTTCATCGAGCCTCTCGTCACCCTGGAGTCGAACAATCGCCTGCGTGCCTTGCGCATCGAAGAGCAGCGCGAGGTCGAGCGCATCCTCCACGAACTTTCCGTACGGGTCGGCGAGCAGAGCGTTGCCATCTTCGCCAACCTCGAAGTGCTGGCGCAGTTGGATCTCGCGGCGGCGGCGGCGCGTTTGGCGGACCGTTACCGCGCGACCGCGCCGCAGATCGTCGATGAGGCGCGGATCGACATCGTGGAAGGCCGTCATCCGCTGCTGCGCGGAGAGCCGGTACCGCAGTCGATCCGCCTCGGCCAGGAGCAGCGCGTCATCGTGATCTCCGGCCCCAACATGGGTGGGAAGACGGTCACGTTGAAGATGGTGGGCCTCTTCTTGGCCATGGCGTATTGCGGTCTCCATTTGCCCGCGCAAGAAGGGACGGTGATCGGCTCCTTCGACGGGCTCTACTCCGATATCGGTGACGAGCAGTCGATCGCGGAGAACCTCTCGACGTACTCGGCGCACATCGTCGCGATGCGCGGGATTCTCGAGCATGCAGGCGCGCGCAGCTTGGTGATCGTGGATGAGATCGGCGGCGGTACGGAGCCCAATGCCGGCGCGGCACTAGCGATCGCCATGCTCGAAGTGCTGCTCGAGCGGGGGGCGCGCGCGATCGTCACGACCCACGCCACGGAGCTGAAGATCTGGGCCCATGGCGTTCCGCACGTGCGCAACGCCTCCGTACGCTTCGATCCGCAGACCCATGCGCCCACGTACCATCTCGACATAGGGAGTCCGGGCCAGTCGCTGGCATTTCCGCTGGCGCGCTCGCTGGGCATCGCGGGAGCGCTCGTCGATCGTGCCGAGGCGCTGCTGGCTGAAGGTGAGCGTGAGTATGATCGTGCCGTCTCTTCGCTTGCCCAGGAGCGTGCGCTCCTGCAGCACGAGGTCGATCGGCTGCGCGAGGAGCGTGAGCGTGCGGCGCGTGAGGAACAGCGGCTTCTTCAGGCGCGCGAACGTCTGGAGGAGGAGCGCCGCCGGCTGCGCACGGAGGGCGGCGAACGTCTGGGGCGGGCGATTCACGAGTTCAACGAGGAGTTGGCGCGGCGGACCGAGCGGGGAATGCCTCGCCCACGCAGTACGGCCGGCCAGCGCAATCTGCTGGCTAAGACGCTCGAGGACATCCATCGCGACCTCGGCATCGACGGCGAGGAGCACGTCGCCGAAGGTGCTGGGTCCGCCGGTCCCGGGGACCGGGTCTATCTGCCCGCGTTCGATCAGAGCGGTACCGTCGTCGAGGATTACGGCGAGAGACTGCTGGTGCAGATCGGTACGATGAAGACGGTGGTCTCCAGAGAAGGGGTTCGTCTGGAGCAACGTGCTCCGCGTGCCGAGTCTGCAAGGCGCGCGCAGAGCCGGGGATCCGAAGCCACGGCATCGATTGCGGCGCAGGCGCGCATGGAGCTCGACGTTCGCGGGATGCGCGTCGCCGACGCCGAGCCGCTGGTGGAGAAGTGGATCGACGAGGGCACGCTGGCGGGCGGTAGAGTGCTGCGGCTGATCCACGGCAAGGGAACGGGGATGTTGGGGCGCGGCCTCCAGGCATACTTGCGGGACCATCCGCAGGTGCATTCGTTCCGCTACGGCAACCCCGAAGAAGGCGGCACGGGCGTCACGGTCATCGAACTGAGCTGAGCCGCCGCCGGAGAGCGCTGCAGGGGGCTAGCGCTCGGTCATGGAACAGCGCTCACTCCCATGGCTGCCGATATTACGAAGACGCCGGCCGCGCAGGCGGCGTCGCTAGCCGACGGTTGCGCCGATGTCGTTTCCCTTGAGGAACTCGAAGAGCGCATCGCGCGCAAGGGCCATCTCACCGTCAAGTTTGGCGTCGATCCTTCCGGCTCGGAACTCCACCTCGGCCACGCTGTCGTGCTTCACAAGATGCGCGAGTTTCAGGACTTCGGCCATCGCGTGATCTTGCTGATCGGCGACTTCACGGCGCTCATCGGCGATCCCACGGGGCGCAACGAGCAGCGCAAGCCGATCTCTCGCGAGCAGATCGAAGCCAACATGCTCACGTATCGCGAGCAGGCCGGGCGCGTACTCGACATCGAGCGGTTGGAGATCATGTACAATTCGAGCTGGCTGCGCCCGTTGGGATTCGACGAGCTGCTGCGGCTGACGTCGCAGGTCACCGTCGCGCGCATGCTGGAGCGCAATGACTTCGCGAAGCGCTACGCCGCGGGACTGCCGATCTCGCTGCACGAGCTGCTGTATCCCGTGGCGCAGGCGTACGACAGCGTCGCGATGGCGGCCGACGTCGAGCTGGGCGGAACCGAACAGCTCTTCAACTTCATGTTGGCACGGGCATTTCAGGAGCATGCCGGCCAACCGCCCCAGATCTGCATGACATCGCCGATCCTGGAAGGCCTCGACGGGGAACGGCGCATGGGCAAGTCACTCGGGAACTACGTCTCTCTGGTCGAACCAGCCGAGCAGCAGTTCGGCAAGCTGATGTCGCTCCCCGATGCCATGATCCCGCGCTACGCGCGCCTGGCAGCCTTCCGCTCGCAGGCTGCTTGCCGCGAACTTGGCGCGCGTTTGGCTGCCGGAACCGCGGAGCCGATGGCGGCAAAGAAAGAGTTGGCGGAGGACATCGTCGCGCTCTATCACGGGCGGGCAGAGGCGCGCACTGCACGGGAATACTTCGAGCGTACCGTGCAGCGTCGCGAGGCCCCCGCGGAGATGCCGGAGTTTCGTCTAGCCGCGGTACCGCGCCGGCTGATCGACGTTCTCGTCTCCGCGGGCTTGGCACAGAGCAAGCGTGAGGCCGAGCGTCTGGTGGCAGGCGGCGGCGTCCGCCTCAACGGCGAGCAGATCGCGGAAGCGTCGGCGCCCTGGGAGGCACGCGAGCCCGTCGTGCTCTCGGTCGGCAGCCGGCGCTTCGTCCGAGTGCTTCCTGTGCTGCCGTAAAGCGACGCCGCGAGACCTCATGAACTCGCCAGTGCGGCGATTTCACGCGGGGTGAGTTCGTAGACCTGCCGGCAGTAGTCGCAGACGACCGTCTGGGGGCGCCTCTCGCGAATCATCTCAGCGAGAGCGGTGCTCCCTAGACTGCGGATGGCCACCTCGACTTTCTCGCGCGAGCAACGGCAGGCGAAACGAACCGGAAGCTCGCGCAGCATCTTTGGGTCCATCTCTCCGGCCACTGCGCCCACGAGTCGGGGAGCGTCGGCTCCGGCTCGCACGAGCGTGGTCACGGGAGGCAGCGCCGCTGCCGCACGCTCGAGCTCCGCGATCGTTCGCTCGCCTGCGCCCGGCATCAGTTCGGCGATGATGCCTCCGGCCGCAAGTATCCCTTTTGGCGAGGCGAGGACACCGAGGGCCACGATGCTCGGCGTCTGCTCGGAGTTGGCAAAGTAACCCGCGATGTCGTCGCCGATCTCCCCGCTGGTCAGCTCGACGATGCCGGTGTACGGCATTCCGTTATCCAGCGTGCGTGTGACTTGCAGTACGCCCCGCCCCACAGCTCCGCCGACGTCAAACTTTCCGTTATGTGCCAGCGGGAGATCGACATCGGGGTGCAGCGCATAGCCGCGCACGCCGACGCCGCCGTCATGCTCGAAGGCTTCGGCTACGACGTTGCGCAACGGACCGTTGCCGGCCACCTGGAGTGCGATCCTGCGCTCGCCCTTGAAGCCGTGGCCCATGAGTGCAGCTGCGGTCATCAAGCGCCCCAGCGCCGCGCTCGCCGTGGGCGAGCAATCGTGCCGATTGCGAGCCTCTGCAACGAGTGTCGTCGTGATCGCCGCGCGAATCCTCACGGTACCTTCGGCCGCCGTCGCCGTTACGAGGTGGTCCATAGGTGCCTCTCCTCTCGCCGAGGACGAGCGTGATCCCTTCCCGAATGGGCTTTCCGAGCAACCGAACGATCTGTGAGGTCCGATGCGTATCGTCGTTCTCCATGGTCCCAATCTCAACGCGCTGGGCACGCGTGAGCCCGACGTCTATGGGCACACGACGCTTGCCGAGATCGATGCCATGCTCGCTCGGGAGGCCACGACTCTCGGGGTCGACCTCACGTGCCGGCAGTACCAGGGAGAAGGCGAGATTATTACCGCCCTCCACCGCGCCCCTGCGGAGGGCGCGCACGGTGTCCTCATCAACCCCGGAGCGTATACCCATTACTCGTACGCAATCGCGGACGCTCTTCGGTGCATCCCCATTCCGTCGGTCGAAATCCACCTGTCCAACATTCACGGTCGCGAGGAGTTTCGCAGCCGCTCGGTGACGGCGCCGGCCTGCGTCGGTATCGTCGCGGGATTCGGAGCCCAGTCGTATCCCGTCGCGTTGCAGGCGTTATTCACCTACCTGTCGCGCAAACGGTGATGAATACAGGATTTCCGCCGCTTGTCGGCAGGAGCGCTGGCAAAGCAAAGCGTAGCAAGGCGGCGAACGGCGAGCCGGACGATCTACGCACGTCCGCGTTTCGGCTTGCTCGACCTAAGCTATGTTGATAGACCCCGGATTATTGGGGGAGGGAGTAACGTGACGAAGGCCGATCTGATCGCCACTGTGGCGGAAAAGACGGGGCTGACCAAGCGCGAGGCGACCGCCGCCGTTGACAGT
>SCQY01000157.1 GCA_004298665.1 bacterium | reverse complement strand
CAAGACCGCGGCGACAGGTAGCCTGCGGCGCATCCGGCGAAGCGCCCGCCCATGAGGTCCTACGACGCCGTCGTCATTGGGCTCGGCGGCATGGGCAGTGCCGTGCTCGCGCATCTAGCATCTCGCGGCAAGTGTGTGGTGGGGCTGGAGCAGTTCAGCCCCGCCCATGCTTTGGGCTCCTCACACGGCGGTTCGCGGATCATCCGGCAGGCCTACTTCGAGCATCCTTCGTACGTGCGCTTGCTGCTGCGCGCCTACGAGCTCTGGGGTGATCTGGAGCGACGTTCAGGCGAGCGCCTGATGGTGCGTACGGGGGGCTTGATGGCGGGAATGCCGGACTCCGAGGTGGTGAGCGGATCACTGCGCAGCGCGCGCGAGCACAACCTGCCCCACCACCTCCTCGAAGCCTCCGATATTCGCCGCCGGTTCCCGGTGCTGCGCCCGCTGCAGCACGAGGTGGCGCTCTACGAGGAACCCGCGGGCGTGCTCTTTCCCGAAGCGTGCGTGCTGGCCCATCTGCGTTGGGCCGTGGAGGCCGGCGCGGAAGCGCGTTTCGGTACCCACGTGCGGTCGTGGTGGGAGACGGGGCGCGGAGTCGAGGTGGAGCTGGAGGGCGGCGAGCGCATCCAAAGCGAGCACCTGGTGGTCGCGGCAGGCGCATGGCTGGGTAAAGTAACTGCCGACCTCAGTCTGCCCCTGCGCATCGAGCGCAACGTGCTCCATTGGTTCGAGCCGCTCGCGCACCGCGAGGACTTCGCCCCCGATCGATTCCCCGTCTATATCCTGCAGCGCGAAGGCCTACCGATGTTTTACGGCTTTCCGGATCTCCCCGATCAAGGCATCAAGGCGGCGTTCCACCATAGCCAAGAATACACCGACGCCGAAAACCTCGACCGCACGGTGGCCGCGGAAGAGGTGGCGGCTCTCAAGCGCGCTCTCGCCGGCTGGGCGCCGGATGCCGCGGGTAAGCATCTGCACTCGCGCGTCTGCATGTATACCATGACGCCGGACCAGCATTTCGTCGTCGGGCGCCACCCAAAAAACGCTCACGTCGTGTTGGCGGGCGGCTTCTCGGGCCACGGCTTCAAGTTCTGCGCGGTCGTGGGCGAGATCGTCGCCGATCTCGTCGCCGACGGCGTGACCCGTCAGGCGATCGATCTCTTCGCCCCCGATCGCTTCGTCAGTTGACGTGCCGCTCGCGACCCTGCCACTCGCGCTCGCGCAGGACGAACTTCTGAATCTTGCCCGTGGAAGTCTTGGGCAGGTCGCAGAACTCGAAGGCTTTGGGAACTTTGAAGCCCGGCAGTCGCTCGCGGCAGAAGGCTCGCAATTCCTCGGCGCTTACCCCGCTGCCGGGTTTGAGCGTCACGAAGGCCTTGGGAACCTCGCCCCAGCGCTCGTCGGGCACGGCGATCACGGCCACTTCGAGCACCGCGGGATGCTCGACCACCACTTTCTCCACCTGCTGCGTGGAGATGTTCTCGCCGCCGGAGATGATGATATCCTTGCCGCGGTCGCGGATCTCAACGTAGCCGTCGGGATGCCAGACGGCGAGATCGCCGGAGTGGAACCAGCCGCCGGCAAAGGCGCGCGCGGTGGCCTCGGGATCGTTGTAGTAGCCCTTCATGACGTTGTTGCCGCGCATGACGATCTCGCCCAGCGTCTCGCCGTCGCAGGGGACGTCTCGCAGCACGCCTTCGTCGTTCTGCTCGACCACGCGAATCACGTTGCCGGCACTGGTATAGCCCACGCCTTGACGGCTCTTGAGCAGGGCACGCTCGCCTTCGCCCAGCCGCTCCCAGTGGGGCTGCCAGGCGCAGACGGTGATGGGCCCGTAGGATTCCGTCAAGCCGTAGACATGAACGATCTCGGCGCCCAGCTCCTCCATCTGCCGGATGATGCGCGGCGAGGGCGGAGCGCCGGCGGTGGCCACGGTCAGCGGGCGTGCGACGCGCGCGGCGTTGGAGTCGTTGACCAGTGCCGTCAGGACGGTGGGCGCGCCGTTGAAGTGCGTGACTCCCTCGTCGGCGATCAACCGCCAGATGACCGCCGGATCGACCTTGCGCAGCATGACGTGCGTCGCGCCCATCGCGGTAACGCCCCACGGAAAGCACCAGCCGTTGCAGTGGAACATGGGCAGCGTCCAAAGGTAGACGCTCTCCGCGTTCAGCCCCGTCTCGAGGGCCTCGCCCAGCGCATTGAGAAAACCGCCGCGATAGCTATACATCACGCCCTTCGGGCGTCCCGTGGTCCCACTGGTATAGTTGATGGAGATCGTCTCGTTCTCGTCGATGCCGTCGAACGGAATCGCATGCTCCTGGGCATCGCGGAGGAACCCGTCGTAGGACGTATCGTCATGCTGGCCGCCGGCTTCGTCGTAGACGATGCAGCGCAGTCCGGGGAGCTCGGCGCGCAGTCGCTCGACGGTTGGCGCATACTCGGCGTCGTAGATCAACACCTTACTGCCGGAGTGGCGGAGGATGTAAGCGATCTCGTCGGCGAGTAGACGGGTGTTGATCGCCACGAGGACGGCGCGCGCCAGCGGCACACCGAAGTGGGCTTCGAGCATGGGCGGAATATTGGGCAGCAGGACCGCCACACGGTCGCCGGGCAGGATACCGGCGCGCTCGAGGGCATCCGCCAGGCGGCGAACGCGCGCGTAGAGCTGCGGATAGGTATAGGTGAGGCTTCCGTAGCGCACGGCGGCTTTCTCGCGATAAACGAACGCCGCGCGATCGAGGAACTGAAGGGGGGTCAGCGGATCGAGATAGACGGGCCGCGAGGGACTGCCATCAGCCATTGCGCGCATCCTCCTGATCCGCTCGTTCGACGCGTGCGAGAAGAAGTCGTTTTCGAGGTGCGCACGACCGGCGCGCGAAAGTGGCGGACATGTCGAGCTCACAGATGAGAACGCCGGCGCAACGCGTCCACGTCGGGGCGATTGCCGCAACGCTGCGCACGTTGGAGATCGACGGCCCAGTCCTCGTCCTGGGCTCGCGGCGCAGCATTGAAGCTGTCGACTGGGGTGGCCTGGAGTCACGCCTGGCGGTCACCTACTTCGACCGCTCGGAGCCGCACAATCCCCAGCGTGTGGTCGACGAAGCGATCCAACTCGCACGCGCGGAGGCGCCGCGCACGATCGTCGCCGTGGGAAGCGCAAGCGCGATCGATCTCGGCAAGGCGGTGCGCACGGAGCTCGATGCGCAGACCGTGGCTATCCCGAGCACGTTGGGCGGCGCGGAGATGTCGCGCGGCTATGGGGTGCTGCAGCCAACGCACGCAAAGGCGGTCGGCTCCACGCGCCACGTCTATGCAGACGTCTGCTACGACCCGGATCTGCTGGCATCGCTGCCGGCGGCGACGCTCGGTGCGAGCGGGCTCAACGCCTGGGCCCACGCCATCGAGGCGCGCTACGCGCGGCGCGAGCACTGGCTGGGCAAGGCCGCTGCCGAATACGCCGGCCGCCGCCTCCCCGCGCTCTTGCTGGAGGCCAGCCGCTTGCGCGACGCAGCGCTCCATCGGCGCCTCTTCGAAGCGGCGCATCTAGCCGGCTTCGCGCTCAACACCTGCGGCATGGCGCTCCACCACGCCACCTGCCATGCGCTCGGCGGGCTGACACGCATTCCCCACGGTGTGCTCAATGCGATGGTCCT
>SCQY01000156.1 GCA_004298665.1 bacterium | reverse complement strand
GAGCGACGCCGGCTTACCGGCTTTACTGAGGCTCGGGCAGCGGTCCCCGAGGCGCCCCCAGCGCGGCCGATGAGGCGCCGGACGAAGGTCCCCGCTGGCCGCTAGCGTGCGCCGGGGCGCGCACCACCAGGACCGGAACCGGGGACTTACGCAGCACACCCTCGGTCACGCTCCCTAAGATAGCGCGCGCGATGCCGGCTCGTCCGTGGCTGCCCATCACGATGAGCTCGGCGCCGCGTTCGACGGCAACCCGCAGGATCGCCTCGACGGGTCTTCCCTCGGCGAGCACGGTGTCGACCCGGACGTCCGCCCCAGAGAGGCGCTCCCGCCCCAGCGAAAGCAGCTGCAGGCCTTCACGCTCGTCGTTCTCGATGACGCCGGCCGGGTCGATGAACCCTTGAGCGCTGACCACGGCGTCGGCAAGGGTGTCGACGACGTGGCAGAGCACGACGTGGCGGCTCGACGTCTGCGCCAACTGGCGTACGGCGTCGAGTGCGACATCTGAGGGCGGCCCCCCGTCGAGCGGGACGAGCATGGTCTCGAACATGCCCTCAATCTAGACCTCGCCTAGGAAAGGCGCGTGAACGAATTGTGAACCGCGCGCCGATCGCTAGAGCAAATTGACACGCCCCGTATGGAGATCGTAGATAGCCCCCGCCAGGGAGAGGTCCTCCCGCGCAGCGGCTTGCGAGATGATGGGTGATTCGGCGGAGAGCTTGGCGAGCGTGAGGCGCACGTTCTCCGCAACCGTCTGCTCGATCCAATCGCCGCCGAGCGTTCGAGCACCTTCGGCAGCGGGCGCAACGGCTTGCACGAAGCGTTGCATCGCTCCCGGCAGGGCCGCCCCGCTGCGGACATACTCGACGGCCGCGGTCGCAGCGCCGCACGACGAATGCCCGAGCACCAGCAGTAGCGACGACTTCAGGACGGCCACGGCGAACTCGATGGAGGCGATAGCGTCGGCGCTGGCCGTATTGCCGGCGAGTCGAATGACGAACAAGCTGCCCGGCTGCTGGTCGAAGACCATTTCGACGGGTACGCGCGAATCGGCACAACCCAAGACGACCGCGAACGGCGATTGCCCCGCGGCGTGTTCGACGTGCTGCACCGCTTGTGAGAGCGCTCGCGAGGTACCATTGATGAAACGTTCGTTACCTTCGAGTAACGCGCGCAACGTATGTGGAGTATTTGCCATGGCCGCTATATTGGCGAGGAGGCCCGCGCTGCACCTCGCGTGACCAGCACCGGCACGCGGGAAGCGCGCAGCACGCCTTCCGCCGTACTGCCCAGGAAGGCGCGCGCAAGGCCGGAGCGGCCATGCGTTCCCATCACGATGAGATCGGCGCGGAACGCCGCGGCGGCGTCCAGGACGGCTGCCACGGGCGCATCCTCCACGACGCGCGTCTCCACGGGGACGCCGTGCTCCCGCGCGACGCGCTCGCCTTGAGCGAGGATCAGCTGGGCCTCTGCTTCCCAGTTCGCGATCAACGGGGCTGGGTCAGCGATGGCGTAGGGATTCGCCGTCGCCGTCGTAGCCGAAGAGACGTCGACCGCGCAGACCAGCACCAGGCGCCCGTGCTGTTCGCCGGCGATCGTGCAGGCGATCTCCAAGGCCGCTTTCGACTGCTCGGAGCCGTCGAGCGGAACGAGCACGGTCTTGAACATCGCCGTGCCTCTAGTGCCGCTCGTCGCCGGGGAGGGCGAAGGCGGCCTCGAGCATCTCCTGGACGCGAACGAACTTCTCTCGCGGCTTGGCGCCTTGCGCGCGCGAGACTTCCGCGCGATCGATCTCCCGCCAGGCCTCGAAGTCGACGACGACCGCGCCGCGCTCGCGCAGCAGACGATCGATCTCCGCCCCGCCGAACTTGTGCGCATGCTCCGGCGTCTGATCGAGCTCGGAGACGATGCGCTGTACGAGCCCCTGCGCATCGGTGCGGTTGGTTCCAACCACGCCGCGCGGCCCGTGCTTGCACCATCCCGAGGCGTAGACGCCAGGTTCGATGAGTCCTTCGTCGTTGGCCAGGATGCCCCGTGCCTCGTCGAACGGAACGCCGGGGAAGGGTGCGGTGCGATAGCCGATCGCCGAGACCACGGTTTGTACGGGAAGTTCGAATCGCTCCCCCGTGGCGACCGCGCGCCCCTGCTCCAGGCGCGTGCGTTCGAGCACGAGCGTGCGCACGCGCTCCTCGCCGAGCACCGCCACCGGAGCGGCACAGAAGAGAATGTGGAGACGCATCGCGCGCTCGCCGAGCGGGCGCGATGCGAATTCGCGCAGGATCTCGAGATTGCGCTGCTTGACCTTGACTTCTTTCTCCGGCACGTGGGAACCGACGTCGGCGGGAAGCTGCTGCGGATCGACAATGACGTCGCAGCGCTCGAGATCGCCGAGCTCGCCGAGTTCCTTCGACGTGAAGCTCGCCTCGACGGGCCCGCGCCGCCCGATGATGTAGAGATCGGTGAGGTTCGCCGCCGCCATGGCTTCGCCGGCATGGACGCAGATGTCGGAGGCGGCGAGCTCCGCCTGCGTCTTGGCGATCACGCGCACGACGTCGAGCGCCACGTTGCCGTTGCCGATCACCGCCAGTGCCGTCCCGTCCAGCAGCGGCGCAAGATCGGCATGCGTGGGGTGGCCGTTGTACCAGCCGACGAACGCGGCGGAGCCGTAGACGCCCGGCAGAGCGTCGCCGGGAATGCCCAGCGGACGATCGACGGCGGCGCCGATGCTCAGCACCACGACGTCGTAGGCCGCCTTGAGCTCGTCGTAGGTAAGGTCGCGTCCGATCTCCACATTGCCCAGGAAGCGCGTACCCGGACGGCTGAGCGTGCGCTCGAACTGCCTTGTTACGTTCTTGGTGCTCTGGTGATCGGGTGCGATTCCGCCGCGCACCAGCCCGTAGGGCGTGGGGAGGCGGTCGATGACGTCGATGGCGGCGTCCGGGAGAAGCTTGCCGAGCGCCTCCGCGACGTAGAGTCCGGAGGGTCCGCTGCCGACGATGGCGATCTGCTGGCTCAAGGGGTGAGGCTCTCTCTCGGGTAGGCGGTGGAGGGGGCGGCTAGGCCCCGCGTAGTGGACAAGATACCGTGCGAGGGGCGTGCACATCCTCTCGCTGGATGAAGGCCCGTGAGGGCAGGGGCATAGCCAACCAGAGGAAGGAGTTTGACCGCCCGCTGTCGTCGCCCGGCAAACGAACCGCCGCGGGTTAACCCTGGACCGTGCGCAACTTCTTCGTAAGGGCTTCCATGCCAGGCGCTACTCTCAATGGAGAATTACGCCGGTTGTACCGGCGTCCAAGGAATGTATCTCCGCCATGAACCACGTTCAAGCATGTGTGCTCGTCCCCGGACCGCTCCGCACCGTAGAAGAAGGCCTCCGCCGCAGTATCCGCCTGCTGTGCGGCGAAACCGGCGCCGCGATGCTGACGCTCTGCGCGCCGGATAACGACGGCGTATGCGCGAGCGAAATCCGGCTTCATCTCGACGCTGCATACGGCAGCGCGCGCGACCGCGGCGAGATGCTAGGCCTCTCATGGGCGCCGGCGCCTGATTCGCACTACCCGAGCTTCACGGGTACGCTGCTGATCTGGGGGCTGGATGCGCAGAGCTCGTGGATGGGGCTGGACGGCGTCTATTCCTGTCCCGGGGGGATACCCGCCGGCGCCTCCGAGCGTGCGCGCGAGCGCGAAGCGGCCTTGCAGATCGCCTTCGCGGTGCTGCGGTGCTTCGAGGGGTTGCCGGCTGGAGATGCCGTCTGCCGGTCTGGCCTGGCGGTTCCAGCTTAGTCCCTGTCGATCGTTGCTTCAGGGCGGTGCGGAGGGATGCCGTACAACAGGGCTAAACTTCGTTGCCATGCACCTGACCAGACGGAATGCGATCGTTGCGTTGACGGCTGCGGGGATCGGCGCCTGCCAGGCGCTGCGCGTGCCGGAGGCGGCGCTGGCGGAGACGGGCGAGACCCTCACCGTCTTCGCGGCGGGGACGTTGGCAGCGGCCTTGCGCGCCCTGGACGAACGGTTCGAGCGTTTGCATCCCCAGACGAACGTCCAGCCGCAGTTTGGCGGCAGCGTCAAGATGGTGAAGCAAGTCTCCGACCTGCACGAAAATGCCGACGTCGTCGCCGTTGCCGACTATCGGGTGATCCCGAAGTATCTCTTCGAAAGCACGGGGCGGCAGGCGTACGCAGACTGGTACGTCGGCTTTGCGAGCAATGCCGTCACGCTCGTCTACACGCAGCGCAGCAAGTACGCCGACCGCATCACGCCGGAGAACTGGTACGATCTCCTGGCCCAGCCGGGCGTGGCGATCGGACGCTCGAACCCCGATACCGATCCCTCCGGGTACCAGTTTCTCCTGATGCTCCAGCTGGCTTCGCTCCACTACGGGCGCCCCGGCTTGAGCGATCGCATTCTCGCCAACGCGCCGCCGGCCAATATGCGCGATACCGAGACGGAGTTGATTCCGGCGTTGCAGTCGGGACAGATCGACTATCTGGCGATCTACCGCTCGACAGCGCTGGAGCAGAACTTCCGGTACCTGCACTTGCCGCCGCAGGTCGATCTCGGTGACGCCCGCTACGCCTCGCTCTACCGGCAGGCCTCCGTGACGACGAAGAACGGCGTGCTGACCGGGGCGCCGATCGTCTACGCCGCCACGGTGCCGTCCAACGCGCTGCATGCCGCGAGCGCAGCTTCGTACCTCTCGCTGCTCCTGGGGCCGCAGGGCGCGGAGATCGTAAGGCGCTCCGGACTTCAACCGATCGCGCCGGCGTACGCATCGGCGGCCAACCGTGTTCCCGTGGCACTGCGCAGTCTGACCAGGCCATGGCCCGGCGCATAGGGACCGCTCCGCGCACGCTCACCGTCGTCTTCACGGCCATCGGCGGCGTTGCGCTGCTCTTCATCGTTCTCCCGCTGGTCCAGCTCTACGCGCTGCAGAGTCCGAGCGCGCTCGTCCACGCCGCAAACGATGGATCCGTTCGTGCCTCGATCGCGCTGAGCATCGAAGCGGCACTGGCGACGGCATTGCTCGCCGGCGCCGCAGGAGTTCCTTTGGGTTATCTCCTGGCGCGCCGAACCTTCCGCGGAAGAAGCCTGGTCGAGGGGATCGTCGACGTGCCGCTGGCGGTTCCGCATACCGTGGTCGGCATCGCGCTGCTGTTGGTCTTTGGGCGCACGGGTATCATCGGCGCTCCCGTTGTGGCGTGGACTGGCCTGCGCTTCTGGGGCACGGCCGCGGGCGTCATCGTAGCCATGCTCTACGTGAGCCTGCCGTATGCCGTCGATACGTCACGGCAGGCGTTCGCTGCGCTGGGTTCGGAGTTGGAGCTGGTATCGCGGACGCTCGGCGCGGGACCATGGCGTACCTTCGCGCGCGTCACGCTCCCGCTGTGCTGGCGCAGCATCGCTGCCGGGATGACGATGTCCGGCGCGCGCGCGCTGAGCGAGTTCGGCGCGATCGTGATCTTGGCGTACTATCCGATGAC
>SCQY01000155.1 GCA_004298665.1 bacterium | reverse complement strand
TTGGACATCACGGCCTGCCCCTCGTGTGGACGCGCTGAGATCGCGGTCGTCGAGCTGGCGCGCGCTGTCGAGGCCATCGCCAAGGCATACACGGCACCCGTCAAGGTAGCTGTGATGGGCTGCGTGGTGAACGGCCCCGGCGAGAGCAAGATGGCCGACGTCGGCGTGGCGGGCGGCAAGGGGAAGGGGGCGATCTACCGCAAGGGCGCGCTGATCGGCACATTCCCTGAGGCGGAGCTGCTGGGGGCGCTGCGCTTGGAGATCGAGCGTGTCATCGACGAGCAATACCCTGCCTACCGCAACGAGCTCACGCTGTTGACACCGAGCTCGACATGAGCATGACGCTGCGTCTGCCGTCGAAACGCTATATATGGGTGACGCTGCTCGCCAGCTCGGCACTCTCGCTCGTGATGGTCTTCGCGCGCCCCGTCGAGATTACGGTCGACGGGCGGAGCGTGCCGCTGGACGTGCCGCCGGTAACGGCGTGGCATGAGACATTCGTGCCGGCGCGCGCACTCCTGAGCGAGCTGGGCGCACAGACCAGCTTCGATGCCCGCAGGCAGCGTTTGGTCGCCGTCAGCCGCAATGATACCGTGATCTTTCGCGCCGGCCTCCCCATCGCGAAGATCGACGGCAAGCGCGTCGGCTTGACGCATGCCCCATTCATCGAGCAGGGGCGCATGATGATTCCCGTGAGCTTCGTGGAACGCGAGCTGGGAGCGCGAGTCTCCTTCGACTCGCAGCACTACCGGCTCGACTTCGCCGTCCCCGGGGTGGTGGAGGCCGGAGCCCAAGGGCTCGATCGCTAGCAACGTAACTCACAAGAACGAGGAGGCTCCCCGAGAGATGGTTGAGCAGGATCGCCGCGGCCCCTGGACGACGGTCGAGCGCGAGCGGCTCTATCGCAATCCTTGGGGCGCTCTCGAGCGTCATGCGGTGATCCGCCCCGACGGCACGCCCGGAGAGCATCTCTTCGTCGACCTTCCGCCGGCAGTGGGCGTGCTGGCCGTCGACGGCCGCGACGTACTGCTGGTACGTCAGCCGCGCTACGGAATTGGGCGCGACGTGCTCGAGATCGTCAAGGGCGGGCGCCACGAAGGAGAGACGGCGGAGGCGGCGGCGCGGCGCGAGCTGCGCGAGGAAGCGGGCATCGATGCCAAGCGTCTGCTGCCGCTAGGCGAGCGCGTGGCGCTGCCCAGCATCACCAACGAGCGCGCGACGCTCTACGCCGCCACGGGGCTCAAGGAGATCGAGCCGGAGCCCGATGGGGGCGAAGTGATCGAAGTCGTGCGCATGACGCTCGACGAAGCGCTCAACGATGCGCTCGAAGGCGGGATCGAGGACGCCGACACGGTGGTAGCGCTGGCGCGCTACGCCTTCGCCATCAACGTCTTGCGCATCGAGTAGTTCCATAGCACTCGCTGCGCCGCGCGTCTTTCGGAACGCGCGCGCCGCCGGCGAGTCCCGTCGTTCCGGCGTTGCCGGTGCGCGTGTAGACGCGTGCCGACTTCGGCATACGCGAAGATTCGCCACGGGTGTTGCTGTTTCATTGACAGCGCTATGGGTGCGTGATACTCTGCCACGAAAGGGTGTGTGAAATGTATTTCAGATAGAGAATACGAGGCTAGCAGCGTCGATGGCGAAAAAGCCGAAGAAGGATCTGCTCGGCACGATTGTCCGTGGATTACGTGCTCTCGACTACCTCGCGACCCAGCCCCATGGAGCGACTCCGAAAGAGCTCTCGGGCGCTTTGCGTTGGAACATCTCGACCTGCTACCACGTCCTCAACACCTTGGAGTCGGAGCATTACGCCGTGCGCGACGCGGCGACGACCGCCTTTCGGCTTGGACCCAGCGTCGGCCGGCTGGCCCAAGGCTACTCCGCACGTTTCGCGCTTCTGCCTACCCTGCGCCCCGTGGTCGTTGAGCTCGCCCGTGCAACTTCGGAGAGCGCGTACTTGGCGGTGCACGAGGATCGCGAGATCACCATCGCCGAGATCGTCGAGAGCACGCAGCGCGTGCGGGTCGAGAAGTTGCATCCCGGTTACATGGAGAACCTCCACGCTCGGGCTCTCGGTAAAGCCGTGCTGGCCCATCTGCCGTGGCCGGAAGTGCGGGCACGATACATCGCGGGCGAGCCTGCGAGTTTGACGCCTTCGACGAAGACGGACCTCGAAGCGATCCACGCGGAACTCGACACCACGCGCGCGCGGGGCTACAGCCTCGATCTCGAGGAGTTCTGCGAAGGTGTCTGCTGCGTCGGTGCCCCGATCTTCGATACGCACGGGGCAGTTGTAGCCTCGCTCTCCGTCTCCATGCCTACCTATCGCTTCGAGCCGGCGCAGGCAAATTGTATCCGCGCTGTCCGCGAGGCGGCACGCCAAGCGACGAGACTCTTGGGAGGTGACGTTGCGGCACTCGCCCTCGCCTAACCCCGCGGCGGCCTCGGCCGTCGATGTCGATCTGGGCCTCGCCCTTCTGCGCACCATGCGGCGCATCCGCGCATTCGAAGAGGGCATCGAGGCGCTCTTCCTCGCCGGGCGCGTCCCCGGCTTCGTCCACCTGTCCATCGGGCAAGAGGCCGTCGCCGCGGGCGTCTGCGCCGCGTTGCGTCCCACCGATTCCATTGCCAGCACGCATCGCGGTCATGGTCATACGCTAGCCAAAGGCGCACCGATGGATCGTATGACAGCCGAGCTGATGGGGCGCGAGACGGGTCTGTGTCGCGGCAAGGGCGGCTCGATGCACGTCGCTGACTTTTCTTGCGGCATGCTCGGCGCCAACGGCGTGGTCGCCGGCGGCTTCGGTCTCGTGGCCGGCGCCGCGCTCTCGCAGAAGATCTTGAACAAGGACGGCGTCGCGGCATGCTTCTTCGGTGACGGTGCGTCGAATCGCGGCCCCTTCCACGAGAACCTCAATCTCGCCGCCGTCTGGAACTTGCCCGCGATCTTCGTGCTCGAGGCCAACGGCTACGCCTCCACCACGCATACCAGCGAGACGACCAAGATCGAACACATCGCTACGCGCGCGGAGGGCTACGGCATACCCTACGAGATCGGAGACGGCTTCGACGCCTTCGCTGTGGTTGCGGCCGCGCGGCGCGCCGTGGAGCGCGCGCGCGCCGGAGGCGGGCCGACGTTTCTCGAGTTCTCCACCTATCGCTGGCGCGGCCACTACGTCGGCGATCCCGAGCGTTATCGCGG
>SCQY01000154.1 GCA_004298665.1 bacterium | reverse complement strand
CGCGCGAGATCTCCCTCGAGCGTCAGTGAGAACGACGGCAGCGTGGCGCGCTCGGCGAACTGCGGGTAGAGGCTGCCGAGGATCGACGCGAGGTCGACGAACGGACGCGCCTCGTCGTCGGGGACGACCGGAGCGTTGACGGCAGCCATCGGCGGGCGCCCGTCGAGCACGGCCAGCACGTCTTTCGCCAGTTCCGTGGCGATGCGCGCCAGCGCCTCGTGCGTGGAGCCGCCCAAATGCGGCGTGGCTACGACTTTGGGATGGGCCTGCAGGCGGCGTGCCGTTCCGCCGGCCGGAGGCGGCTCTTCACGCACCACGTCGATGGCGGCGCCCGCGAGATGGCCGCAGTCCAGCGCGTCCAGGAGCGCCTCCTCCACCACCAGGCCGCCGCGCGCGCAGTTGATCAAGCGCGTTCCGCGCCGCATCAGCGCCAACTCGCGCACGCCGATCATATCCTGCGTCTGCGCCGTGCGCGGCGCATGGAGCGTCACGACGTCGGCGTTGCGCAACAGCGTCTCGAGGTCGACGAGCTTGGCGCCGAGTGCTTCGGCGCGTGCTTGGCTGACGAAGGGATCGTAGGCCAGCACGCGCATGCCGAAGGCGCGGGCGCGCGAAGCGACGTTCGAGCCGACGCGCCCGATGCCGACGATGCCGAGCGTCTTCCCCGCGAGTTCGGTGCCCACGAGATCTCTGCGGCTCCACTCGCCGCACTGCAGGCGTTGGTGGGCCGTGGTGGTGTGACGCATCAGGTTGAGCAGCAGCGCAAAGGTCTGCTCGGTGGCGGCTAGCGTGTTTCCCCCTGGAGTATTGAGGACCACGATGCCGCGACGCGTGGCGGCCGCGAGATCGATCGCGTCGACGCCTACCCCGGCACGCCCCACCACGGCCAAGCGCGGGCCCGCCGCCAGAAGCTCCTCGTCAACGCGCGTCTCGCTGCGCACGATCAGCGCGTCGGCCGACTCGAGGAGTTCGAGCAGGGCGGCGCGCGGACGCCCCACGGCGTCGACGATCTCGACACCGCCTCCGCGGAGCACCTCCATGCCGTCGCGAACGAACGACTCGGCGACGATGACGCGAGGTTGAAAGGGCTGCTGAAAGCGTTGACGTACTTGCATGCTCGTGCTTCGGCTGTTGGGAGGCCTTGCGTTTCTCGTACCGTTGGCGTTGTACCTTGCCTCGGCCGGGGGATATCCCGCGTTCTGGGACACGGGGGAGCTGCAGACGGTGCCGTATATCCTCGGCATCGCTCATCCCACGGGCTTTCCGCTCTTTACGCTGGCGGGCTGGCTCGTTTCACACGCCGTGCCGCTGGGGAGCGTGGCATGGCGCATCAACGCGATGTGCGCGCTTGCGGCTGCCGGCGCGGCGTGGATGCTCTGGCGCGTCGCGGTACGCGTGGGGGCCTTTCCGCCGCTAGCGCTGCTCGCCGCGTGGTGGTTCGCCTTCGGCGAGGTGGTTTGGACGCGCGCGACTCGCGCCGACGTCCACGATCTCGCGTTGTTGTTAGGAGCGCTGGCGATAGGGTGCGCGCTGGAGTATCACCTGGAGGGCGACCCTCGGCTGCTGCGCTGGTGCGCGCTCTGGCTTGGGCTGGGTCTGGCGAACCATCCCGTGGCACTGTGGCTGGTTCCCGGCCTCGCGATCCTCGTGCTCGCGCGTGGTCGTGCGCTCTCCGTGCGGACCCTCGCAACCTGCGCCGCCATCGTGGCCGCCGCGCTGATGCTCTACGCATACCTGCCCCTGCGCTCCGCCGTGGTCGCCGCTGCGGGGCTGGATCCCGCACGTCTCCTGCCGGGGATGGACGGCGGATTTCTGTGGGATTATAACCATCCTTCGACCTGGCACGGCTTCCTGGCGGAAGTCAGCGGCAGTCAGTTCGGCGCCGGCTCCACGCTAGCCGCCGCGCTCGACCTGGGCAGCTATCCAACCTATGTGACGCATTGGCTGCGTGAAGGCGTCCCCGAGTTCGGCCTCTTCGGTATCGTCGCCTCACTGATCGGCCTCGTGGTGCTGGCGCTGCGCGATTGGCGCGCCGCGCTGGGGCTGAGCGTGGCCGCCTGCGCCGCCGTTCCGTTCGCCGTGGCCTTTCGCGACGTCGAGGGCGACGTTGCGCGCTACTTCCTGCTCTCGTTCTGGATGGTCGGCGTAGGAATTGCTTGTTGGCTTCCCGCCGCGTGGCTCACGCGCGGCGCCGTCATCGAACGTGCCTCGGCATGGCTCGCGCTCTTCTGCACGGCGCTCTTCGTGGGGCGCATGCTGCACGGCAACCTCGCCATCCTGCAGCAGCGTGACGATCGCGGTGCGCGCAGCGTGATCGATGCGGTGCGCGCGGCCACGCCGTCCGGCGCTGTCGTGGTCGCGCCGTGGCTCGATGCGACGGCGCTGGGCTACGCCGCATACGTCGAGCGATCGTTGGATCACCGCATCATCGTCTCGGCTTGGCCCGATGACATCGCCGCCGAGTACCCCGCTTGGATGCACCTGCGCCCCGTCTATCTGGCCGTCGGCCGGGAGCCTCGTGTGCCGGGGCTGCGCGTACGGCGCGTCTCCCCGCGCTATGCGCCGATCGGCGTCTACGAAGTGCTGCCATGAGCGCGCGCCGTGAGCCGTGGATCGTGGGAGCCGCTGCCTTCGTGCTGTTGCTGCTAACGGCGCATGGGCGCCACACGCCCTACGACAACTTCGTGCTCCTGGCCGACGCGCTCGCCCACGGGCACGTCTGGATCGATTGGCCGGGACCGTGGATCGATGCCTTGCGTTACCAAGGCGCGTACTACGTGATCGAGGGGCCGCTGCCGGCGCTCTTGCTGCTGCCGTTCGCGGCACTCTTCGGCGCAGCGATCAATCAGACGCTGCTTTCGCTCGTGCTCGGCGCGGCCGCGCTCGGTGCGGCCGATGTGCTGTTGCTGCGTTTGGAGGTGCCGCGCAATGCGCGCTGGTGGCTGCTGGCGTTCTACGCCGTCGGCACCGATCTCTGGTGGTGCGCGATGCTAGGCGATGTCTGGATGATCGCCCACGTCTCCGCCGTCTGCTTCACGACGTTGGCGCTGGTCGAGCTCGCCGGCGCACGGCGCGGCTGGCTGGTGGGCGCGCTCGCCGCCTGCGCAGCGCTCTCGCGCTTCTCGCTGGTGCTGGCGCTCCCGCTGTATGCCGTGGCGCTGCTGCCCGCGCGCGGTCATGCGCGCGGGCACGGTTTCGCTCGCGTTGTCCTGGGTTTCGTCGCGGTGCTGGTGCCGTTCGCTGTGTTCTGGTTGTGGTACAACCAGGCGCGCTGGGGAACGTTCGCCGACATCGGCTACACGACGTGGTTTCACCAGGATCAGGCGGGAGCGCCGTTCGGCTCGCCCTTCGCGCTGCGCTATCTCGGGTATCAGCTCTGGTCGTTCTTCGTGCAGGCGCCGTCGTTCACGGCCCAGGCGCCGTGGATCGTGCCCAGCGTCTCCGGCGTGGCACTGACGTGGACCAGCCCCGCGCTCGTCTATGCGCTCTGGGCACGCCGGCCGCGTGCCGAGGTGCTGTGGTTGTGGGCTGCAACGATCGTGACGGCGGGGCCCTCGTTGCTCTACTACGTCAACGGCTTCGCGCAGTACGGCATGCGCCACGCGCTCGACTTCGAGCCGTTCCTCTTTGCGCTGATGGCGCTGGCAGCGCGCAAAGGACTACCGCTCTGGGCGCGTGTGCTGATCGTGTGGTCGTG
>SCQY01000011.1 GCA_004298665.1 bacterium | reverse complement strand
AAGCCGTACGGGAAGCCGTTGGTGTTGACCGCGGAAACCCACTTGAGATAGGCCACCACCGCTCGCGCCTCGTCCAGCGTGAGGCGCAGGTTGGGCATCTCGCGGGTCCAGGTGGGATACTGCTCGGGGTGCTGAAGGAACGCAGCGATGGCATCGGCGCGTGTATGGGTTCGCGTCATCGGCATCCATAGGTGCTCCCATGCGGGATCGAGCCACGCCTTGGTGAGGTCCGGCGCGTAGTAGGCGCCGGTACCGAACATCGTATGGCAATCGAGGCAGGCACGGCTCTGGATGACGAGCTTCCCGTGGCGCACGAGTGCCTCGGCCTGCGCGGGGCTGTAGATCTGTCCGAAGAGCGGCTCCTGCCCGCCGATGGTGGGCATGTACTCGTTACGATCGGTGACGTACTCATAGCCGATCTGGCGGTTGATCACCGTGTAGGCCGGCACGTTCCGGCCGCCGGTCGTAATGACGCTCAAGGTGTCCGTGGTGAGCATTGCCAGGATGGCGAGCGTCACGATCAGCGAGCTGACTGCGCCGGCGCGCCAAAAGAGCGGATCCCTAGCGAACATACCGGGCTCCCTTCACAGGGCGCTATGTTCGGACGGTACCCTATTCACGAAATGGCTAAACGCCTGGTTACCGGCTAGGCGAACGATCCCATCAGTGCGGCCCAGTCGTCGCGTGAGATGCGCAGGTCGTCTTCAGCGAAACCGCTCAACGACGTTCTCGGCATGCGCTCGCGCTCGCAGAGATCGCTGGCGTTGGTGTCGACGTAGAGCAACCCCGTGACTAGCTCGCCGCTTGTGCGCGCCTCGTGGAGCGTGCGCAGCGCCTCGAGGCGATCGGTGGGATCGTAGTCGTCGTGGAGCTTGCGCAGCACGATGTGGGCTCCGTCTTCCAACGTGATGTCTCGAACGGTGCCCGGTTCGTAGTCGACCACGATCTCGGCACGCGGGGCGAAGTAATCCGTGCCGTGAAGCAGGACCTCGTGGTCCTTGACGTAGGCGTAGCTTTTGGTCGAGCCCTCGTGATCGTTAAAGGTGACGCAGGGGCTGATCACGTCGAGGATCGCGGTACCGCGGTGGGAGAAGGCCGCCTGCAGCAACGGCACGAGCTGCTTGCCGTCGCCTGAGAAGGAGCGCGCGACGAACGTAGCGCCCAGCTCGATAGCAAGACCGCAGAGGTCGATCATCTCGAATTCGTTGATCTGGCCGCGCTTGAGCACCGAGCCGATATCCGCGGTGGCGGAGAACTGTCCCTTGGTCAAGCCGTAGCAGCCGTTGTCTTCGACGATGTAGGTGCAGTCGAGGTTACGCCGGATGAGGTGACAGTACTGACCGAGACCGATGCTGGCCGTGTCCCCGTCGCCGCTGATGCCCAGCATGAAGAGCTCGCGGTTGGCGAGCTTGGCGCCTGTGGCTGCCGATGGCATGCGCCCGTGCAGGCCGTTGTAGCCGTGGGCGCGTTCGACGAAGTAGGCCGGCGTCTTCGACGAGCATCCGATACCGCTCATCTTCGCCAGCAAGTGCGGCTCGATGCCGTATTCGTAGAGCGCCTTGATCAGATGGTTGGTGATCGAGTTGTGACCGCAGCCAGCGCAGAGCGTGGAGGGTGACCCCTTGTAGACCTCTCGGGTGAGGCCGCTGGTATTGACGTTGGGGTTGCTCTTCGGGATGGTGTCCATATGCGGAGACCTCAGGAGAGTGCCGCGGCGGCCGCTTGGCCTGCGGCGCGCTCGGCGTGCAGGAGGGGTTCGGTGACGGCGGCGGCGTCGATCGGCTCACCGGTGTAGTGCCGGACAGAACGCAGACGCTCGAGCAGATGTGCCGGCAGCTCGGCGCGCAAAAGGCCGAAGAGCTGGCCGTCACGGTTCTGCTCGACGACGTAGACGCGCCGGTGGCGCGCGATGAACGCTTCGATCCCGGCGCTGAACGGCAGGGCGCGAACGCGAAGGTAGTCGACTTCGACACCCTCCTGACGTAGGATGTCTCGCGCTTCGACGACGGCGTGGTGCGTCGTACCGTAGGCGAGAATGGCTGCCTCGTGCCCCGCTTCCTCGATCAGCGGCTGCGGCACGACGCTGCGTGCCGTGTCGTACTTGCGCAGGAGACGATCGAGGTTGCGCTGGTAGACCTCGGGACGCTCCGAGTAATGCGAGTCCTCATCGTGACCCGAGCCGCGGGTGAAGTACCCCGCGTTGGGGTGCGGCGTGCCGGGAATCGTGCGATACGGGATACCGTCGCCGTCGACGTCGCGGTAGCGTCCCCAGCTCGGGAGCTTTTCGAGGTCCTCCGCCGAGAGCACTTTTCCGCGGTCGAAGCCGCGCTCGGGGTAGGCGAGCGGCGGAGTGAGCCAGAGGTTCATGCCGAGATCGAGATCGCTCAAGACGAAGACGGGAGTCTGGAAGCGGTCCGCGAGATCGAAGGCATCCATCGCGAACTCGTACGCTTCGGTGACCGTGCCCGGGAACAGGACGATGTGCTTGGTGTCACCGTGCGAGATCTGCGCGGCGAAGGAGACGTCGCCTTGCATCGTGCGCGTGGGCAGGCCCGTCGACGGCCCTGCGCGCTGGACGTCGAAGATGACGCCGGGGATCTCGGCGTAGTAGGCAAAGCCCGCCGTCTCCGCCATCAGCGAGATGCCGGGGCCCGACGTGGACGTCATGGCGCGTGCCCCTGCCCACCCCGCTCCGATCACCATGCCGATGGCCGCAAGCTCGTCCTCGGCCTGGATGGTGGCGGCTCTGCGCTCTTTGGTGGCGGGATCGACGCGAAAGCGATCGCAGTACTCGATGAAGGCCTCGCACAGCGAGGTCGAAGGCGTGATGGGGTACCAGGCTACTACCGTGCAGCCGCCCATGACGCAGCCCAGTGCCGCGCCGCGATTGCCGTCCATCAACACCAAGTTGTCGGTGCCGCCGGGCATGGGCTCGACACGATAGGAGTCAGCTTTGGGCAAGTGGTCGCGCGCGTATTCGAAGCCCAGACGCACGGCGGAGAGGTTCAGCTCAACGGCTGCAGGCTTGCGCTTGAACTGATCGCGCAGTGCGGCCTCCACCACGGCCAGATCGATGGCCAGGATCTGTGCCAGCACACCTACGTAGATCATGTTGATCAAGTACTTGCGCGGCGACCCCTGCGGGAAGTGCTCTTTGGAAAGCTCAGTGAATGGAACGGGGTAGTACGTGACGTCGTCGCGGGCCGTCTTGCCATGGACCGAATACGAGGCGTCGTGCACGATCACGCCGCCGGACTTGACGCTGGCGACGTCGCTTTCCCAGGTGACGAGATTCAAGGCCACCAGCACGTCGACGTCGCGGCTGCGGCATTGGTAGCCGCGCGGCGAGAGGCGCACATCGAACCAGGTGGGTAGGCCCTCGATATTGGATGGGAAAATATTCTTGGGCGCCACGGGGATGCCTAGGCGGACGAGCGCGTGGGTGAGCACGAGGTTCGAGGATTGACTCCCCGAGCCGTTCACCGTTGCCGCGCGAATCGTCAGATCGTTGACCATGCGGGCGAACTCCCCCCTCGGATGTTGGCGTCTCTCTACGCCGCCGGTCGCTTGGTCTTCGTGGCTTGGCACCGATTCGCCTCGCGGGATGGGCTTGTCGTGCATTTCTTATGCCGTTCCCAGGTCGATGGTAGGCTTCGACAGAGAGATGGAGGCCAAGGTGGTCCTGGTGTTGCGTGCCGGGTTTTCCAACGCCCTTGCCGAACATGGCGAGAGTTTGCTCGGAGCGCGGAGTTCACCGCGGGCGTACGGCACGATGCGCCGCTGATCGAGGGCATCTGCTCTGCGGCCGCGCAACATGAGGAACGCAACGACAGATGAACCGCGCAACGATGATCACTTCGCTCGCCGCGACGGGCGCCGCCGCAAGCATACGCCCGTTGCACGCCCGTGCAACGCAGCGTCCGGACGTGACCCTCACGGCTCAGGAGACGGCGTGGGAGGTGCGTCCGGGGCTAGTAACGCGGACGCGATCCTATGATGGCGCGGTGCCGGGGCGGCTGTTGCGCCTGCGTGAGGGGCAACGCCTGGTCGTGGAGCTGCGGAACCACACGCGTGATTCCCAGACGATCTCCTGGCACGGCTTGGTCGTTCCGGATACGGTCGACGGGCTGCGCACGCCGGCGGTGGCTCCCGGGTCGTCTGCGAGGTACGAGTTCACGGCCACGCCGGCGGGAACGCGACTCTACCATTCCGTGCAGGGGGGCGGCATGTTCAGCGGCCTCTTTGGGCCGCTCATCGTCGACGCTAAGGACGAGCGGGGCGCCTATGATCGCGAAGAGGTTCTGCTGCTCCACGAATTCGAGCCGAAGATCCCGACCACAGGGAGCATGATGGACGAACGGCCGCCCGGGTCGCCCACCCTTTCGGCACCCGCTATGGGCATGGGCGGCGGCGCAATGGGAAACATGGGCGGCATGGGCGGTATGGACATGGGCGGCATGCTCATGTACGACGCCACCTATGCCGTCTATGCCGTGAACGGCAAGGCGCTGGGCGCCGGCGATCCCATCCGCGTCAAGCGCGGCCAGCGCGTGCGCTTTCGCATCATCAACGCCAGCGCCACGCTCACGCATCGTTTGGCGCTCCCCGGGCACCGCTTTCTCGTGACGCACTTGGACGGCAATCCCGTGCCGGCGCCGCGGTCCCTGGATGCCGTAGAGCTGGGGCCGGGAGAGCGCGTGGACGCGCTGGTGACGATGAATGCACCAGGCGTCTGGATCTTCGGCAGCACGGTGGAGGAGGCGCGTCGCCTGGGCCTGGGCGTCGTCGTGGCCTACGACGGTGCGCGCGGCGAGGCGGTGTGGCGCGACGAGTCGCGCGATCCCTTTCGCTACGTGGAGTTCGGCGGCCGCGGGTACGCCGGTAAGGTCGACGGCGTCTACGACCTTGTCTTGCGCCAATCGCCCGAGGGACACAATGCGTGGAGCATCAATGGACGGCGCTATCCTGATACGCCGCGGCTCTACGTGCGCAAGGGCGGCACGTTCCTGATCCGTTTTTCGAACCTTTCGATGATGGAGCATCCGATGCACGTGCTGGGAAACGGCTTCGAACTGGCGATGGCGGACGGCGTTGCGACTTCGGGCATCCGGAAGGACACCGTCGTGGTGCGGCCGATGATGGGGCGCACCAACGTGCTCTTTCGCGCGGACAACCCCAACGGTGGAGAATTTCTCCTGATGTGCCACAACTGGCAGCACATGGAAGGGGGTATGGCCTGCGTGGTCGCCTACGTGTAGCGGCTACGACGAGCTGTCGGTAGATTGCGCCGGCGGATCGCCGCGCAGCAGTGCGTCGTAGCGGTGGACGTACGGGTACGCCAAGTCCTGATCGACGGCGATTTTCGTGCCGTCGGAGAGCCAGACCACATCGTCGTCGATGCGCGTGACGGTCACGCGGCCGAATGTGGCACCGGGAACGACCGTTATGATGCCGCGGAAGCCTGGTGCGATCTGTACCGTTGCCGACCGCATGCCGTGGATCGTCGCGATCTGGAGGACGGCAAAGGGTGGCGGGTCTGCGGCCAGGGAGCGGCTCGCGGTGAGGGCGAGGAAGACGACGGTGACCAGGATCACGCGTATCGATCGCATCTCTACCCTAGGTTTCGGACGATCTCTCGTCAGGATAAAGCAGGGACGCAACTGACCGCACGAGCCCATCGCCCCACCGGTGTGGGCATTTGCGACGAATGCGCGGCGGGATGGCTAAGTTGGGACTGCGAGGAACGTGATGCGATCGTCGGCGGCGATGACGTCCACGACGAACCGCAGCTCGGGATCCTGCGCCGCGATTGGATGGAGCTGAAGCATCCGCGGGCGGTTCTCGTCCGTCACCGCGGCTCCCAGGACGAAGGCATTGTAGGCTGCGTACTTGGAGGTGTCGGCGTGCTCGCGCAGCCAGCGCACCACGTCGCCGTCCTGCGCTGCTTGTGCGACCACGCCGCGCAATGCCTCGAGATCGACGGCGAGCAGTTCGCACATCTTCCCCGTGAAGCCCGGGATCTTGTAGGCTCCGAGGCTACCGCCGGGCAGCGTAGCGCGCAGCTTGTCGATCGTGCGCGGCAGGAAGACAAGCCCGTCCAGCTCCTCGCGCGGCGGGCGCGGGGGCTGGACGGTGAGATCGAGCGGTTCCACGACTACCCTTTGAAGATCGCCGGGACGAGTCGCGTGAGACTGCCCGCGGCGGCTGCGACGATCGCGACTTTCAGCGCATCGCCGATCACGAAGGGCGCGACGCCCAGGATGAAGGCTTTGTCGATCCCCACGAAGTGCGAGAGCCAGATTGCGCCCAGCGAGAAGATGATCAGCTCTCCGGCGATCGTAGCAACTGCGCGTCCGCCGACGTGGCCGACGAGGCCGAGGTCGAAGAGGGAGCCGATGACGTAGGCTGCCAGCGGGAACGACCAGAGATAGCCCGCGGTGGGGCCGATCAGCGCGAGGAAGCCCGGCACGCCGCTGGGAGCGAAGACGGGGAGCCCCGTAGCGCCTTCGGCAAGGTAGAGGAGCATCGCGGCTACCGAGCGGCGTGTGCCCAAGAGCGCGACGATGATCGGCAGGGCTAGGGTCTGCCCGGTGATCGGCACGGGGCTGAAGGGCACGTGCACCGCGACGTGGGCGCCGAGCGTCATCAGGAGCGAGCCGGCTACGACGAGCGCGAAGTTGACGGCTCGTAAGCGCGCCGCGGGAAGCGTACGAACGGACGTATGACTCATCACGGCGACGTGGCTTCGGAGGGTATGGGAGGCTGCCCTGCCGGTCGCGGGATGAGCGCGATCAGCAGCGCAGCGGCTCCGAGCGTGGCGGCGGAGAGAAGGAGTGGAAGGCGGAAGTCGCCCAGATGCTGGGCGATCGGTCCGGCGATCAACGGGCCCACGATCTGCCCGACGGAGAAGACGAACGTCAGCCATCCCAGGCCGCGCGCGCCGTCGCGCGGGTCGAGGTCTAGGTACATCAGCGTCGCGAGTGGCCCGTTGGTCGGGAAGCAGACCCCGAAGACGAAGGCCGCAACGATCGGCAGAGGCAGCGGTCCTAGTGCGAAGGCAACCGTGGCCAGCGCCTCGAGCATCTGGAAGACGACCAGCCCCATACGGGCGCCGAAGCGTTCGGCGAAGACACCTGAGAGCCAGGGGCCCAGCGTTGCGCCGGCGCCGACGGCGAGCCAGGCATCGGAGGCAGCGGCGCGCGAGTCCCCGCGCTCGACGAGATAGAGCACGGCGAAGGTGGCGAAGACGATGTAGCCGATGCCTTGGAGAAAGTACGAGGCATCGACCAAGCGCAGCGGGAGACCCCCGGTGATGCTGATCCCCGCTGCGACGCGTGAGGTGATGGGCGGCATGAGCCGCCAGGCGACGACGGTCGCCGCGAATGCGGCGAGAGCAATGGCGTACCAGCCGCGCTCCCAAGGTCCGTGCGAAACGATGGGCGCCAAGAGCCCCGCACCGAGGAAGATGCCGATGCCGATGCCGCCGAAAGCGATCATCGCCGTGGCCCGTTCCATCGTTTCGAAGAGCAGAATGCCCACGGCCACGAAAACGACGGCGCTCTCCAAACCGGCCGCGAAGCGCGTGAGCACGAGCCATCCCACCGCGCCGCTCAGGGCGGTAAAGGCGAGCGTGAATGCCAGCGAGAGCAACCCCAGCAATGCTACGCGCCGCTCGTTGAAGCGAGCGCAAAGGTAGGCGGCGACGAGCGCGCCGGCTAGGTAGCCGGCAAAGTTGGCCGCCGCGATCCAGGCGGCGGCGAGTGCGCTCAGCTGGAGCTGCTCGACCATCGGCGGCAAGAGTTGCGTGTAGGCGAAGCGCCCCAGCCCCATGGCGGAGGCAAGCGCGATGACCGCCCCGGCGATCGTGCTGGCGGGGTTGTGTCCTCTCGCCCTCAGGCGCCCAGCCTCGGGAGGTTGTGCAACGCGACGTTCCACTGCTCGCGCCCAGGGGCGCCGCGGTAGAAGCCCAGCATCAGCGGCCGGTTGGTATGATCGAAGACCTCGAAGTCCGGCGCGATGCTCCCGACGGTGGGAATCGCACGAAGCGAGGACGCCATAGTCGTAGTTCCTCCCCGAGCAGTATAGCAGGCTGCTGGAGCGCGGCGCATCGATGAATCCGGCAATGGGATGTTGGTCCTAGCCGCGCCGCCGGACGGGTGCTAGACTGCGCTGGTCGCCGGCTCACGGTGAGGGAGGTCCAGATCCATGGCTGAAGATGCAAGGCAGGTCGACGTTCTGGTGGTCGGCGCCGGACCGGCTGGGTTAGCCGCGGCCGCGCGCGCCGCCGAGAGCGGAGCCCGCGTGGCGCTGGTCGACAACAACCCCGACGTCGGCGGCCAGATCTGGCGCCGGGCGACCCAGCACTTGCAGTATCTGCCCGTCGCTCGCGAGTGGATCGAGCGCGTCGCCCAATCCCCGAATATCGAACGCATCAGCGGCGCGTACGTGGCCGGCATAGCGGACCGGCGCTCGGTGGCTGTCGAGACCGCGCAGGGCACGCTCCATCTGGGCTACGAAAAGATCGTCTTGGCGACCGGCGCCCGCGAGCGGCTCATCCCGTTCCCGGGATGGACGCTGCGCAACGTCGTTGGTGCCGGCGCCCTTCAAGCGATGTCGAAAGAGGGGCTGTCCGTCAAGGGCAAGCGGATCGTCATCGTGGGCAGCGGCCCGCTGCTGCTGGCGGCAGCGACCTCGCTCCACTACGCGGGGGCGAGCATCGCCTGCATCGTCGAGCAGGCGCCATGGTGGCGCCTCGCGCGCTTCGCGCTGCGCGTCGTGCGCGACGAAACAAAATTGCGGCAAGCACGCTCCATGCGCCGTGCTCTGCGCGGTGTGCCGTATCACAGCGGAGCGTGGCCCATCGCCGCCTACGGCGACGGGCGCGTGGAGGGTGTGACGCTGCGCTCGGGACTGCGTGAGTGGCGCGAGCGCTGCGACTACTTGGCGTGCTCGTTTCAGCTGATTCCCAACGCCGAGTTGGCCAAGCTCTTCGGCTGCCGCACGGATCGCGGGGCAGTCATCGTGGACCAGGAGCAGCGCAGCAGTATCGGCTTCGTCTACTGCGCGGGTGAGATCAGCGGTATCGGCGGCCTCGAGCGCTCGCTGGTGGAGGGCGAGATCGCGGGCTACGCCGCCTCCGGGCAGCATGAGGCGGCGCGAGCACTGGGGGCGCGGCACGCTCGTGCCCGTGACTTCTCGCGCGCGCTGGACCAGACGTTTGCGCTGCGGAGCGCGCTGCGCCGGCTGGCGACGCCCGAGACCGTGATCTGTCGCTGCGAAGACGTGCGGCTGCGCGACTGGGCGGGGACGGGATCGTGGCGTGCGGCTAAAGCGCAGGCACACTGCGGCACCGGGCCGTGCGAGGGACGCGTCTGCTGCGATGCCGCGCAGTTCCTCTTCGGCTGGCGGTTGAACGATGCTCGCCCGCCGGTCTACCCGGATCCTGCAAGCATCGTGGGCGCCGAGATGTAGCACGCTTTGGGAAGAAGTAGAGAACGCTTGCTTGACAGACGTTAGGATGACCTAATAACATATCTAGGCAAGTAAAATTTTCTACGACTTTGGAAAGCGAGCCATGCCGTTTCGATCCGTGGTGTCCGCCTTCGTGCTGGCGCTGCTTTGCAATGCCGCACCCGCCTCGGCGGTCCCCCTGTTTGCTCACGAATACGGGGTGACGTGTCAGGAGTGCCATACGGCGATTCCCCACCTCAACGCATTCGGTCAATACTTCCTCGCCAACGGCTATCGGATTCCGGGACTCGAACCGGGGCGCGCCTTCCCCATCGCGATCAAAGCGAACCTCGCCTATAGCAGCGAGCCCGATCCCACGGGCCTGCCCAAGGCGATCGTCGACGAAGTGGAGGTCTTCCTTGCCGGCCTTGTTGGTCCGCGGACCAATTACTTCTTCGAACAGTATCTGATCGACGGCGGCGATCACGGCCTGACGCGCGAAGCATGGGTAAACTACCGCGCAACGCCCGATGCGGCGCGCGTGCCGATCTGGCTCCAGGCGGGTTCCTTCACGTTGCCGTTGCCCATCGATCCCGAGACGTTTCGCGAGAGCGCGCAGCATTACACCGTCTTCGATCAAACGGTCGGCAACAACCCGTTCAATTTTTTCGATCCCAAGATCGGTGTGCAGGTTGGCGTTGGCTCCGCTCTGCAAGGCGCGAGCGTGCGGGTCTTCGCCGGGCCGGGGCACGATCGGCAGAGCGGACTGCCCACGACGGGAACGGACGTCATGGGCTACGGCCAACAGGTGATCGGGCCGGTTACGTTGAGCACCTATCGTTACCAGGGGTCGCGGCCTGACGTGGCCGACCTGCTGGATCGCTTCTCGCGGCAAGGGTTTGGCGTGACCTACGCTGCCGGCCGCTGGACGAGCGAGTCGGTCCTGCAGACGGGCTGGGACTCCAGCGTCGACGGTCTGGGCTTCGGGTCGAGCGGCGGTTTCACGCAACTGCGCTACGAGATCGGGCCTAGGCTCTTTGCGCTGGCTCGCTACGAAGGCACCAGCGATACCGCCGGCTTCGCGCGCGACGGCGTGCTGCTGCTGGGCATGCGCGTGACGCAGAACGCGCGCTTCACCGTCGAGGACGTCATCCAGCACGTGCCGCAGACGAAGCACACGCTGAACGCCCAGTACACGGTAGGGTACTAGGAGTCGCCGGTATCGCCGCCGCGTCTTCGTCGATCACGTGCTAGAGTAAAGGCATGGCACAGGCACACGATTTGGCGAACGCGCTCAACGCCGTGGCGCGCTCCGCGAGCTTCAGCAACACCCAAGCGCGTGCGACGGCACGCAAGCATGGTCATGTCGATTGGCCGGCCACCAAGGCGGAGAACCAGGACTTCAACCCGGAGGTCGATGGCTTCGAGACGTTCGTGATGGAGGACGGGAGCCGTTGCACGTGGGTCCCCGGCCAAGGGAAGTACGCAGGACGTGGCCGCTGAGAACTTCGGCTTCGCTTTCGACCCCGATGGATTAGCGCATGCGCTGGCGCTGCTGCGCCGTCAGTTCGGCGACGGACCGGCATCCGCGGCCTCCGAGGCGCTTCTGCCCGCTACGCTGCCGGAGGATGGCTTGGGGGAGCTGGGGACACTGGATGCGTTGGCGCCGGATGTGCTGGGAGGCGCGGCGCGCCTAGGGGATCCGGGGACGTTTGCGCACATGGATCCCCCGACGCCGTGGATCACGTGGGCGGCGACGCTTTGGAACGCGGCGCTCAATCAGAACTTGCTCCATCCCGACACGGCGCCGAGCGCGCGCGAGATCGAGCGGCGCGCAGTGGCGTGGCTGGCGCCCTTCTTCGCCATGGAAAGCGGACAGATGGTCGCGGGATCGACCTTGGCGAACCTGACGGCGCTGTGGGCGGCACGCGAGGTGCGCGGCGTGAGGGAAGTCGTTGCCAGTGAAGCGGCCCATCTGAGCGTGCGTAAAGCAGCGGCGCTCCTGGGCTTGCGTTTTCGCGCCGTCCCCGTCGACGGCCGGCAGCGGCTGCAGGCGCAGGCCCTGGGCGACGTGCGCAATGCGGCGCTGGTGCTGACCGCCGGAACCACGGCCACGGGGGCGATCGATCCCCTGACATGCGGCGAGGAGGCCGCGTGGGTTCACGTGGATGCGGCGTGGGCCGGGCCGTTGCGCCTATCGGGGTGCTATGCGCCGCTGCTGGACGGGATCGAGTGTGCGGACTCCGTCGCGCTCTCGGCTCACAAGTGGCTCTTTCAACCCAAGGAAAGCGCGCTGGTGCTCTTTGCCCGCTGGCCGGAGGCGCGTCAGGCGATCTCCTTCGGCGGGGGCTACTTGGCAGTGCCCAACGTCGGCGTGGCGGGATCGCATGGCGCCGTGGCGGTGCCGTTGCTGGCGACGCTCTTGGCGTGGGGCCGGCGCGGCGTGGCCGCGCGCATCGAGCGCTGCATGGCGCTGGCCGAAGAATTGGCATCCATGGTTCGCGCGCATCCGGAGTTGGAGCTCTTCGCGGAACCCTCGTGCGGAGTGCTCGCGTGGCGCCCGCGCGGCATCGAGGATCTGCGCGGTCTGCGCGCGCGTATGCGTGGAGCGTTCGTCTCCCTCACGCAGATCGGCGACTCGCTCTGGCTGCGCTCGGTGGCGGCGAATCCCATGGCCGAACCCGCGCGCGTTGTGGAGTCGGTGCTGGCAGCGCGGGGTAGCCTCGCGGGCTCCTAGGCGATGCCGTCGTAACGATTGCGCTGCAGCCAACGCAGCAGCTCCGCTTGGCGGCGTTGGAGCTCGTGCTGGGACGCCGTCGGCAAGGATCCGCCGAAACGCTGGTTCAGGGTGGCGTGGATCTTCCGGTGGTCGACGTGGAAGCGTGCGCTGGCGAGGCTGACCAGGGAGTTGACGGCCTTACGCAGCGCGGCTTTCTCCTCGGCTTTCAGCACGGGTTCCAGAGGCACTGCTTCAACGGCGGGTTCGTCCAGCGGAAAGAGCGGATTCGTGCCGAGTGTGCCGTGGAGCACGCCGCGGTCGACGGCCACGGCCGCGATGCCGCTGAAGAGGCTCAGCTCCTCGCGGTGCTGTGGGCCATCGGAAAGAGCCGGCGCAACGAATGCGCGTTGATCGCGCCGCCGGAGGTGGTGTTCCACCTCGGCGTGGATCGTGCCGGCCAGCGGCCGCAGATGCGGATCGTCGGGAACGAACACGTAGGCAAGCTGCTCGAGCGCGAGGTGACTCTGGATACGGACGAAGCGGCCGCAGAACTGCCGGAAGTACATCGGCGTCGTGACATTGGTGGCATAGATGCCGACCCGCAGTCGCGGGATGTCCACCCCTTCGCTGATCATATGGACCGCCACGATCCAGGGTTGCCGGGAGCTTGCGAAGCGGTGGATCTTCTTCGCGGCGGCGTTGTCCTCGGAGACGACCACCACAGGCTTTACGCCGGCGTAGCGCTCGATGACATCGGCAACGTAGTGCGCGTGATCCTGATTCATCGCGACGGCCAGCCCCGCGGCGTCGGTGTGGCCCTGGGCGCGAATCTCGTGGAGCGTCTGATGCGCTCGCGTCACCACAGGTCCCATCCAGCCGTCTTGCGTCAACGCGGTCCGCAGACGTTCGCTCTCCTGTTGGCGCGTCTCCAAGGCGGAGTCGAAATCGGATTGGATGATCGTGCCGTCCGCGCTGACCCACTCCGCGGCACCGCCCAAGAGGGGGAACGCCAGCGGCCGGCAGACGCCGTCGGCCAGCGCCCGCGGATAGCCGTACGTGAAGTCGGCGACGCTCACGCCTAGCTCGTATCGCACGAACGGGATCGCTGTGCCGTCGCTGCGGAAAGGCGTCCCGGACATCGCGACGCGGTACGCAGCGCGGGCGAAGGCGCGCTTGAGGGCCCTGCCCCATGTGGCGCCGTCGCCGGCATGATGGATCTCATCCAGAACGACCAGCGTGCGCTCGTCGACGAGGCGTGCGTAGACGCCCGGTGCGAAGGAGACCTGCTGGTAACTGACCACCGCGCCGTGGAGGTCGGGTGCGATGCGGCCGACGGTGTTCTCAAATCCCGGCTCGAGCTGGACTCCCGCTTGCGCCATCGCTCGTGCAACCTGCGCCTTGAGATGGTCCTTGGGTACCACCGCGATGACGCGATCGATGAGGCGAGCTTCGAGCAGCGCGTGTGCGAGACGTGTGGCAAAACGCGTCTTGCCTGCACCGGGACACGCCACGATCAGCGCATCGCGCGGCCTGGTACGCCACCACGTCTCGCAGGCATCGCGTTGCCATGCGCGCAGGGAAAGCGTCCAGCGCGGGATCGAGCTCGACAAAGATACTCCTTGGATGTTGGGTAAGGCGCCTACGTTACGCGGCGGAGTCGCGGCGACCCTTCCTCGCGTCATGCGTCGCTTGGGCGGGTTTGGGCGCGGATGACGCGAAGAGTCCATGTCGATGCGCATGTACATTGCTACGGGAAATGCCGGCAAGCTACGCGAGTTTCGCGAGATGCTCGAAGGTGCGATCGACGTGGTGATGCCCCAGAACTATGAGGCTCCCCAAGAGAATGCCCAGACCTACGAAGGCAACGCGGCGGTCAAGGCACGAACGCTCGCGTCCGCGCTGCGTGCGAGCACGGATCCCAGCGCGATCGTGCTCGCCGACGATTCCGGTATCGAAGTGGATGCGCTGGGCGGAGCGCCGGGCGTCTACTCGGCTCGCTATGGCGGAGAGGAACTCTCGTGGGCGCTGCGTCGCGCCAGGCTGCTGCGCGAACTCGCAGGCGTGCCGCGGGATTGCAGAACGGCGCGATTCGTGGATGTTCTCTACCTCGACCGCCCGGACGCCGAACCGTTGATCGTGCGCGGCGTGGTCGAGGGATTCGTACCGATGGAGGAGCACGGCAACGGAGGCTTCTCGTACGACGCGGTATTCTGGTATCCGCCGCTGGGCAGGACGTTTGCAGACCTCTCGTCAGAAGAGAAGAACGGCGTCTCCCATCGCGGCGTGGCGGTGCAGCGGCTGCTCGAGGCATTGCGCGGGTGAATCTCGCCGAGGTCCGCGTTGAGGGCGTCGACGCCGGAGAGGCACTGCGCGCGGCGCGTGCGCTCGGCGTAGATTGGCAGCGGGAATGGCTCGAGCATCTCGTTGAGGGTCCCGACGGCGCGGCATTCGTCGCCTCGCGCGATGGAGACGTACTTGGTCTAGCGCTGGGCTACCGGCGCGGCCAGGCATGGACCCTCGCGCAATTGGCGGTGCGCGAAGGCATGCGCGGTGAAGGGCTGGGCGGTGCGCTGCTGGCGGCGGCGATCGCTCCGTATGAAGCCTGCGAGCGTATGGCGGCCGTGCCCACCACGGCATGCGATGCGCTCTCGTTGGCGGCTCGCCGAGCCATGGTGCCGCAAGGCGCGCTGCTCGAGCTTTCCGGCAGCATGCCGAACGAGCGCACCCTGGCAGAGATCGCGGCAGGTACGTACCGCTTCACGACGGCACCGATCCTCGTTGAGGGCGGCCGCATCTCGTCGTCTATCGGCGCGCTCGATCGCGAGACACGCGGTGCGCCGCGGGAGCGCGATTATGCATGGTTCGCCGAGCACGGAAGCGGAGTGCTCTTCTCGTTGGAGGGCGAGGTCGTCGGCTACGTCTTCGTGTGGCCGGACGGAACCGTGGGTCCGCTTGCCGCTGCATCCGCCTCGTACCTTCCCCAGATGCTGGCCTTCGCGCTCCATGCGGCGGCCACGGCCTATCGAGGATCCTGGATACGGCTACTGGTCCCCGGAGCGTGCGGGAAGGTGCTTCGCCTGCTGCTGCGCCAAGGGTTGCGCATCGGCGCCGCCTGGTGGTGGTGCGCAGAATCGGCGCCCGCGGACCTTTCGCGATACGTGGCCTTCCGCCCCGAGGCGCCGTGATGGTATACTGCTGTTCGTTGTCGGGGCGTAGCTCAGCTTGGTAGAGCGCGTGCTTTGGGAGCACGAAGTCGCAGGTTCAAATCCTGTCGCCCCGACCACGCGTCATGGGTTCGCGGCATGCGCGCCCGGTGAGACTCGAACTCACAACCCCGCGCTTAGAAGGCGCGTGCTCTGTCCGGTTGAGCTACGGGCGCACGTTCCGCGTCATCATAACCGAGCCC
>SCQY01000153.1 GCA_004298665.1 bacterium | reverse complement strand
CTGATCCGCGGCGGCGGGAGCTTCGAAGACCTGTTTGCGTTCAACGAGGAACCGGTAGTGCGCGCGATCGCGCGCGCGAGCGTCCCGGTCGTGACGGGCATCGGCCACGAGAGCGACGTCACGCTCGCCGATTTCGCGGCCGATCTGCGCGAACCGACGCCGACGGCTGCGGCGCGCGCCATCGCTCCCTCGCGCAAGGAACTGCTCGGGCGCATCGAGCAGCTCCGTGGCCGCCTGCTGCGCGCGCGGTCCAATATCATCGACGAGCGCCGCCAGCGGCTCGACTATGCGCTGGGCGATCTGATCGCGGGGGCGCGCGGCGCAGTCGGCGAACGGCGCCGCGTCCTGGCGGCATGCGAGACACGCCTTGCGCAACGCAGCCCGCAGGCGCGTCTGGCTGCCGTGAACGGGCGGCTCTTGACGACGCGACGCCTCCTGATGGCGCTGGGACCGCGCATCACCGCCGGCCATGCACACCGGCTCGGCACCTTGACGGCGAGGTTAGCGGCGCTCGATCCCAGCGCCGTTCTCCAGCGTGGATATGCGATCGTAACGCACGAAGGGCGCGTTGTGCGCGAAGCGGCCGCGATCTCCGTTGGCGCCCTGGTGGAGGCGCGTCTTGCCCGCGGGACGCTCGCGGCACGCGTCGAAGGAAGCGAGCATGGCTAAGCCCGCCGAAGACCCCACGTTCGAAGGAGACATCGAGCGCCTGGAGAGGATCGTCGAGCGTCTCGAGAGCGAGGAGACCTCGCTGGACGAGGCTCTTATGCTTTTCAAGGAGGGTATGGCCTTGAGCAAGCGCTGCAAGGCGATGCTGGAGCGCGCCCACGAGCAGATCGCCGAGGCGCTGGCGGAGGAGTCCGCCCAGGGGCCAACCACGGAGCCATGAAGGAGCGCGTGCGCCTCGATGTCGCCGTCGCCGAGCGCATGGGCGTGACGCGCGCGCGTGCGCGCAGCCTCATCATCGCGGGACGCGTGCACGTCGACGGCCGGCCTGCCACCAAGCCCGGCGCCCTTGCCGCTGCCGGTGCTCGGATCGAAGTTCGTGAGCAGCCGCGCTTCGTCAGCCGCGGAGGCGAGAAGCTCGCTCATGCCTTGACGGAGTTCGCGCTCGACGTGCGCGGCAAGCGCTGCCTCGACGTCGGCGCCTCGACCGGCGGATTCACCGACGCGCTGCTGCAAGCGGGCGCAGTCCACGTGACCGCACTCGACGTCGGCTATGGCCAGCTGGCGTGGTCCCTACGCAACGACCCGCGCGTCGAGGTCGTCGAGCGTACGAACTTCCGTAAGGTCGAGCCTACGTTCTTTCATGAACCGTTCGATCTGGTAACGATCGACGCTTCGTTCATCTCGCTGCTGCTGCTGCTCGAGCGCGCGCGCGCCGTGCTGCTCCCCGGCGCTGTGATCGTGGCGCTGATCAAACCGCAGTTCGAGGCTGGACCGCTGCGTCTTGGTTCGGGAGGTGTCGTACGCGATCCTGAAGTTCACAACGCGATCCTGCGCGAAGTACGCGATGGAGCCGCCGCGCGCGGACTGCGTCTGGCTGCGCTCGATGCTTCGCCGCTGCGTGGTCCGGCTGGAAACGTCGAGTTCCTGGGCCTTTTCGTGCCCGAGGCCGGAGCGGGGCCCGACGACGAGCAGATCGCGGGTGTCGTAGCACGCGCTCATGCCATACCGCCGGGAGGTGCGTCATGATCGATCGTTGCGTCGTGGCAACGCGGACCATCGGACTCTACATCGATCTGCATCGCCCGCACGCGCGGGAGACTGCGCGCGAGGCTGCACATCTTGTCCACGAGCATGGTTTCACCGTAGCCCTTCCGGAAGTCCAACGTGCCCAGCTCGAGCTCGACGTGCCGACCGGCGGCTTGGACGAAGCAGCGATGCTGATCTCGATCGGCGGCGACGGCACGCTGCTGCGCACGGCGCGTTTGGCGGCCGCTCACGACGTTCCAATCCTCGGAGTCAATACGGGGCGTCTCGGCTTCCTCACGGAGCTCGAGGGCGCTGAAGAGCTGTTGGCATATCTGCCGAATCTGCTGCATGACGCTTTCGACTGCGAGTCGCGCATCGCGCTCGAGGCAAGAGTCAACGGCAATGAGCCGCAGTTTGCACTCAACGAAGTCGTGGTGCGCAAGGGTGCTTCCTCGCGCCTGGTTCCGTTCGGTCTCTGGCTCTCGGGCGAGAAAGTCGTTGACATCCCCGCTGACGGCGTGATCGTGGCTAGCCCCACCGGGTCGACGGCTTACTCGCTCTCCGCCGGCGGGCCGATCATCGCGCCCGGCGTCGATGCGTTCTGCATCGTCCCGCTCCTGCCGCATACGCTCTTCTCGCGGCCGCTCGTGGTCAATGCGGCGGAACGGGTGCGCATCCGCGTGGACTCTACGCTCGTTCATACGAATCTGGAGGCCGACGGCGCCTTCGCGCGCGATCTCTCACCCGGTGACAGCGTCGAAGTAGAGCGCTACCGGCGCCCCGTACGCTTCGTTCGGGTCAAGCCCGTGCGTTTCTTCAGCCTCATCGAGCAGAAGCTGCATTGGGGTCACTCGATCAAGGAGGAAGGGCGGCACTGATGCTGCGCCACCTCACGGTCGAGGACTTTGGGCTGATCGTGCGCGCCGAACTCGCGCTCGAGCGAGGCCTGACGTGCCTCACCGGCGAGACGGGGTCGGGAAAATCGATGGTCCTCGGCGCGCTGACGTTTGTACTGGGCGGGCGCGGCGGCGGAGACCTCGTACGCCGTGGTGCGTCGCGCGCACGCGTCGCGCTGGAGGTTGATCCGGATCCGCTGCGCGATCTGCTGGTCGAGTTCGGCATTGACGGCGACGAGGGAGAGTGCGTGGTGATCTCTCGCGAGATTGCCGCTGCCGGCGGGAAATCATCGGCGCGCGTCAACGGCCGTCCGGTGGCCGTAGCGCAACTACGCACGCTGGGAGAGTACCTGATCGAGTACGTAGGGCAGCATGAGCAGCAGCGGCTCACGGAGTCCGACTATCAAACGGATTTGCTCGACCGCTATGCGGGAGGCGAAGCGCTTGCGGAGCGCGCGCACGTGCGCGCCGCCTACGAGAACCTGTCTGCGTTGCGCCGCGAACGCGCGGCACTCGAGGAGAGCGAGGCAAGCGCGCTCCAGCAGCGGGACTTTGCAGAGTTCGCCGTTCGGGAGATTCGCGAAGTCCGGCCCAAAACTGGTGAGGATGACGCGCTGCGCAGCCGGCGGGAGTTTCTCAGTAATGTAGAACGGATCGCCGAAGCGTTGCGCACGGCCCATGCGTCCCTGGGTGAGGGCGATGGACGGGGCTGTGCCGTCGACGGGCTGGGTGCTGCCGCAGTCAGTCTTGGGGGCATTGGCCGCTTTGACGACCGCCTGTCGGCGCTGGCCGAACGGGCGCGCGGTCTTCAGGCCGAAGTGGGAGATCTGGCGCTTGAAGTAGCCGAAGCGTTGGACCGCACGGAGTACGATCCATCGGAGCTCGACGGTATCACGGCGCGGCTGGCGACGCTCGATCGCCTGAAGAGAAAATATGGCGGGAGCCTGGAGCGAGTGCTCGAGGCGGAGAGCGTCTTCGCTCGGGCGCTGGAGACAGCGGAGAGCCGGGGAGAGCGAGCGGCGCTTCTCGCCGCCAAGTGCAAGGAAGCGGAGTGGGAGCTCGTCGAGGGGTGCCGGCGCCTCCACGCCTTGCGTGAGGCGGCGGCGCGTTCGCTCGAGCGGCGCATGGTGGAGGAGCTTGCCGACCTCGCGATGGCCAGTGCCGAAGTCCGCATCGCCTTTCATGAGGGTGAGCCTGGCCCGAACGGCGGAGAGCATATCGAGCTCCTGCTCTCCAGCAATCGCGGTGAGCCCCTGCGGCCGCTAGCGAAGACCGCCTCGGGGGGAGAGCTCTCTCGCGTCTTGCTGGCGCTGGCCGTCGTCACTTCGGAGTCCGGGCGCACCTTCGTGTTCGATGAGATCGACGCCGGCATCGGAGGCGAGACGGCTCGCCAAGTCGCATTGCGTCTCGCGCGCCTGGCCGCCGATGGACAGATCCTCTGCGTAACCCATCTCGCTCAGATCGCCGTCTATGCCGATACGCACTATGCGTTGCGCAAGCACGAGCCGCAGGGTGCCACGGTCATCGAGGCGGAGCCCTTGGTGCGGGATCGCGAGGTTGTTGCGGAGATCTCGCGCATGCTCGCCGGCGCCCCGGAATCAAATGCCGGAGCGCGGCATGCCCAGGAATTGTTGAGAGAGGCCGCTCGGGCGCTTGACAAGGCCTAAGGAAGCGAGTAAAGTAGCCTCTTGTGCGGCTGACCTCGGTCGGCCCACCGACGCCGCGAAAGCGGCGGCTCCTTGAAAACTGAACAGGACAGAAGCGCATAAAGTCTGTGGGTTCTCGGGCGCCTTTTGTTGTGCAAGCAGCAGAAGACGTACGAAACAATTCAAGAATGCCGAGAGCAGCGT
>SCQY01000152.1 GCA_004298665.1 bacterium | reverse complement strand
CCCAGCGCCCCCGCATGCAGCTTGCCGAGGTCGTAGCCGGTGACGTTCTTGACGACCATGCCGCCGGAGAAGGCCTCGGTACCGTCGACGAGTGCCACGCGCAAGCCGATAAGCAGATCGCGCGCGCGCCCGTAGGTGCCCGCGCGCCAGCCCGCGTGCCCCGTCGCCAGGAGGCCGCCGACCGTTGCGCGTGCGGGGAGAGCGCCGTCCAGCGGAAGATGCTGCCCGGCGCGAGCGAGCGTGGCGGAGAGCTCGGCGAGCGTGGTCCCCGTCTCGACGGAGACCGTGAGATCTTGCGGATCGTAGGCATGGATGCCGCGCAGCAGCTCCAGCGAGATCACCACGTCAATGCGATGCGGCGGGTGACCCAACGCCTGTGCGGTGCCGCCGCCGTAGGGTACGACGCTGAGCCCGTTCGCTGCGCAGGCGTGCAGTGCGTTGGCGACGGCGGCGTGTGTGCGAGGGCGCACTGCCACGCGGGCGCGTTGCTCGCCGATGCGGTAGGCGCCGGCTTGCGAGCCCTCGACGAACTCCAGGTCCGCGATCTCGCGCAACGGCGCGAAGGTATCAGTGAGCATTGCCCGCCCGCACTTCGGCGCAAGAGGCGCCGCTGGGGAAGATCTTCCCGGGGTTGAAGAGCATCTGAGGATCGAACGTGTCCCGCAGACGTACCATCGCCGCGAGGTCCTGGGTGGAGAAGACCAACGGAAGCGCTTCGCGCTTCTCGTAGCCGATGCCGTGCTCGCCGGAGATCGTGCCGCCCAAAGCGATGCAGTGCTTGAGGATCTCCGTTCCCGCGTGCACGACCGCCTCCACCTGCCGTGGGATACGGCGATCGAAGAGCAGCAGCGGGTGAAGGTTGCCGTCTCCGGCATGGAAGACGTTGGCCACGATCAGGTCGTGATCGTGCGAGATATCCTCGACGGCACGCAGGGCTTCGGGCAGGCGCGTGCGCGGCACCGTGGCGTCTTGGATGTAGTAGTTGGGAGCGAGGCGGCCGATGGCGCCCGCGGCACCCTTGCGCGCCGCCCAGAGCGCATCCCGTTCGATCTGCGTGCGCGCCGCGCGCCAGGCTAGGGCGCCGCCGCCCTTGGCGATCCGTGCGATTGCGTGCTCGGCCTCCTCGGTGCCTTCGTGCGACCCCGCGACCTCGACGAGCAGCACGGCTTCGGCGTCCTGCGGATAGCCGGCGTGGAAGGCCTCCTCGACGGCCTTGATCATTACGCGATCCATCATTTCCAGCGCCGTGGGCAGCAAGCCGTGGCCGATGATCTCGCTGACCGTGGCTGAGGCGGCGTCCAGTGAGTCGTAGACGGCCAGGAGGACGCGCGTCTCCTCCGGCAGGCGGCGCAGGCGCACTTCGATCTCCGTGACGATTCCCAGCGTCCCCTCGCTGCCCACGAGCACGCCGGTGAGATCGTATCCCGGGTCGTCCTGGCGGCAGCGGTAGACTTCGCCGTCGTGAGATACGAACTCCAGCCCCAGCACGTTGTTCGTGGTTACGCCGTACGAGAGGCAATGCGGTCCGCCGGCGTTAGTGCCGACGTTGCCGCCGATCGAGGATATCTTCTGACTCGCTGGATCGGGCGCGTAGAAGAGACCGTGCGGCTTGGCTGCGTCGGAGAGCTTGAGATTCATCAGCCCCGGCTGCACCCGCGCGCGCCGGCGGCGCGTGTCGATCTCCAAGATACGATTCATGCGCGCCAGGGAGATCACGACGCCGCCGGCCTGCGGAACGGCGGCTCCGCACAGGCCCGTGCCCGAGCCGCGCGCTACGATCGGTGCTCCGTGCGCACGGCAGATGCGCACAGCACGTGCGACGTCTTTCGTGTCTCGCGGCAGGATGGCCGCCGGCGGCAGCACGTCTCCGGAACGGTAGCCGTCATAGGCATAGACGCGCAGATCCTCGGGCTGGTGCAATACCGCCTCGGGACCGAGCGCTGCGATCAGATCGCCGACGAGATCGCCCATGACATGTTCGCTTTTCGCAGGCGGGGCGTGGGCCCCTTCGCCGCGCGCGAGGGATCCGCGCGCGCTCCCGGCGGCGTATTCGGTTCATGAAGTACCAGAGCATGGCCATCTTCGCCGCGATGATCGCGCTGAGCGCCGCCGGCGCTTCGACGCAGGATGCTAGCCCCGTTCCGGAGGCTACCGTCACCATCGCGGATTTTACGTATCGTCCGACGACGCTCACCGTGCCCACCGGCACCACGGTGCGCTTTCGCAACGACGACAACGACGCCCACACGGTCACGGCCGATGGCGGAGCCTTCGACTCCGGCGGGCTCGATCCGCACGGCGTCTACCAGCATGCGTTCAACGAGCCGGGCGTCTACCGCTACGTCTGCGCCATTCATCCGTGGATGAAGGGCACGATCGTGGTGACGCCGCGCTCGTAGAGGGAGAATCCGGTCATGGATCGCAAGCAGTTTCTCTCGTGCGCCGGCTGGTTCGGCGTGGGACTCGGCTGGACGCTCGCCGGCGGCCTGCCGGTGCAGGCCGAGGCCAAGCCAGGCGAGTTCTCGTTCGTGCAGATCAGCGATAGTCACCTCGGCTTCACGGGCACGGCCAACGCGGACGTGGAGGCGACCTTTCGCGAGGCGCTAACGCGGATCGTCGCCTTGCCGCAGCGTCCGGATTTCGTCGTGCACACCGGCGACGTGACACACCTTTCGAAGCCAGAGCAGTTCGCTTTGGCTCGCGAGATCCTCGCCCAAGCGAAGACCGAGCTCATCGTGTTGCCCGGCGAGCACGATCTCATCGGCGACAAGGGTGCGGCCTTCTACCAAGCCTTCGGGCGAAAGGATGCCGCCGACGGCTGGTTCAGCTTCGAGAGCAACGGCGTGCACTTCGTGGCGCTCATCAACGTACGTGCCTTCGAAGGCATGGGTAAGCTCGGCGCCGATCAGCTCGCCTGGCTCGAACGCGATCTCGCGCGCCTTTCCAGCGACATGCCGCTGGTTCTCTTCGCGCACGTGCCGCTGTTCGCCGTCTATCCTGCTTGGGGATGGTCCACCTCCGATGCAACGGCGGCGCTGGGGATGACGAAGCGCTTCGCTTCGGTGACGGTGCTCAACGGCCACATCCACCAGATCCAACAGAGTGTCGAAGGGCACGCGCGTTTCTACACGGCGCGCGGCACCGCTTATCCATTGCCGGCGCCCGGCCAAGGCGAGCATCCCGCGCCGGTGACCCTGGTCGCCGACGAGCTGCAGCGCGCGTTGGGATACCGTACGGTAGAGATCGCGCCGCTGGGGGATGCTAGAGTCAGCGACACGCCCTTCGCCTAGCGGAGACGGGACGACGGTTCTCAACGAAGCCCGCTTGGAGCAGCTCTACCGGGAGCACGGCCGCCGTCTGTTGGCGATCGCCGCCGCCATCGTGCCGCGCGACGAAGCGGTGGAGGTGCTCCACGATGCCTTCATGACGTGGTGGCGGACGCCCCAGCTCTATGACCCCGTGCGCGGATCGATCGCTGCGTGGCTGGCGGTGATCGTGCGGCGCAAGGCCCTCGATCGACGGCGCGCCGCGACGCGGCGCGTGGCGCGCGAGCATCGCTCCTTCGAGGAGCGTGCGATCGATCCCCAAGACGAGTTCGTCGAGCACGACGTAGTGGAGATCGCGCATCTCCAGCGGTCGATGGATGCGCTTCCCGCCGAACAGCGTCAAGCGCTGCAGCGCGCTTATTTCGGCGGGCAGACACACGTGGAGATCGCTGCCTCGCTGGGTTTGCCGCTGGGCACCGTCAAGAAGCGCATTGCCCTGGCGATGCGGCGCCTGCGCCGCGACTTCGTGGAAGGAGACGATCGTGCATCTGGATGAGCTGGCGGAGCTCTACGCTCTGGGCGACCTCGACGAGCGTGAGCGCCGCGACGTCGAGCGTCATGCACGGGTATGCTCCGTGTGTGCGCAGCGCTTGGCCGAGAGTTGTCAGACCGTCTACGCCCTCTCGGCGCTTCTTCCCGATGCCGGGGAGCCGCCAAGCTTGCCGGTGCCGGTGCCGGCGTTCGTGCGCCCGGTGTGGAAGGCGCTTGCAGCACTCGCCGTGGCCGCGGCCGTTCTGCTGGCCGTGATCAGCGGCGTCCTCCTACAGCGGCTCGATGCCCAGCGCGGTGAGATCGCTGCCTTGCGCGCGCCGCAGATCGCGCTGGCGCAGGGACACTTCGCGCACCTGCCGCTGCGCGCCGCCGCCGCAGGGGCACCGCGCGGCAAGGTGATCTACGCGCTCGACCGCTCGTGGTACTACGTGCTGATCGACGGTCCGGGACCGTACCAGCTCTGGATTCATCGCGACGGCGCGTGGCGCGATGCGGGCATGGTGAGGGGCAATCCCGCCTACGCGCTCGTGCGCGGCGCCGTTGAGGAGGTTGCAGTGAGCGCGCCCGGTGCGCCGCAATCATCGGCCTTGCTGCGCGTGCGCCTGCCCGTTACGGCACCTGCGCGCGTGCGCTAGGACGCTAGGCGTAGAGCCGATACGGCGCCGCGGCCTTATGGAAGGCCTCGGTCGCCGCCGACCATCCCTCGAGGATGCGCTCAGCGGAGTCTCCGGCTTCGAGCGCGCGGCGAAAGGTATCGGTGCCCCAATCGCGATCGAGTGCCGTTGAGAAGCGCAGCGCATGCGGCGCCAGTTCGCGCAGCGCGACGGCGATCTCCACCGACGTCGGCACGCCTTGGTAGACGCGATAGTCGTAGATCTGCAGCTCGACGCCGGGCACTGTCTCATGCGCGAAGCCGCCGAAGAACGGCTGCCAGAACCCGGCGCGAAACCAGACGCCCGGGAGATCACGCGCATTGAGCCGCATGGCGAGACGCTCGGGGTCGACGCCGCGCGCGCCCGCGATGAAGAACGGCTTGGTCGTGCCCACGCCGTTGAAGATACCGAGCCCATCGAGCAGACCCGTCGTGAGGAAGGGAAAGCACGTCTCCCAGGTTGGGATGTTCGGTGAGGTCTGCACCCATTGCAGGCCCGTGTCGCTCCAGATCATGGCGCGCCGCCAGCCCTCCATCGCCACAACGCGCAGCGTGCAGCCGATGCCGAAGCGTTCGTTCATCATGCGCGCCAACTCGCCGATCGTCAGACCGTGGCGCATCGCGATCGGGTAGAGGCTGATGAAGGATCGATAGCGTGGATCGAGCACGGGGCCTTCGACGGCGGAGCCGCCGACGGGGTTGGGGCGGTCGAGCACCCACACTTCGCGCCCTTGCTCCTTCGCCGCGGCCATTACGTTGGCCAGCGTCGAGACGTACGTGTAGTCGCGGTCGCCGACGTCTTGGAGGTCCACGAGCAGCACGTCGACTCCGTCGAGCATCGCCGCCGTAGGCCGGCGCTGCGCGCCGTAGAGCGAGTAGACGGGGAGCCTCGTGGAGACGTCGACGGAGGATGCTACGCGTGCGCCGGCGGCGGCCGCGCCGCGCAAGCCATGCTCTGGCGCGTAGAGCGCGTGCAGGCAGATCCTCGGGTCACGGTGCACCGCGTCGACGACGGAGGTGAGGTGCGAGGTGACGCCGGTAGGGTTGGTGACGATGCCGACGCAGCGGCCGCGCAGGCGCTCGATCTCGCGCGCCAGGAAGACGTCGTCGCCCAGTGTCACGTTGGCCGGCGGCAGCGCGGCGCGCGCCGGCCCGCACGCCGCGCCCACCGTCGCCGCAGCGAGCGAGGCGACGAAGCTGCGCCGTCTCATCGCACGCCGATGATCTTGTGGGTCTGGATGGAGAGGCGGTAACGCGCGGGATTGGCGAGTGCGGCCTCGACTGCCAGCGCGATGTTGGAGGCTTTGTTGCCTTCAGGCTGGAGCCAGATGACGGCATCGGGAGACCAGGGCGAGGAGAGCCACTCTTCGGGCACGCGCCGGTCGACGATCAGCTTCACCTCGTTCGCGCGCGCGGCCATGCGCGGGTCGAGTCGCTCCTTTGGCGAGACGGTGAGCCAGACCGCTGGCGGCAGCTCGATGAACGTGGTGCCGTTCGACTCGATGTGCACTTCATAGCCCAGATCCAGCAGGCGGCGGATCAGCGCTTCGCTCTCGCGCTGGAGCGTCGGCTCGCCCCCCGTCAACACCACGAAGCGGCAGCCTTGGCCGGCCTGCTCGATGCGCGCGATCACCTCGTCCACGCTCGCGTCGAACTTGTAGGAATAGTCGGTGTCGCAGAAGCGGCACGTGAGATTGCAGCCGGCCGCGCGCACGAAGACGGCCGGTGTCCCCGTCCAGAGTCCCTCGCCTTGCAGCGAGTAGAAGATCTCGTTGAGCTTCATCGCTCGATGGCGGCGTAGGCGGTCGCCGTCTCCCAGAGGACCACGCGGTGCAGCATGGGCAACTCGCGCTCCAAGTGCCCCCAGATCCACGCAGCGATCTCCTCGGCCGTAGGGTTGGGAATCGCGGCGTTGAGATCGCTGTGGTCGAGCACGTCGATCACGGTGCGCCGCACCACGGCTTTGAGGTCGCCGAAATCCATCACCATGCCCGCGGCCGGGCCGGCGTGCTGCAGCGGCCCTTCGACGACGATTTCCAGCCGGTAGGAGTGGCCGTGCAGGCGGCTGCACTTGCCCGGGTGGTGGGGGAGCACGTGAGCGGCCTCGAAGCCGAAGAATGTTCCAATCTTCATGGTACCGTCCGGAGCGTTCCGCCCGGGGGCGGTGCTTCCTTGCCTACTGAGGTTCAGTCATGGCTGCACGCACCAATCGCGATCGTCTGCTCACCGTTGCCGTCGGCGGGGAGATTGCGCCCGCTGTCTTCGGCACGAATCCCTACGATATCGCTGCCGACGGGCGGGCAATCATCGTGCCGGGCATGGGGAGTGTCAACCTCAACGTGCGAGTCGGCGATCCGGCGCTCGGCTGGGCGGCCGACCACGTGGAGCCGGCGGTGAGCGCCCGAGCCAAGGACGACCGGGAGAACGTCGGCTTCTGCCTGCTCTCCTGCGTGGGCAATCGCGCCACGGTGATGAGCGGTGAGTCCAAGGGGGCCACGGGCGTGGTCACCGGCAAACACGGCGGCATCGAGCACGTGATGATCGATTTCCCTGGCGACGTACTCGAGCGTCTGGCCGTGGGCGACAAGATCGCCGTGCGTGCCGTGGGGCAGGGTCTGGCGCTGAACGATCTGCCGTCGGTGCGGCTGTTCAACATGGATCCCGACTTCTTCGAGCGGCTGAACTGCGAGATCGCCGGCGACCGTTTGCGCGTGCCGGTCGCCAAGACCGTTCCCGCGGCCGTGATGGGCAGCGGCCTGGGGCGAGACAACGTCTATCGCGGCGACTACGACATCCAGATGTTCTCGCCCGATATCGTTGAGCAGTACGGACTGGCGAGCATTCGCCTGGGCGACATCGTGGCGATCATCGACGCGGAGCACTCGTATGGCCGCATCTACAAGACGGGAGCCGTCTCCATCGGCGTCGTGGTACACGGTGCCTCGGTCATCGCAGGACACGGCCCGGGCGTCTCATCGCTGATGACTTCCGGCGACGGGAAGATCGAGCCGGTGCTCGATCCCAAGGCTAACCTCGCCGACATCCTTGCGCTGCGCGAGGATGCTTAGGCCCGCGCGGGTTCGAGCAGGTCCAGCCAGGCGAGCTGGCCGCTCTCGAGCGCGAGCAGAGCCGCTTTGATGTCGATGCCGCCGCCGAAGCCGGTGAGCGCGCCGCCGCTGCCGATGACGCGGTGGCAGGGCACGACGATGGGAATGGGGTTCGCGCCGTTGGCCAGCCCCACCGCGCGGGCAGCATTGGGCTTGCCCAGGCTCTTGGCGATGGTGCCGTACGTGGTAGTGGCCCCGTACGGGATGTGCCGCAGCTCTTCCCATACGCACAGCTGGAACGGCGTACCCTGCGGAGCAAGCGCGAGGTCAAACGCGCGGCGTCTGCCGGCGAAGTATTCGCCGAGCTGGCGCGCCGCCGCATCGGTACGCGCCGCGTCGCGCTCGAGCATCACCCCCCGGCGCTCCATGCGCTCGAAGAAACGATCGGGGTGCGTACGTCCGAATTCGATCTCGGCGAGCGCGCCGTCGCCGTCGGCGGCGACGATGAGCGGACCGATCGGTGAGTCGAGCGTGGCGACGTAACGGGTCATGGCCACTCCTTGGCACGCAACGCTTCCAGCATACCGCGCCGCATCGTAGGCGTTCGTCAGAGCGATCCGGTGGGTCCCATCGCCTCCAACCTGGCCTTCACGGCATTGAGGAAGCGGCTGGCGATCAAGCCGTCGATCACGCGGTGGTCGAGGCTGAGGCAGACGTTCATCATCGAGCGGATGGCGATGGCTTCGTCCTTGGTGACGACGGGCTTCTTGACGACGGTCTCCATCGTGACGATGCCCGCCTGGCCGCCGTTGATGATCGGCGCCGAGGCCACCGAGCCGTTGGCGCCGACGTTGTTCACGGTGAATGTTCCGCCTTGGAGATCGTCGACCGAGAGGCGATTGCGGCGCGCTTTCTCGATCAGCTCGCCGGCGGCGATCGCCAAGCCGTTGATCGAGAGGTGATCGGCGTTGCGAATCACCGGAACCACCAAATTGGTTTCCAGACCGATGGCGATGCCGAGGTTGATCGCCGCGTTGACGTGAATGCCTTCGGGCATCCACCTGGCGTTGAGCAGCGGATGCTGCTGGATCGCCTCGACGACGGCGCGCAGCATGAACGGGAGCAGCGTGAGGCTGTAACCGGTCTGCTGCTGGAAGCCTTCCTTCTCTTGGGAGCGCCACTTCCAGACGTTGGTGACGTCGACTTCGACCATCGACCAGGCATGAGGCGCCGCGTGCTTCGACTCCACCATGCGCTCGGCGATGATCTTGCGTACCGGCGTCAGCGGGATCGTCTGCCCGAACTGCGGGTTGGCGTACATCGCCGCCGCGCCGTGCGCCGCAGGGGTGCCGCCCACCTGCTGGGTGGTATGGAAGGTTTCCCCGGCGTAGGGCATTGCACCGAGAGCTGCCGGCGCCGGGACTGCGCCGCGCCGCGTGGCGTAAGCCAGCACGTCGTCGGCCGTGACGCGGCCATTCTGTCCCGTGCCGCGGATCTCGGCGATGACGACGCTGTGCTCCCGCGCCAGCTTACGTACGGCGGGTGAGGCGTGAACGCTCGCCGCTGAGATCGCGGCGCCCGAGGGCGTGGTGGTCTGGGGCCCTGCGGAGCGAGCGACGCCGTTGGCGGCGGGTGTTGGGATCGCCGCTGCGACCTGCTCGCTGGGCGTGCGGGCGTCCGTCGTCTGCGCCGCTTCCGCAGTGCTTGGCGCGGGGGCGCCGGGTGCCGGGGCGGGGACCGCCGCGACATCCTCGATGACGGCGATCGGGGTCCCCGTGGCTACCGTCTCGCCTTCCTTCACCAGGATCTGGCTGAGGACGCCGGTGGCCGGCGAGGGCACCTCTGCATTGACCTTGTCGGTCGAGATTTCAACGAAGGATTCGTATTTCTCGACGGGGTCGCCCACGCGCTTGAGCCACTGCGCGACCGTGCCTTCCGTGACGGTTTCGCCGAGCTGCGGCATCGTAATCGTGGTAGCCATCAAAACTTCACCATCTCGCGCATGCGCTGCTTCATGCGCTCCGTGGAGATCATGAACTCCTCCTCGAGCGGGAGCGCGTAGCCCATCGGCGGTACGTCGGGACCACAGAGACGGCAGATCGGCGCATCGAGATCGAAGAGCGCCTCTTCGGCCACCATCGCCGAGATCTCCGCGCCGATGCCTCCGAACTTATTGTCTTCGTGGATGATCATCAGTTTGCGCGTCTTGCGCACGCTGGCGAGAATCGTCTGCTTGTCCATGGGCCGGATGGAGCGCAGATCGATCACCTCCACCTTCAAGGCCTCATCGGCTTCGAGTTGGTTGGCGGCTTCGAGCGCTTGGTGAACGTTGAGCCCATAGCTCACCACCGTGAGCTGATGACCTTCCCTGCGTACCGCGGCCTTCCCAATGGGAATCGTGTAGTGGCCGCCGGGTACCTCGCCCTTGATGAGGCGGTAGGTCTTCTTGTGCTCGAGGTAGAGCACCGGATCCGGGTCGTCAATAGCGGCATTGAGCAGGCCCTTCATGTCGGCGGGCGTCGACGGTGCCACGATCTTCAGGCCCGGCACGTGGTAGAAGAGGGCTTCCACAGAGATGGAGTGCGAGAGCGAGCCGCGCACGCCGCCGCCGTAGGGCGTGCGGATCACGAGCGGGCAGGTGAAGTCGCCGTTGCTGCGATAGCGCGTTTTGGCCGCTTCGCCGACGATCTGGTTGAACGCCGGGAAGATGAAGTCGGCGAACTGGATCTCGGCGATCGGGCGCAGCCCTTCCATGGCCATGCCGACGGCGATGCCGACGATCGAAGCCTCGGCCAGCGGTGTGTCGAGGACGCGCTGCGGCCCGAACTCGTCGAGAAAGCCTTTGGTGATCAAGAAGACGTTACCGCGCGGGCCAACGTCCTCGCCCATGATGAGCGTGCGCGAATCGTTCTTCAAGGCCTCGTACAGCGTGGTACGCACGGCCTCGACGTTGTTCATCACGGTCGTTTCCGTTGTCACTGCCACGGCTCCCAGGCTCCTTCCACCAAGTTCGTGTAGAGCTCGGAGGCTTGGGGGTAGGGTTCGGCCTCCGCGGCGTCGGTGCATTCGTTGACTTCGCGTAGCACGTCTTTCTTGAGCGCCTCGACGTCGGCGGGGCTCACGATGCCGTGCTCCACGAGCCAGCGCTCGAAGCGTGGAACGGGATCGTCCTTACGGTGTGACTCGACTTCCTCTTTCGAGCGGTAGGTGCGGTCGTCGTCGTCGGTTGTGTGCGAAAGGAAGCGGTAGCACTTCGCCTCGATCAGCGTCGGGCCGCCGCCGCTCACCGCTTTTTCGCGTGCGGTGGTGACGGCGTCGTAGACGGCGATGGGATCGAAGCCGTCGATGATCACGCCTTCCATGCCGTAGCCGGCGGCTTTGATGGCTACGTCTTTAACGGCCATCTGCTTCTCTTGCGGCGTGGAGATCGCCCATTGGTTGTTTTCGCACACGAAGACGATGGGAAGGCGCTGGACCCCGGCGAAGTTCATCGCCTCGTGCCACTCGCCTTCGCTGGTCGCACCTTCGCCGAAGGTGCAGATCGCCACGCGGTCATGCTCGTTGCGGTACTTCAACGCATAGGCGGCCCCCACGGCATGCGTCATGTGCCCGGCGATGATCGAGCTGAAGCTGTAGATGCCCGCCGACTTCTTGGTCAGGTGGCTGGGAAACTGGCGGCCGCCGCCGTTGTCTTTGGCGCGAGCGAAAAGCGAGTAGAAGACTTCGATCGTTGGAAAGCCGCTGGCCATACAGAGCCCAACGTCGCGATAGTACGGAAAGAGGAGGTCCCTGCCGCGCTGGAAGGCCATGCCGGTGCCCGCCTGTACGGCCTCGTGTCCCTCGGAGCCGGCCGCGAAGGGAATCTTCCCCTGGCGGTTGAGCTGAAATCCGCGGTTGTCGACCGTCCGCTGAAGGAGCATGCTGCGGAAAATAGCGCGCAGCTGCTCCTTCGAAAGCTCGTGGTGTGGAGCGGCGGCCGCCGCGGGCGCAGGCGCATGCGCCGAAGGGGCTTTAGCCATGCCAACGTTCCTCCGACGAAGTGGTTCAGAACCACGAAGCATAAGGCAATTTGGTCTCTGAATCCTTGTCCCCAACGAGAAGGCATTTCACCGGTGTGCGTAGCGCTCCTCGCCGTGCCGAAAATAGAGGAGAGCAGATGGCTGAAATTCTCAATATTCCCGTAGTGGAAACCGTTCTCGTTCCCGAAGAAGTCGATCTCTATGCAGCAGCACTCGACGCTCTTCCCTTTGGGCTCATGCTCTACGACGAGCGTGGAACCTGCGTCTTTGCCAATAAACGAGCCCTCGTCCTCATCGGGCTGGCGGGACGGCCCGCCGAAGCTGGGATGATCCAGGCCGTCGACCGTACGCGCGCCGCCGGGCCGCGAACGGAGCACTTGCGAGGCGAAGGCGGCGCGCTCTTCGAGGTGGCCGGGGAGCCGCTGCTGCTCGGCAGCTTGCGCTTGCATGCCGTGCGCATCGCCGATCTTACGCTCGAAGACGACGTGATGCGCAGCCAGGCCACGACCGCCAGCGATCTGGTTCACACGCTGCGCGGTCCGTTGACGGCGCTGCGCGGCTATCTCGAGCTCTCCGTGGAGGAGCCCGACCTCGCCGACGACTATGTGCAGCGCGCCCTCGACGCGGCGCTGCGTGTCCAGCAGATCGTGGACGACATCCTGTCGCTAGCGACGCTGGTCTCCTCGGGCATGGAGGAGCGCGAGATCCGCTGCGAGGACGCGGGAGCCATCGCACGCCAGGCGGTGACTGCATTTGAGCCCAGCGGTCGCCTCTTCCGGCTGCGCATCGAGGAAGGCATTCCAGCGGTGGCCATGACTTCAGCCGAAGTGCGTATGGTGCTCCTCAACTTCATTGGGAATGCCGTCAAGTACTCCGAGGCGCCGGCGCCGATCGACGTGGAGATCTCGCGCGAGGGATCGATGGCGGTGTTTGCCGTGCGCGACTATGGCCCCGGCATCGAACCGCGGAAGCAGTCGCTGATCTTCCGCCGCTATCACCGCCTTGGAGTGCGCGGTATACAGGGTACGGGGTTGGGCTTGGCCGCGGTTCGTGAGTTGACGCTGCAGCGTGGCGGCGCCGTCTACGTCGAGAGCGAGGTTGGAGTGGGCTCGACGTTCTTTGTTCGCATCCCGGTAAAGGCGTGAGAGCGCGCACCCGTAGAACGCACGGGCATGACGACGCCGGTAACGCTCCCCGATTTCGCCGATCCCGTGGCAGTACGCCGCTACCTCCACCGTTTTCCCGAGCTCTCGATGAACGAGCATCGCACGGCTGCGTTCGTGGCGGAGCGGCTGCGCGGGCTTGACCTGCGCGTGCGGGAGGGCGTCGGGCAGACGGGCGTGCTTGGCGTGCTCGAGGGGGGGCGCCCCGGGCCCACCACGCTGCTGCGCGCCGACATGGACGCGCTGCCGGTACGCGAGCTGAACGACGCGCCGTATGCATCCGCTACCGAGGGCGTGATGCACGCCTGCGGCCACGACGCGCACATGACGATCTTGCTCTCGGCCGCTGCGGAGTTGGCGGCTCGCCGTGCCGATGTGCCCGGACGAATCGTGTTCTGCTTCCAACCGGGTGAGGAAGGGGCGGCCGGCAATCGTCTCATGATCGAAGACGGTGCGCTGGAGGACCCCCACGTCGATCGCTGCTTCGCGCTTCACGTCTACAGCGGGCTCGACGTCGGCCGGATCGGCGTGCGCAACGGGGCCTTCTTCGCCTCGGTCGATGAATTCACGTTGACGATAGAGGGGAAGGGCGGCCACGGCGCGATGCCGCAGCTCTCCGTTGACCCGATCGTTGTGGCCTCGCAGCTCATCTCGACGCTGCAGACGATCGTCAGCCGCGAGCTGCACCCGAAGGATCCCGCCGTGGTGACCGTCGGCAGCATGGAATCGGGAACGACGTTCAACGTCATTCCCGATCGTGCCGTAATGAAGGGAACCCTCCGCAGCTTCGACAGCAAGGTCCGCGCGTCCATGCCCGAGCGCATCGAGCGCATCGCGGCCGGCATCTGCCAGGCCATGCGTGCCTCCTACACCCTGGACTTCCGCTACAGCTACCCGTCGACCGTGAACGATCCCGCGATGACCGACCTGGTGCGCGCCGTGGGCGCCGGCGTGGTAGGCGGGGAGAACGTGGTCGAGCATGACGTGGTGCTGTGGTCGGAGGACATGTCCTTCATGCAGGAGCAGCGCCCCGGCTCCTACTTTCTGCTAGGAGCGCGCGGCGGCCCGGAGACTTCCGTGCCGCATCACAATGCCCGTTTCGACCTCGACGAGCGCGCGCTGCGCTTCGGTATCGATATGATGACCGGGATCGCGTTCGCCCCATAATCCTCCCCCAATGGGGGGAGGCTTTGCACCATATGCAGAGGCGTCGAGCATGCGGCGCCCCTACGTTGTTACATCTGTCGAATGCCAGCTCCCGGTTCACTCTCTAAACTATTAGAGAAAGAAAGCCCCCCGGAGGTTCCACGTGTACCAGGATCCGCAGGAACGCGACGCCTGCGGCGTCGGCTTTATCTCTCGGCTCGACGCCGCCCCTACCCACGAACTCGTCGAACTCGCGCTGCGCGCAGCGGCGGCGATGGCTCACCGCGGTGCCCGAGCGGCCGACGGCCGTACGGGCGATGGAGCGGGGATCACGCTGGAGCTCTCGCCGTCCTTCTTCGCGCGCGATCTCGCCGCGGCGAACCTGCGAGCCCCGGAGCGTTTGGGCGTCGTCACGACGTTTCTGCCCGCCGATCCGTTCGCTGCCGCCCAGGCGCGTGCCGCAATCGAGTCGCGTGCCCGCGGCTTGGGATTGACCCCGCTGCGCTGGCGCGAAGTCCCGCGCGACGCGCGCGTGCTGGGCGCCCATGCCCTGACCGCGGCGCCGGTGGTGGCACAGCTCTTGATGGATGCAGGCATGCCGGGCGAGCGCGGCATGCGCAATCTTCACGGCACCGTCGAGGGCGCGGAGATCGTCTCTTCGTCCACGTTGCTCGTGACCTACAAGGCGCTGCTCTCGTCGGAGGATCTCGCCGCTTACTATGCGGATCTCCGCGACCCGGCCTACGCTTCGCGCTTCGCCGTCTTCCATCAGCGCTTCTCGACCAATACGGCTCCATCGTGGCGCTTGGTTCAGCCATTCCGCTTCATAGCGCACAACGGCGAGATCAACACCTTGCGGGGCAACCGCGCTTGGATGCGCGCTCGCGGGCTGAACGTGGATCTCACGGCCTCAGACTCCTTCAACCTTGACGAGGCCCTCGAAGCAATGCTGCGCGCCGGCTGGAGCGTCGACGACGCCATCGATGCACTGCTCGCTCCCGCCCCCGATCGCGACGATCTCGCGCTGCGCGCCTACTACGACGCGCGCCTGGCGGTGGTAGAGCCGTGGGACGGACCCGCATGTATCGCTTTCACCGACGGGCTGAAGGTAGGTGCCGCGCTCGACCGCAGCGGCTTCCGCCCCTCACGCTGGTGCGTGACCAGTGACGGCTACGTGCTCTGCGCCTCGGAGGCCGGCGTCCTCGACGTCGCCCCCGAGCGCATCGTGCGCCGTGGACGCTTGGGCCCCGGGGACCGCATCGTCATCGATCTCGCCACGGGAGAGCTGGTGGAGCCCAGCGCGTTTCGCGCGCGGCGCCGCGCCGAGGCCGGCGGCCACGTCTCGCACCTGTGGCGTTTCGTCGGCGGCGAGCGCAGCTCCCAAGATGCCGACGCCGAGTCGTTGTGCCGCGCGCAGATCCGTAGCGGTTGGGCGCTGGAGGATCACAAGGACGTCTTGCTTCCCGCGGCCCGTACGGGCAACGAAGTGATCTTCGCCATGGGCGACGATGCCGCGTTCTCGTTCCTCTCGCGCCGTCAGCGGCCGCATACCTATCTTCGCCAGCGCTTCGCGCAGGTCACCAACCCGCCCATCGATCCGCTGCGCGAAGCGGTGGTCTGCGACGCACGTACGTTTGTCGGGGCGCGCCCCGGATTCGACGGCAGCGCGCGTGACGCGAACTTGGTGGTGCTCGATCGCGCCGTCGTTCACGAATCGGAGCTTGCCGCGCTGTTGGTCGACGGCCGCCTGCAGTCTCGCACGGTGCGCCTGGGGTCGTCGGAGCGAACGCTGCGCGAAGCGCTAGCGGACGTGGTGGCTCGTGCCATGAAGTTGGCGCGCGCCGGTGCCACGCTGGTGGTCTTCGACGACCGCTACATCGCCGACGGCGAGCTGACCGTGCCGGCCCTGCTGGCGGTGGGAGCGCTGAACGCCCAGCTGGTCAAGGAAGGTCTGCGCCTGCGCTGCTCCATCGCAGCGACCGATGGCATGGCGTTCGACTCGCATTCGGCGGCGATGCTCTTGGCCGCCGGAGCCGACGTGGTCTGCCCGTGGCTTGCACTGCGCACGGTGCGTGCCGAAGGTCTCGACGAAGTACGGCTGGCCGAGTCGATGGTCGCAAGCATCAAGAAAGTGCTGGCCAAGCTCGGCATCTGCACGCTGCGGTCGTACATCGGCGGCCAGGCCTTCGATACCCTTGGACTAGCGCGCGAAGTGGCGGAGCTCTGCTTTCCCGCGGCCGCGTGCCGGTTGCCGACGGTTGGTTTCGACGAGCTGGAGCAGGATCTGCGCGCTTTCCGCGAGTTCTCGAACCGCGAGAACCCGGCATTGGCCGATCGCGGCAGCTTCCGCTTCCGGCGCGAGGGGCTCAAGCGCGCCTACGAGCCGATCGTCATCAAGTCGCTGCGCGCCAGCGCCATCGACGGCGACGAAGTCGCCTTCTACGGTCTCTCTGACGAGATGGAGAAGCGCGAGCCGCGTGCGGTGCGCGATCTCTTCGATATCGCGCCGCTAGGCCCGAGCGTACCGCTGGAGAGCGTGGAGTCCGAGGAAGCGATCATCGCGCGCTTCACGACCTCCGCGATGTCGCTGGGCTCGCTCTCGCCGGAGGCGCACGAGGCCGTGGCGGCCGGTGCCCATCTGGCCGGTGCGCGCTCCAACGCCGGCGAGGGCGGTGAAGATCCCCGCCACTACCGCGACCGCTCCGCGGGTGCACCGTACAACGCGGTGCGTCAGGTTGCCAGCGCCCGCTTCGGCGTGACCGCCGAGTATCTGGCGACCGCTGAGGAGCTGGAGATCAAGATCGCTCAGGGCGCGAAGCCCGGCGAAGGTGGACAGATCCCCGCCAACAAGGTGACGGTCGAGATCGCCACCCTGCGTCGCGCGCAGGCCGGACAGCAGCTGATCTCGCCGCCGCCGCACCATGATATCTACTCGATCGAAGATCTGGCGCAGCTGATCTACGACTTGCGGCGCGTCAACCCGCGTGCGCGGATCGCCGTGAAGCTGGTTTCGCAGACCGGTATCGGCGCGGTGGCCGCAGGTGTGGCTAAGGCGCTGGCCGATGTCATCCACGTGGCCGGTCACGACGGCGGGACGGGTGCCTCCCCGCTGGCGTCGATCAAGCACGCCGGCAGCCCCTGGGAGCTCGGGCTCCTCGAAAGCCATCGCGTGCTGGTAGAGAACGGCCTGCGCAGCCGCACGCGTTTGCGTGTCGACGGTGGCATCAAGACGGGTCGCGACGTGGTCGTGGGTGCGCTCTTGGGGGCGCAGGAGTTCGGCGTCGGCTCGACCGTGCTCGTTGCGATCGGCTGCGTCATGGCGCGGCAGTGCCATCTGAACACCTGTCCTGTCGGCATCGCCACCCAGAAGGCGGAACTGCGCGCGAAGTTTCCCGGCAAGGCGGAGCATGCGGCCAACTACTTGCGGCTGCTGGCGCGTGACGTACGCCGCCGCCTCGCGGCGCTCGGCGCGCGCTCGCTCGACGACCTCATGGGACGCACCGACTTGGTCCGTCCGCGCGAAGGCCATAACGTCGATCTCTCGGAGCTGATGGGGCTTCCGGCACCGGGCGCGCCGGCCACTACCCTCGCGCCGCAGAGCGCTTGCCTCGATGACGCCCTGATGGCAGAAGCCATGCCGGCGATCGAAGGGCGCGCCGCCGCCTACGTCACCCTGCCGATCACGCCGGGCGACCGCGCGGTTGGGGCGCGGGTGAGCGGGCTGGTCGCGGAGCGCTTCGGCGAGCGCGGCCTGACGGTGCCCCTGCACGCCACATTCCGCGGTACCGCGGGGCAAAGCTTCGGCGCCTTTCTGACGGCGGGGATCTCGCTGCGCCTCGAGGGCGACGCCAACGACTACATCGGCAAGGGCATGTCGGGCGGTGAGATCGTCATCGCGCCGCCGTGGAAGATGCCGTGGCAGCCGGTAGCTGGAAACGCTTGCTTCTACGGCGCAACCGGCGGGCAGGCGTTCCTGCGCGGCAGCGCGGGCGAGCGTTTTGCGGTGCGAAATTCCGGGGCGACGCTGGTCGTGGGCGGCGTGGGCGACCACGGCTGCGAGTACATGACCAGCGGCGAGGTGGTCATTCTCGGCCCCACGGGGCGCAACTTCGCCAGCGGCATGACCGGCGGAGTGGCCTACGTGCTGGACGCAGAGGGCGCCTTCCCGGCGCGCTTCGCCGGAACGGCCGTGCGCGCGACGCGCTTGGGCGGCGACCCGCGCCGCGTGGAACGCGTGCGGGCGCTGCTGGAGCTGCATGCGGAGCGCGCCGAGAGCGAAGTGGCGCGGACTCTGCTGCGTGCCTGGCCGGCATCGGCAGCGGCGTTCTGGCTCGTCGAGCCGGTCGCAGTGCGCGCGCCGAGCGAGCTTTCCGATGAGACGTTGGAGGGCGTGTCGAGCGTGGCCTAGTATCGGTTGGTCGTACTTCGCGGAGGAGGGGACGATGCGCGATACTGAGATCACCTATCTTGGCCATGCCACGTTCACGATCCAGAGTTCTACGGGCAAGCGGATTCTGATCGATCCCTGGGTCCAAGGCAATCCTGCCGTCCCGGAGAGTCTCAAACGGCTCCCCTCGCTCGACTATGTGCTCGTCACGCACGGGCACTACGACCATATCGGCGACGCCGTCGAGATCTCTGCCGAGCACCCGAAAGCCCGTTTCGTCTGCAACTTCGAGACCAGCGTTTGGCTCGGCAGCAAAGGCATAGCCGAGGCCAACCTCGTCGCCATGAACACCGGCGGCACGGTCGACCTCGACGGCATCAAGGTCACCATGGTGCACGCCGATCATTCGTGCGGCATCTTGGACGAGGGCAAAATCGTCTACGGCGGCGACCCTTGCGGCTACGTCATCGCCTTGGAAAACGGCTTCACGCTCTACCACGCGGGCGACACCAACGTCTTTTCGGACATGGCGCTCATCCACGAGCTCTATCGCCCCGAGGTAGCGCTCCTGCCGATCGGCGGCCACTACACGATGGGGCCGCGCGAGGCCGCCAAGGCCTGCGAGTTCCTCCAGGCAGCCACCGTGGTCGCTATGCACCACCACACCTTCCCCGTTCTTACGGGCTCTCCAGACGAATTGGAGCGCTTGGCTGCCGGCCGCTGGCGGGTCCTCGGGCCGCGCCCCGGAGACCGCCTCTAGCCACGAGGTCGGACCCAGCAATTAGGTGATTCCCCGGATGCCGCGAGGCCTCCATCCCGGCTATTCTATGAGTGCAGACGGGAGGGCGTCGTATGCTGTTCAAGGAGCAAGAGGTCGTCGATCCGCGAGTGGCCCTAGATTTGGTGGGGGCGAATCTCGGGGCCCTCAACGCGCGCGTCGCAGCGTTGCCCGCGGGGCGCCGGCCGGGCTTCGAGCAGGTCATTGCGCAGGCTCGGACCGCGATGGCCGACCAGCACGTCGAGTTCGCCGAGGCGCTGGCCTCGGTGCTCGAGGTCGCGATCAGCGAGGCTGAGGACGATCAGCGGCGCCCGCGGTTCATGTCGCGGCGCTGACACGCATTCCGCGGGTGGGGGCTGGGGGAGCCCCCACCTGCGGGATAACCTAGCGTAACCTTCTCCGAGAGCGGGAATCCATACAAGCGTATGGATTCTTTGATCGTTGTTCCTGGAGGCCAGCCCCCGCTCTACGTCGTGCGTGACGATCAGCTCTCGATGGGCGCCAGCCTGGGTAACTCCACCGTCTGGCTCACGCTGCGCGGCACGGGCTATCCGCAAGCACTCTTCGACATACGTACGGCCAAGCAAGTTACTTGGAGCAGCATCGTCCGCTACGCCAGTCGTGACTATCGCTTCATCGAGCCCGCCGGGAGCAGAGCAGCCGTTGCCAGTCCCCAAGCTCTGACGCCGCTGGGACAGTTGGGCGTTGGCGAGTTTACGATCCACCCTGCATACCAGGAGCATCAGTTCGAGCTGCAAGGACATCTCAGGGTGCGCGAGCGCGTCTTCGTGCCGCGCTATGGCCTGCGCGGCGATCCGCCGGGCTTCTTCCTGGAAGTGACGATCCGTAACGCCAGCCACGCTCGGCATCATCTGCTCTGCGTCTTGGCAACAAAACTGAAGCCGGAAGTGGATCCCTCGCAACGCCCGGAGCGCCGCTTTCGCGCGCGCTGGTCGGAGCGTGGCGGTGTGCTCCTCGTGTCCAGCGAGGAGAGTCCCACGTGGACGCGGGCTTTCGCGGCTAGCCGCCGGCCATCGCGTTTCGGCGTGAGCCTCGATCACGCGCGCTCTGCCGATCCGTTGCTCATGGCGCCGCTGGATGGCGACACCAGCTCCGTTGGCAGCCTCGTGGCCGAAGTCGCAGTCGACGTCATGCTGGAGCCCGAAGCGGAGGATCAGTTTTCCTTCTTTGTGGCCTTCGAGCCGGAGGGTGACGAAGCGGCGCTCGCCACCGTCGAGCGCGAGGGCGATTGCGTGGCGGCGCTGCAGAAGACCATAGCCTTCTACCACGACGGTGTGGATCTTGCGCGTATCTCGACGCCCGACCCGGTGATCAATCACGGTGTGGCCTGGTCGAAGGTCAATATGCTGCGCGTCATGGTCGACTACCCCGGGACGGGGCTTGCCTTCACCAATGAGCCCGGGGTGAGCTCCAACGTCGTCGTGCGCGACGTAGCGTGGTTCGTCTACGGCTGCGACTACCTCAAACCCGAGTTCTCGCGTGCGCTCTTGCGCCGAGTCGCCGCCGCACAGTACCAGAGCGGAAAGATCCCCGAATACTACAACGGTCTGACGGCCGACGTGGAAGATTACGGGCTCAACATCAACGACGACACGCCGCTCTTCGTCTTGGCCTGCGTGCACCACATCCATGCTACCGGCGACGACGAGTTCGCGCGTGAGATCTACCCGCACGTGCGCAGCGCCGGCGAATACATCCTGGCGCAGCGTGATGGCCGGGGCCTCGTCTTCTGCACGGCGCGCGGTGAGAATGTATGGGGCGTCTGTTCGTGGCGCAACGTGATCCCCAACTACACGCTCTCCGGCGCCGTCACGGAGATCAACGCCGAATGCTACGCAGCGTTGCATGAAGGGGCCATGCTTGCCGAGCGCCTGGGGGAGAAAAGCGACGCCGAACGGTTCCAGCAGGCTGCCGCGGACCTGAAGGCGGCGATCAACGAGCACCTGCGAGATCGGCGCACGCAGCTCTACCTCCTGGCACACGACGTGGATGGCGTTGCGCGCACCGACATCACATCGGACCTGGTTTTTCCTGTGATGTTCGGCGTCGCAGACGATGCGGCAGCGCGTGAAGTCATGCGCCGCCTCCAAGACGAGGACTTCTGGACGGGGGCGGGGCTGCGCACCGTACCGCGCGGCAGCTCAGACTATCACCCGTCCAAGAACCTCGGTCTGTTGGGCGGGATCTGGCCGGGCGTCAACTTTTGGTACGCGTTCGCTGCCGCATTCTACGACAGCACGGGCATGGTACGCGCGTTACGCTCGTACGCACATTACACGAGAGATCCCAAGACCAACTGGACCGTTCCCGGCCAGTTCAGCGAGTGGTTCGACGGCGAGTCGCTCACCAACCGCGGGATGCGTCTCTCGCCGTGGGAGCCGCCGCGCTATCTCTGGGCCGCCATCGAGGGGATGTGCGGCATCAACCTGCTGCAGAGCCGCCACTACGAGCCCTTGATTCCCGCCGAATGGCCGTGGCTGGCGATCGCGAATCTGCCACTGCTCGGCGAGTGCCTGACCTGGTTCGCCGCAAGGATCGACAAGCGTCTGCAGTTCTTCTCGGCAGGCACGCCGGCGCCGCGTGACCCGCACCGTCACTATAAAGAGGACGTCACGCTCCGTGTACGCTCGCTCAACGAAGAAGCCGAAGTCGTCGCGCTGCGCAAGCACGGCGAACTGCTGCTCTGCGTGGGCAGTACGGCCGAGTACCCCACCACCGTGCCCGTCGACCTCTCCGGGCTGCTCGAGCCGGGGGAGCGCTATACGCTCACCACCGCCGACGAGGACGGCTGGGATAGCTCCGAGGAGGCCCTGGGGCGGGACGTGTCCCGCTTGGCGGTTCGGGTCGCCCGCAAGGCCTTTAAGCTGGTTCGCATCGTTTCGCCGCCCACGGCCGATTGAGCCCAGCGGTCGGCGTCCCGTCCCCCAAGAGGGTAGGTCGCGCATCTCGCAAGAATTGCGCTTCACGCAAACGGTTTGGACGATGCGCGTCGTATCACCGAGGGAGAAGAGGGACTGCCATGAGCGAGCAACCATCGAGCTTCATCGAGCGCCTACGCACCATCGTCGGCGATGACGGGCTCTTCTCCGAGCCGCAGCAGTTGCGGCTCTACATGTACGACGGCTCCATCGACCGCGCCCTGCCGATCGCCGTCGCGCTTCCGCGTACGGCGGAGCAAGTGGCCGGCGTGGTGCGCCTCTGCCACGAGGAGGGCGTCTTCCTGACGCCGCGCGGCGCGGGAACAGGACTCTCGGGGGGATCGATTCCTCTCTGCGGCGGCGTGGTGCTCTCGACGGCGCGTATGAAGGCCGTCCTCGCCGTCGACACGGAGAATCAGACGGTTACCGTTCAGCCGGGCTTAGTGAACCTCGATCTCACCAAGCACGTTGCCCCGCTCGGCTTCCAGTACGTGCCCGATCCCTCGAGCCAAGGCGCCTGTACCATCGGCGGCAACGTCGCGGAAAACAGCGGCGGTCCCCACACACTCACCGGCGGCGTGACGACCAATCACGTGCTCGAGCTCGAGCTCGTGCTGGCCGACGGCGAGCGCGTGCGCATCGGCTCGCCGGCCCCGGACCCGCCGGGGCCCGACTTCGTGGGCGTGGTCTGCGGCAGTGAGGGGACGATCGCCGTCGTCACGCAGATTCTCTGCCGCATCGTCCGCAAGACGGAATGCGTGCGAACGATGCTCGCTGCATTCGACTCGTGCCGTGCCGCGAGTGAAGCGGTGAGCGCGGTGATCGCCTCGGGCATCGTTCCCACCGCTATGGAGATGATGGACCACCCCGCGCTCAGCGCTATCGAGGCGTTCTCCCACGCGGGCTATCCCGTGGACGCGGGCGCCGTGCTCTTGCTGGAGCTCGAAGCGCTGCGCGAGGAAGTGGAAGACGCTGCGCCGCGCGTCGTCGAGATATGCCGCGCCAACGGTGCCTCCGAAGTGCGCGTGGCACAGAACGATGAAGAGCGCGAGGCTCTTTGGAAAGGTCGCAAGAAAGCATTCGGCGCGATGGGGCGCATCGGTCCCTCATACTACGTTCAGGACGGCGTCATCCCGCGCACCCGCCTTCCCGAAGTTCTCGAGCGCGTCGAGCAGGCTGCGCGCAAGGTCGGCTTGCGCGTGGCCAATGTCTTCCATGCCGGTGATGGAAATCTCCATCCGTTGATCCTCTTCGACGACCACGATCCCGATCAAGCCAAGCGCGCGATCGCGGCCGGTGAGGAAATCCTGCGCGCCTGCGTGGAGGCCGGCGGCAGCATAACGGGCGAGCACGGCGTGGGCATGGAGAAGCGTGACTATATGGTGCTGCAATTCCCGAAGGCGACGCTGGCCGCGTTCACGGCTTTCCGCGACGCTTGCGATCCGGGACATACGCTCAATCCTTATAAGCTGTTGCCCAGCGGCCTTGGCTGTGCCGAAGGCGGAAAACGTCAGAAGACGATGGCGCAGATGCAGGAGCTCGCGGAGCGCAATGCCGCGGTGGGGGATGCCTACTGATGGACGTGATGGAGCGCCTGCGCCCTAGCTCGTACGACGAAGCGGCGCGGATGCTGCACGAAGCGAGCGCACGCGGCAATGCGGCAGTCGTGGGCAGCGGCTCGCGCGACGCGTGGTTTCCGCCTGCCCGCAACCCCGTGGCCGCTCTGGACAGCGCGGCACTCTGCGGCATCGTGCGCTATACGCCGGCCGACCTCACGATCTGCGTGCGTGCCGGAACGCCGCTGGCCGACGTTCAGGCGGCGCTCGGACGGGAACGCCAGCGACTGCCGCTCGATCCCTGGCCGCAGGGCACCGTGGGCGGTTTGATCGCGTCGAACGACAATGGTCCATTGCGGACGCGCTGGGGCGGCGTGCGTGACGCACTGATCGGCGTGCGCGTAGCGCTGCCCAACGGCGAAGTTGCGCGCTTCGGCGGCGACGTAGTGAAGAACGTGGCCGGCTACGATCTCACCAAAGGCTACGTGGGCAGCGCCGGCGCCTTCGGCATGATCGTCGAAGCGACGTTCAAAGTGCAGCCGCAGCCCGCACGCAGCACGTGCACGGCGCTTACCGGGACGCTCGACGCCGTCGCAACGGCATGGCGCACGTTGCGCGAGCGCGCACTGCCTTTCGCGGCCGTCGAGGTTGTGCGCACGGAGGACCGCTGGACGCTCTACGCGCTTGCGGAAGGTGATAGCGTGGTCGTCGAACGGTTGGTGCGCGAATGCGGAGAGGCTGCGCGTACCACGGGCTGCGCCACGCGGGAAGCTCCGCCCGACGAAGCGGCGGAGCACGCCCGTAAGCCCGCCGGCGCGCGAACCTGGCTTCGTGTGGGCATTCCCCCAGCGCAGACGGCGAGCATGCTGGCGTCGCTTGCGCCGGATCAGCACGCGGTCGCACGGCCCTGGGTGGGCATCGTCGAGATCTTCGGCGAGGCACTCGGAGAGAGCGATCTCACGCGAATCTTGCGGGATGCCGTCGAAGCGCGCGGCCACGCGCACCTGCGCCAGGCGGACGATGATCTGCGCAGGCTCCTTGGCTGGTGGAGCATCGAGCAGATCGAAGGCGGGCGCACGATGTTTCCCATGCTCAAGAACGCGCTCGATCCGGCGCGGCACTGCAATGCCGGCCGCACCATCTACGATCAGTCGGAATGAGGGATGACGATGTCCGATGAGACGATCGATGTGGGGAACTACCTCGAAGGCGTGGCGGCGCCGAGCGCCGAGGGACTGAATACCTGCACGCACTGCGGACTCTGCCTCAACGCCTGCCCCACGTATCGCGTGCTGGGCCGTGAAATGGACTCGCCGCGCGGGCGCGTCTTCATGATGCGTCAAGTGCGCGAGGAGCAGATGCCGCTCTCCGAGCTCATCGCTGACCACCTCTACATCTGCTTGGATTGCCGCGCTTGCGAGACGGCCTGCCCCTCCGGCGTGCCCTACGGTGAGCTCGTCGAGGCCGGGCGCGCGCAGGTGGAGGCGGCCGGGCTGACGCCGCGCCGGTGGCGCTTCCTGCGCTGGCTGTTGAATCGCGTCATCTTACCGCGGCCTTGGCTCACGCGGGCCGTCTTTGCCCTTCCTCGCCTCTATGCCGCCTCGCCGCTGCGGGCGCTGGCCCGTTTGCTTCCGCGCCGCCTGCGCGCCTGGGAGGCGGCCCTTCCGCGGCCGCGGGCGCCGATTGCCGTGCGCGAGGCGTCCCGCTCGGGCGGCGCAGTGCAGCGCGCGGCAGCGCCGCGCGCGATGGCGCTCACCGGCTGCGTGATGGAGGCGATGCTCCCGCATCTCAATCGGGCGACGGAGTCGGTGCTCCGCAAGGCAGGCTACGATCTGGTCCCCGCGTACAGCGGGTGCTGCGGCGCTCTCAACGTCCACGCCGGCGAGCGCGAGGCCGCCAAGGGCATGGCCCGCGCCTTGATCGAGGCCTTCTCGCGCAGCGGAGCGGAGTATTTCGTCTCGAACAGCGCCGGATGCGGGGCGCAGTTGAAGGAGTATGCCCAGCTCTTCGAGGAGGACGACCCGTGGCACGAGCGGGCGAAGCAGTTTGCTTCGCAGGTCCTGGATTTGAGCCAGGCTCTGGCCATGAGCGGGGTCGCCGCAACACGCGTGCTCGATGCGCCTGTCACATATCAGGATGCCTGCCATTTGGCGCACGCGCAGCGGATCCGCGCAGAGCCGCGCAGCCTGCTCAAGGGTTGCTCGGACGACTTCCGCGAGCTGGGCGACGATCAATGCTGCGGGAGTGCCGGCATCTACAACCTGACGCATCCGGAGATCGCGAGCGAGCTGCTGCGGCAGAAGCTCGAGCGGATCGAGGCCACGGGGGCGCATTTGGTGGTGACGGGAAATCCCGGCTGTCTGCTTCACCTCCGGCGCGGCGCGGCGGAACGGGGTATGAACGTGGACGTGCGCCACATCGCGGAGGTCATGGACGCAACGCTCTGAGGGGAGGCAGCCGGTGAGCGCAGTCGAGCAATCTGCGGTCTCACGATGGAGAACCGATCTCCCAGCCCCCGCCGTCGCGCGGGCATTCGTGGTGTTAGAGCGCGTCGCCGCGGGGACGCGCAGCATCTCGGCACTGGCGCGCGAGCTGGGCGTCAGCAAAGGCTCCGTGCATGCTGTGGTGCGCAGCTTGATCGGCGTCAACGCGCTCGCGACCGCCGCTGACGGCTCGCTGCGTATCGGCACGAAGCTGCACGAGCTAACGGTTACCGGCGCCGGCCCCGATCTGCACGGCGTGCAGATCGTGCTCGACCGCGTCGCGCGCGAGCAGCCGGATCTGACGTGCTACTTCGGCATCCCCGATGCCGACGGCGTGACGATCCTGGCACGTGCCGGCAAGGAGAGCGGCTTCGCGCAGACTGCGCCCGTCGGCACGCGCCTTCCACGCAACGCGGGGGCGCTCGGTAAGGTGTTGTTGGCCGGGGCGCGCGTGCCCTACGCCTGCGACGATCAGGAGTATCTGCAAGGCGTTCGCGCCGTGGCCGCGCCCGTCGTGCGCGCCGGACGGATCGCGGGGATGCTCTGGGTGGTCGGCAGTGCCGGCATGCTGCAAAAGCAGGAGATGAACGCGCTCGGGGAGTGGCTGCGCGCTGCGGCTATCGAGCTGGCTGAACGCCTCTGATGGAGTCGACCGCACGCGACGTGGCCATCGTGCTGCTGGCCGCTGGGCGCGCGCAGCGCATGGGCCGCCCCAAGCTTGCCGCAACGATCGAAGGGCGTACGCTGTTGGAGCGCGCGCTCGACGCCTGCCGCCACCATCCCACCGTCGTCGTCGTCGGCGCGGAGAGTGAGGAGCTCTTGCGCCGCCTCGGTCCCCGTGCACACGTCACGACCATCGTGCGTCAGCCGGCACCCGAGCGCGGCCTCGCCTCCAGCGCACGCCTGGGCGCGTGTGCCGCTCCGCGCGGGGTTGCACTGGCCATCGTCCTGGCCGACCGGCCGTTCCTGACGTGCGAGGTAGTCGATGACATCATCGAGCGCTATCGCGGCGGCGATGCCGACATCCTCTATCCGGTCGTGGGCGGCGTGCCGGCTCATCCCGTCGTCTTCGGCCCCCGGATGCGCGAGCGCGTGGAGCGGGCGCCCGACGGGGAGTCGCTGCGCGAATTGCGCGATGCGCCGGGCGCCGTCGTCGCGCGCGTCGAGCTAGACGATGCGGGCGCGCTCTTCGACGTCGATACGGAGGAGGATCTCGCCTACGCTAGGCGTTGGGCCGGTACGGCGGGGATTGCGGCGCAGCAGCGAAACGCAGAGCATGACCCTTCCCGCTCTGAAGCCTGAATACGAAGCACTCGTCTCCGCGTGGACGGAGCTCGCCGATCGCGGCATCCTACGCCTGCACAGCCTGCCCGCTGGAGAGGAAGAGCTCCTTCACGCGGTGATCGAGCGCCCCGGTGCGCCGCTGATTGCGATTTCTGCGGGCGTTCATGGTGACGAGCCTGCCGGGCCTAGCGCGCTGCTGCAAGCGGTGCGTGAAGGTCTGCCCGAAGAGTTCGCCTACGTGTTGTGGCCGTGTACCAATCCCGCGGGCTACCGCATGGGGACGCGCCGTAACAGCCAAGGGCGCGACATCAATCGCTCCTATGGCGGCGAGATGACCGCCGAGAGCCGAGCCGTAGCCGGCTCATGGCCTGGCCGCACCCCGATCCTCGCGCTCGACCTGCACGAAGATCCCGAGACCACCGCATTCTACTGCTACGAGCGCATCGCCGGCGGCGAACATCGCGCGCCGGACCTGGTGGAGCGGCTCGAGGAGGCAGGCATACCCATCCAGCACGATCTGCACGGCGTCGACCTCGGACTCTCCAGCGAGGAAGCCGGGCGCCTAGGTCTCTGGCGGCTCGAGCGCGGCTGGGTGCGCTCGCTAGGGCACGACCCGGGAGCGATCATCGGAGGACGCCCATACTCGGTGTGGGCCGCAGCGCAAGGCGTTCCGCACTCGTTCACCTTCGAATCGCCGGGCTTGGGCGCTTGGGAGACGCGCGTGGGATCGCTCGTGCTGGCGGTACGCACCGCCCTCCGCTTCACACCGCGGGAATGAGCGGCGCGGGTTGCGTGGAAGCATCTACCCAGCGTGCGTACTCATCACGTCAATTCTAAGAGAAGAGGCGAGTCTTCATGGATCTCGAGAAACATTTGCTTTCACGCGGAACGCTCGTCAAAGGCGCGGCCGCTGCAACGGTAGCCGCGGGGTTTCCCGCGATCGTCCGCGAGCGCGGCGAGGCTGCCGAAACTCTGAAGCTCGGCATGGTAGCAGAGCTCACCGGCGTCTACGCGGGATTGGCCAGCCATCAGCTCGCCGGCGCCAAAATGGCCGTCGCCGCGTGGAACGCACGCGGCGGTGTACTCGGCAGGCGCATCGAGCTGGTCGTCGAGGATGACCAGAACAACCCCGGTGTCGCCGTGCAGAAGGCGCGCAAGTTAGTCAACGAGGACAAGGTCGTTGCGCTCTCCGGCAGCGTCAACAGCTCGGTGGTTCTGGCCGTCAGCAACGCGGCCGCCGAGAACAAGATGGTCTACATCTCGTGCGGCAGCGCCGATGCCATCACCGGCGCCAACTGCCACTGGACGACCTTCCGCGTGGGCCACAGCACCTGGATGCTCACCCATGCCAGCGGCTATAGTTTCGCGCAGAAATTCGGCAAGAAGTGGTATGCGATCACGCCGGACTACGCCTACGGCCACGCGCTGGTCGACGGCTACAAGGACGTGCTGGCGAAAATCGGCGGGCAGTTGGTGGGCGACGACTTGGTGCCGCTGGGCACGGCCGACTTCAGCCCCTACCTGACGAAGGTCGCGGCGGCCAAGCCGGACGTGGTTCTCGCGCTGGTGCAGGGCGCCGACTACGTCAACATGCTCAAACAGGCCGGCTCGTTCGGCCTCATCGCGAAGTTCCCCATCTGCACGCCGCAACTTTCGCTCGAGTACGTCTGGACGCTGCCGGAGGAGGCGCGCGTCGGTTACGGTTCCACGGAGTGGTACTACCACAGCGATCTGGTCTTCCCGCAGAGCGACAGCGCAGCCGTCGACTTCGTCAAGGCGACGCGCAAGAGCTCCGGCAAGCCGCCGACGAACTACAACACGTTCGGCTACATCATGCTCGACCGCCTGATCTGGTCGATCCAAAAGGCCGGCGGTACCGACGCCGTCAAGATGGCCCGCTCGCTCGAAGGGGCAAAATTTACGGGCTTCTTCCCGGGAGAGGCCTACTTCCGCGCCGTCGACCACCAGTTGATGTGGCCGGTCTGGGTGGCGAAGGTACGTGCCAAGCCGCCTACGAGCGATCCCTATGACGTCTTCGACGTGATCGATCGCCAGCCGGCGGAGAAGATCGAACAGTCGGCGGAAGAGAAGACCAAAGTCTGTCACCTCGGCTTCCCGTAGGGAGCCTTCTGCCTACGCCATCCCATCGTTGCCAAGAGGCTTATGTACGTCAAGAGTACACAGCGCCTCTTGGCGCCTTGGTCTGAGCGCAGATCGAAGGCTACCCGGAACGCGCTAGATCGCTGATTCGACGCCGATGAACGGCACGGTGTACGGGCCTTCGGGAAGCACGGCGACGGTGGCGCCCGGTCCCGCAGTGCGCAGCGCGTGCGCGACGGCCTCGCCCACGTCGTGGATCGGCTCGAGCAGCGCGGAGCGCACGACGTTGTCGTCCAGCAGGCTCTTGATCTGTATCTTGGCGTGGAGCAGCACTTGCGCCATGCTCTGCGCGCTCCATTGATCGAACGTCTTGAAGCCGGGCGTGAGAATCATCTGCAGCAGGTCGTGCGCCGTCGCGCGGCTGCGGATCAGCTCTTTGAAGTTGCCATGGTCGGGGAGCCCGTCGCTGCACTCGCAAGCCAGCACGATGGTGCCGCCTTTCTTGACGATGCCCATGGCCGCGGTGAGCCCCTTGATCGACTGATAGAGGTTCTGATCGAGCGGATACCCGCCGTTGGTGGTGACGACCACGTCGAAGCGTTCCGCCATCGGGCGTGAGGCCGTCTCGCGGCAGAATTCGCAGCCTTTGCGATGTGCCTCGATGTAGTGGCCGCAGAATACCCCAGTGATGCCTTTGGTGCGATTGAGCGTGACGTTGACGCAGAAGTCCGGCGGACACATCGCAGCGACTTCGCGCGCCATCCGCTGCACGGGGCTGCCGTCGAGGTTGAGCCACGTCGTCGCGGGATCGGAGACCTTGCGCGCGTTGTGGAAGCAGGTGATGGTGTCGATGTCGGCGATCGCCGGCATGATGCCCTTGGGGCCTCCGGAGAAGCCGGCGTAGAGATGCGGCTCGATGAAGCCGACGACGATGCGTTTGTCGGCCTCGACCCAGAGGCGATGGAGACGCGCTTCCTGGCCCTCGGCCGTCGTTCCGACCACAACGGTCTGCTCGAGATCGAAGGCGTCGTGGTTGACGATGCGCACGCGGCGCGCCGTCTGCGCGCCGAACATCTGTACGATCTCTTCGTCCGTCTGCGCGCGATGCGAGCCTAGTCCGATCAGCACGGTGATCTGTTCCGCAGGAACGTGCGCGAGCTCGTCGAGGACCCATGGGATGAGCCGCTCGTTGGGTGTAGCGCGCGTGATGTCGGAGGTGACGATGCAGACGCGCTCGCCGGCACCGACGATCTCGCGCAGCGGGCGCGCGCCGATCGGTGCGCGGAAGGCGGCCTCCAGGGCGGCGCGCTCGTCGGGGAGAGCGGGCGCGTCGACCGGCTCGATGACGACGGCGGAATCGGGCAATTCGGCGTCGATGCCGTGGCGGCCATACGCGAGGTGGACCTTCATGTGCAACCCCTCCTCTTGTTCGGCATGCTCCGCGCCGCTTGCCCCGCATTCCTTTTCGCGGGCCGAGAAGCGTGACGGCGGGCGAAGGCGAACAGTGGCGCGTTGCTTGCGAGAGGAGTGTCTGCCTTGTCCACGACGGTTGGGTTCATCGGTTTGGGCGCCATGGGCGAGCCCATGAGTGCCTCCTTGCTGCGCGCCGGTTTCTCGTTGACGGTCTGCGCGCACCGCAGCCGCGCCTCGCTCGAGCGGTTGGTCGCCGCCGGGGCGGCCGACGGCGGCGATCCCAAAGGCGTGGCGGCCGCCAGCGACGTGGTGGTACTCTGCGTGCCCGACGCTCCGCAGGTTGAAGAGGTTCTCTTTGGTGAGCGCGGCGTCGTTGCGGGGGCGGCACGCGGGACGTTGGTCATCGACTGCTCGACCATCGCGCCGACTTCGACGCAGGCCTTCGGCGCGCGCCTGCGCGAGCGCGGCATCTCCATGGTCGACGCGCCGGTTTCGGGCGGCCCCACGCGTGCCGCCAGCGGAACGCTGGCCATCATGGCCGGCGCGGATGCGCAGGATTTTGCGCGCGCCGAGCCGGTGCTCAAAGGCATGGGCAATCCCCGCCACTGCGGGCCGCTGGGCATGGGTGAAACGGTAAAGCTGGTCAATCAGACCATCATTGCGGTGACGATGCTCGCCAACGTCGAGGGACTGATCTTCGCCAAGAAGGCGGGTGCCGATCTCGACGTGGTGCGCGAAGTGCTCGCCTCGGCCACGGCCTCCAACTACTTGCTCAACGAGTGGCTGCCCAAGACGTGGCTCTCCGGGAGTCACGAAGGCGGCTTTGCGCTCGACTTGCTGCGGAAGGACGTGCGTGCCGCGCTCTCCTCCGGCCGTGCGCTGGGCGTACCGATGTTCGTGACGGCGCTCTGCGAGCAGCTCTACCAGAACGCCTCGAGCGAGGGTCACGGCCGCGAAGACTATACCGTGGTCGCCCAGCAGTATGAACGCGCCGCGGGGGTCCGAGCGGGCGGCGAGAAGTAGGGCCGCCGGAGCCGCGG
>SCQY01000010.1 GCA_004298665.1 bacterium | reverse complement strand
CAGACGAAGCCGTCGTGGGCGCGGATCTGATGATGGCCCACTTCACCGGTCGTCCAGCCGCTGCCGAAGATCAGCTCGCCGTTCATCACGACGCCGCCTCCGATGCCTGTGCCCAGCGTTAGCATGAGGAAATCGCGCGTTCCGCGCCCGGCGCCGAAGGCGTGTTCCCCTAGCGTTGCTGCGCGCGCATCGTTGAGGACGTGGACGCGCTGTCCCAGCGCCGCGGCGGCCAGGTCCGCCAACGGCACGTCGTGCCACTCGAAGTTCGGCGAGTAGCGTACCGTGCCGCTGCGCGCGTCGATGCGGCCCGGAGATCCGATGCCGATGCCCGCAACGCTGCGCCCCTTGGCGTCGGCCAGTGCCAGCTTGACACAGCCTGCCAGCGCGGCGACGACTTTGGCGGGATCGTGGTCGACGATATCCATCCCGTGGCGGGGCCCGATCTCGCCCCGCGCATCGACCGTCGCAGCCATCACGTGGGAGCCGCCGAGGTCGACGCCCACGGCGATGGGCTCTGCGTCGCTGCTGCTCACGTGGCGCTGCGCCCCCGCTCCACTTCCGCGCGTACGTTGGCGGCGAACTGCGCCAGTTGGCGGCCGGCGACGCTTTGGATCATGCCGCCTCCAAACTGCGCGAGCACGCCGGAGATGCGCGCATCGGCCGTCACCGTCAGGACGGTGGCCGCTCCGTCGGCAACGGCCGACGTGCGCACCGTGGCAGCAGCGTTCCCGCGTCCCTTGGTGTCGGCGGCCTCCACGTCGAGTACGGCCGCGTGTGTGCTCTCGTCCAGCGAGGTGCGGCGAACGGTAGCGCGATAGGTGAGCGTTACCGGTCCTACTTTCATCGTCACGCTGGCCTTGTAGGTTTCCTCGTCGATCTTCTCGCTGATCGTCGTACCGGGGAGGCAGCGCGCCGTCCGCGGGATGTCCCGCAGGACGTCCCATACTTGGTCGAGCGGCGCTTCGATGCGCGCGGTGTTGGTGATCTCCATGTGCTGGATTATACCGCGGGCGCCGAGCGCTCCTGGAAACGGGCGCGGTGGATCGGACCGCTGCTCTCCGTGAGGAATCCGCCGGAGTGTCCCGTGCGCAGCGTGACGATCTCCGCGGCGATGGCCACGGCCGTCTCCTCCGGCGTCGCGGCGCCGATGTCGAGACCAATGGGGGCCCGGATGCGCTCCAGCTCGTGTTCGGTCACGCCTTCGGCGCGCAGGTCGGCCAAGCGCCGCTCGTGGGTCGAGCGGCTGCCCATCGCCCCGATGTACCCCGCGCGCGTGCGCAGCGCCACTTTCAGCAGCGGAACGTCGAACTTGGGGTCATGCGTCAGCACGCAGATCACCGTGCGCTCGTCGATGGCTGCTTGCGCGAGGAACTCGTCGGGCCATGTGGCGATGACTTCGTCGGCGTCGGGGAAGCGCGCGTGCGTGGCGAAGGTGCGCCGCGCATCCACCACGGTGACGCGGTAGCCTAGATAGCGCCCTAGCGTCACCAGCGCGCGGCTGAAATCGACGGCGCCGAAGATGTAGAGGTCCGGGCGCGGGACGAACGCGTCGATGAACAGGCGCACGCCGCTTTCCAGCGGTTCGCCTTTGGGCCCGTATTCGCGCGTGGCCGAGGTGCCGCGCGCCAGACACGAGATCGCGTCCGCGCGAACTCGGTAGGAGAGTCCCTCGTTGCCGAGCATGCCCACGCTCGCGCCTTCACGGTGCACGAGCATCGCGGCGCCGGCGTCAGGCCCTTCGATCTCCACGCACAGCGCGATGGGCTCGTCGCGCCGCAACGCGTCGGCCAGTACGGGAAACTCGCCGTAGAGCGGCTGGACGAAGCAGTGGATCGTGCCGCCGCAGGTCAAACCCACGGAGATGCCTTGCTCGTCGGAGATACCGTAGGTCACCAGCCGGGCACGCCCGCTCTCCAGGACCTGCTCCGCTTCTTCGACCAGCGCCCCCTCGACGCAGCCGCCGGAGACGGAGCCTGCGACCTCGCCTCGATCGTTGACGGCCATCGCGGCCCCTGGGCCGCGCGGCGCCGAGCGCTCCACTTGTACGATCGTCGCTACGGCTACCTTACGGCCCTCGCGGCGCCAGCGGTCGACTTGTTCGAAGATATCCTTCACTGGCGTGACTCCTCGTCTCCCAGCCGGCGCACCAGCGCCAGCACGTCTTCGAGCGCCCGCAGGTTGTGGCCGGCGACCAATGCGTCGACGTACGGCAGGGCGTTGGCCATGCCGGCGGCGAGCGGCTCGAACGTGGGGTCTTTCTTGTTGGGATTTACCCAGATGACGCGATGGCTCAGCAGCCGCAGGCGGCGCATCTGCTCGCCCACCAAAGCGGGATCCTCGCGCTCCCAGCCGTCGGAAAGAATCACCACCACCCCGCCTCGCGTGACCCCGCGTTGTGCGTAGAGGCGTACGAAGCTCTCCAGCGAGGCGCCGATGCGCGTCCCGCCGCCCCAGTCGTCGAAGCAGCGGGCGGCGGCGCGCAGCGCGTCGTCGCGGGTGACCGCCGCGAGCGGGTGAGTGAGCTCGACGAGATGCGTGCCGAAGGCGAAGACGCGCACGCCGGCGTGCGACTCGACGGCGGCGCGCAGGAACTGGATCAACGCGCGGCTGTACGCGCTCATAGACCCCGAGACGTCGCAGAGCAGGATCAGCGGCCGCGTGCGCTGGCGCCGGCGGGCGTACACCAAGTGCACGGGATCGCCCGCCGTGCGCATGCTCCTGCGCAAGGTGCGTGGCAGATCGACACGATGGCCGTGCGCCGAAGGGCGCGTGCGGCGAGAGCGGCGCGTGGGCAGGGCCAGGCGCAGCTCCTCGATCAGCCGGGCGGCAAGGCGATGCTCGTGCTCGGTGTACTCGGCAAAGTCCATCTCGCGCAGGCGTGCCGCCGGCGAGGCCAGCGAACGCGGGAGTATCTCTTCGAGCTGCTCGCGCTCATCTCTGGGTTCACGCTGGTCAATCGGAGCCAGCGACACGGGCATGCTGGGCGGCTGCCGGTCCTCGACGGGGGACTCCATCTGCAGGTGGTGAGAGCTCGTCCAATAGGCCTGGAAGCTGCGTTCGAAGGCTTCGAGGTCGCTGCTGCGCCGCAGGAGGCTCAAGCGGGCCGCCCAGTAGAGCGCGCGCGGCTCCGCGGCGTCCAGGACGCGCAAGGCATCGGCGAAGAGCTCGACGCCGCCTTCGGGGACGGGCAGCCCTTCGGCGCGCAGCGTACGCGCGAACCCGGAGAGTGCGGTCAGCAGGTGCGCTGGCGCCTCGGCGGGCATGCCGGTTCAGGCCCCTACCACGGCGCTCAGCCCGCGTCCCTGGACGAGCGCTGTATCCTCGCGATACTTCAGCACGACGCCAAGCGTGCGCTCTGCCGCTTCCGCACTTAGGCGCGCCACGCCCAGGCTCCCCAAAGCTTGCGCCCAATCCAGCGACTCGGCGATCCCCGGCGGCTTACGCAGCTCCATGGCACGCAGACGCGCCACCGCCGTGGCCACGTCGCGAGCGAGATCGGCCCCCAGGCCTGGCAGGCGCGCGCGCAGGATCTCCAGCTCGCGCTCCGGCGTGGGGTGCTCGATCCAGTGGTAGTAGCAGCGCCGCTTGAGCGCGTCATGGAGCTCGCGCGTGCGGTTGGACGTCAGCACGACCACCGGCGGGGTGACGGCTCGGAAGGCTCCCCGTTCGGGAATCGTCACCGAGAACTCGCCGAGGAACTCCAGCAAAAAGGCTTCGAACTCGTCGTCGGCGCGATCGAGCTCGTCGATCAGCAGCACGCCGCCTTCGAGCGAGCGAAGCAGCGGCCTGCGGATGAGGAACTCCTCGGAATAGAGATCGCCCAGGACGCCGCCCCCGGCTTCGCTGCGCCGAATTGCCAAGAGCTGGCGGCCGTAGTTCCATTCGTAGACGGCGTCATGAACGTCGAGCCCTTCGTAGCACTGCAAGCGAATCATCGGCTGATCGAGGGCGCGCGCGAGCGCCTTGGCGGCCTCAGTCTTGCCTACTCCCGCCTCGCCTTCCAACAGCAGGGGGTGGCGGAGGCGCACCGCCAGATGAAGCGCGGTGGCAAGCCCGGTGTCGGCAAGATATTCCACTTGGCGGAGACGCGCGAGCAACTCCTCGACGGAGACCGGCTCGTTCACGGTGGGCTCTCCTTCTACTTTCGCAGGGACAACGCTCGGTTCGCGTTGAAAGGCGATCATCCCTCATCGTTTGCTGGAGGCGTCACCATGAAACGTTCGATTTCGGTGACCGTGAACGGCGCGAAGTGGACGGGTGACGTCGAGCCCCGCACGTTGCTCGTGTACTTGCTGCGCGACACCCTCGGCTTGACCGGCACCCATGTCGGATGCGACACCTCGTCATGCGGCGCATGCACGGTCTTGCTCAACGGTCAATCCGTGAAGTCCTGCACGCTGCTCGCCGTACAAGCCGACGGCGCCGACGTTACCACCATCGAGGGCATCGGCGATGCCCAGCATCTCCATCCCATGCAAACGGCATTCTGGGAGCAGCACGGCCTGCAGTGCGGCTACTGCACGCCAGGGATGATCGTCTCCGCCTGCGACTTGCTGCAGCGCAATCCTGATCCCAGCGAGGCGGAGATTCGCGAGGCGCTCTCCGGCAATCTCTGCCGCTGCACCGGATATCAGAATATCGTCAAAGCCGTTCAACATGCTGCCGCCGCGATGCGCGCACCAAAGATGGAGCGCGAGCGCATCGGCGCACCTGCGGACTAAATCGAGGAGGGCTCCATGGCCTTCACCAGCATGATGGGTGCGCGCGTCACGCGGCGCGAGGACCCTCGTCTCATTACCGGCCGCTCGACGTACGTGGACGACGTGAAGCTGGCCGGCACCACCTACGCCGCTTTCGCGCGCTCACCGTTCGCGCATGCAAAGATCGTGCGCATCGACGTCTCCGCCGCCAAAGCAAGCCCAGGCGTCTTGGCCGTCTTCACCGCCGACGACATGCAGGGCGTGGGCGACGTCCCCACGGCGCCGCAGATCGAGGGGCTCAAGATCCCCAAACATCCGGCGCTGGCACGCGGGCGCGTAGCCTACGCGGGCGAGCCGGTGGTCGCCGTCGTCGCCGAGACGCGGGCAGCGGCGCGCGATGCCGCCGATCTGGTGGAGGTGGAGTACGAGGAGCTGCCCGCCGTCGTCGACCTCGAGCGCGCTGCCGCGGGGCCGCCGTACGTCCACGACGAGTTCGGTACCAATATCGCCTTCACGATGCAGATCAACGGCGGCGATGCGGAGTCGGCATTCAAGAATGCAGCGGTGACCGTCTCCGAGCGTTTGCTCAATCAGCGTCTGGCGCCGGTCTCCATCGAGCCGCGCGGCATGGTGGCGCACTGGGAGCCGGGTCCGCAGCATCTCACGGTGTGGTCGTCGACGCAGATTCCGCATTTGCTGCGCACGCAGCTGGCCCTCGCACTCGGTCTCCCCGAGCATCGTATCCGCACGATTGCGCCGGAGGTCGGCGGCGCCTTCGGCAGTAAGCTCGACGTCTACGCGGAGGAGCTCGTCACGGCATTCGCTTCGCGCGCACTCGACCGCCCAGTGAAGTACGTGGAGACGCGCAGCGAGAGCTTCATGTCTACCGTCCACGGACGCGATCAAATCGACTTCATCGAGATAGCGGCCGATAGCGACGGCCGCATCACCGGGCTGAAGGTGAAGATACTCGCCAACCTCGGCGCGTATCATCAGCTGCTGACCCCGGCCATCCCAACGCTGACCGCGCTGATGGTTCCAGGCGCCTACGACATCCAGAACGTGTCCGTCACGCTCCACGGTCTCTTCACCACGGAAGTGCCCACCGATGCCTATCGCGGTGCGGGGCGCCCCGAGGCGACCTATCTCATCGAGCGGGGGCTGGATCTGTTGGCCGCCAAGCTCGGCATGGACCCCGCCGAAGTACGACGCCGCAACTTGATCAAGAAGGAGCAGTTTCCGTACGCTTCAGCCGTCGGCCTCACGTACGACAGCGGCGACTACCATGCCGCGCTCGAGAAGGCGCTGCAGATCGCAGGTTACGACGCACTGCGTAAGGAGCAGGAGCGCGGGCGCAGCGAGGGGCGTCTCATGGGTATCGGCCTCTCCTCGTACGTGGAAGTCTGCGGTATGGGTCCCTCTTCGGCGCTTCCCGCGCCGGGTTGGGGCAGCGCCACCGTGCGCATGGAGCCTACTGGGCGCGTCACGGTGATGACGGGCGCCTCACCGCACGGCCAAGGTGAGGAGACGACGTTCGCGCAGATGGTCTCCGAGCGTCTGGGCGTTCCCATCGACGACATCGTCGTCCTCCATGGTGATTCGGCCGTCGTTCAATACGGCATCGGCACCTTCGGCTCGCGCAGTACGGCCGTCGACGGCGCGGCGCTCTACCGCGCGCTCGATACGGTGTGTGAGAAGGCGATGAAGATCGCCGCGCACCAGATGGAAGCCAACGTCGGCGACCTCGAGTTCAAGAACGGCAGGATCGCCGTCAAAGGTAACCCCGAGAAGGCGATGTCGATCGCCGAAGTAGCCTTCGCCGCCTTTCGCGGGCTCAATCTCCCGCCCGACGTCGAGCCTGGGCTCGAGGCCACGCGCCGCTTCGAACCGCCCAACTTCGTCTATCCCTTCGGCACCCACGTCTGCGTGGTGGAGATCGAGCGTTCGACCGGTGCGGTGAAGGTCGTCAAGTACGTCGCCGTGGACGACTGCGGTAACGTCATCAATCCCATGATCGTCGAAGGCCAGGTCCATGGCGGTATCGCGCAGGGCTTGGCGCAGGCGCTCTACGAGGAGATCGTCTACGACGAGAACGGCCAGTTGACGACCGGCTCGCTTCTCCAGTACGCCGCGCCGCATGCCAATCAACTGCCGATGTACGAGCTGGATCGCACCGTCACTCCCACCGATGTGAACCCGATGGGTATCAAAGGGGTCGGCGAGGCGGGGACGATCGGCGCTACTCCCGCCGTGGTCAACGCGGTCGTCGACGCTCTCGCGCCTTTCGGCATCGTCAATATGGATATGCCCTGCAAACCGGAGCGCGTCTGGCGCGTGATCAACGGCTACGACGGCAAGGCCAACGGAAAGGCGGCGAAAAAGTGATTCCCGCAAGCTTCGACTACGTAACGGCGGACTCTGTTGAGCAGGCCATCGCCCTGCTCCAACAGCACGGTGAGGAAGCCAAACTGCTGGCCGGCGGCCATTCGCTGCTTCCCATGATGAAGTTGCGCCTCGCGCGCCCAAACGTGCTCATCGACCTGCGCAACGTGGCGGGGTTGCAAGGCATCAAGAAGACGGCGCGCGGCCTGGAGATCGGCGCGCTGACCACGCACGCCGCGCTGGCCGGGAGCGCCGACGTGGCGGCCTATGCTCCGCTGCTCGCGGAGGCCGCTGCCGCCGTCGGCGACGTGCAAGTCCGCCACTGCGGCACGCTGGGCGGCTCGGCCGCGCATGCGGATGCCGCATCCGACGAGCCCGCTGCGCTGCTCGCGCTCGAGGCGCAGCTCGAGATCGTTGGAGCCTCCGGAACGCGTACCGTTGCGGCGCGAGAGTTCTTCGTGGACATGTTCACGACGGCACTTGGACCCAGCGACGTGCTGGCGGCGGTGATCCTGCCGCGCGCCTTCCCCGCTTCCGCCTACGCCAAGCTGCCGCACCCTGCTTCGCACTATCCGGTGGTAGGGGCGGCATGCGCCTTGACCGTGAGCGGCGGTGCCATCGAAAGTGCGCGCATCGCGATCACGGGCGTGGGCAGCGTGCCTTTCCGGGCCGCGCATGTCGAGGCATCGCTGGCGGGCATCCCAGTGCACGACCACAAGAAGGTCGAGTCGCTCTGCGCCGAGACGGCGCGCGGCGTGGAGGCGCGCAGCGATGCCTATGCCAGTGCGGAGTACCGCGTGGCGATGGCCGACGTGATTGCGGCCCGCGCCCTGCTGGCCGCTGCGGAACGCGCGCGGTGAGCTGCGCTCGCGGACGCTGAGCGGCAATGTTGGCAGCAGTCGTGCTCGCCTTCTCGCTGATGAGCCCGGCCTTCGCGGACGGCGGCAGCATCCCGCGCGTGCATGCGCACTCCATGGGGCAATGCGGCGGCGAAAACCTCTCGTTGCCGTTGCGCTGGAGGGGGGCGCCGGCGCACACGCGCTCCTTCGCGCTGACGATCGTCGATCCAGACGCCAAGGCGCCGGGCGGCTGGGTCCATTGGGTGGCCTATAACGTTCCCGGTGATGCGCGATCGCTCGGGGCGGGGCACGAACCTCGGGGAGAGGCGCTGACCAGCTTCGGAACGGCGGGCTACGGCGGCCCCTGTCCCCCGGTTGGGGATCCGCCGCACCACTATCACGTGACGCTCTACGCGCTCGACCTTCCCGTGCTGAGCCTTCCCGGTCAGGCAGGCATCGCCGATCTGCGCGACGCGATGAAGGGCCACGTCCTCGCGACGGCGACCCTCGTGGGAACGTACCGCCGCTGAGCGTTCGCTATGCCGGCGTTTTCGCCGTGCGCGGCTTAGGCAGCAGGTCGGGCTGGGCACCGCCGCGCGGCGCGACGACCGCGTTCTCCAGCATCCCGATGCCTTCGACGTAGATCCGCACCGTCTCGCCGTCGCGGAGATAGCGAGGCGGCTTGCGCGTGAAGCCGACACCCGCCGTCGTGCCCGTGAAGATGAGATCGCCCGGCTCCAGCGTCGTGATGCGCGTGATGTACTCGATCATCTGACCGACGTCGAAGATGAACTGCGAGGTGCGCGAGCGCTGCAGCACCTCCCCGCCGATCTCGAGCCAGATCTCCAGGTCGTCGGGGTTGGTGAAATCGTCCGGAGTGACGATCACGGGTCCCACGGGCGTGGTGCGATCGAAGATCTTCCCCGCCATCCATTGCCCGCTCATGCCCTGGAAGTCGCGCACGGAGACGTCGTTGCCGATCGTGAGACCGCCCACCACGCTCCAACCGTGCTCCACCGGAACGTGGCTGGCATGCCGCCCGATGACCAAGACCAGCTCCGCTTCGTAGTCTACTTTCACGCTTTCGCGCGGCAGCTCGATGGGAGCCCCGTGCGGGATCAGCGTCGAGGCGTACTTCGGAAAGAGCGCGGGCGCTTTCGGGATCTCCATGTTGACTTCGGCGGCATGGTCCCGGTAGTTCAGGCCCACGCAGATGACCTTGCCGGGATCGAGCACGGGAAGCAGCGTACGCACGTCGTCCGTAGCCAGCGTTTGGTGCCCGCCGAGCGCCGCCTCGGCGACGAGCGCTGCTTCGGCAGTGCGGACCGCTTGCGCTCGCACGTCTTCCCCCAACCGGAAGAAAGCGGCGGCGTCGGTCACCCCAGGGAGCGGTGCGACGCGTCCATGGCGCTCGATGGCCAGCTGCGGCTTGCCGTTGTGGTCGAAGGTGATCAATCGCATGGCTATGGCATCCGCGCTCGCCGCGCCATCGTCCTTCCTGCGGCATCCCGCTGCACGGAAGATTTTGCGACGAGCGGCCGAGGGGGGCGGGGCACTTCGTCGAAGCCCGGGGTCATGGCCTACGCTGGTACCGATTTTTACGATCTCGACGCCTCGCTCAGCGCGGAGCAACGTCAGGTGCGCGACACCGTGCGCGCCTTCGTGGACGACCGCGTCCTTCCGATCATCGAAGATGCCTGGCTGGAGGGGCGCTTCCCCACCGACCTCGTGCCGATGCTCGGCACGCTCGGCGTCTTCGGCGCCAACCTCCCGGAGGAATACGGCTGCGCCGGGCTCGACAACGTGGCCTACGGCTTGATCATGCAGGAGCTGGAGCGTGGGGACTCGGGCCTGCGCTCGTTTGCCAGCGTCCAAGGGGCGCTGGTGATGTATCCCATCTACGCCTTCGGCAGCGAGGAGCAGCGCAGGCGCTGGCTGCCGGCGCTAGCCACCGGGGAGAAGATCGGCTGTTTCGGCCTCACCGAGCCGGATTACGGTTCGAATCCCGCCGGTATGCTCACCCGTGCGCGGCGCCGCGGCGACCGCTGGGTGCTCAGCGGCAGCAAGATGTGGATCACCAACGGCTCGCGGGCCGACGTAGCCGTGGTCTGGGCCAAGACCGACGACGGCGAAGCCGATTCGATCCGCGGCTTTCTCGTCGAGCGTGGGATGCCCGGTTTCACCGCGCGCGACCAGAAAGGAAAGCACTCGCTGCGCGCCTCGGACACCAGTGAGCTGGCATTCAACGAGGTGGAGTTGCCGCTGGAGAGCATGCTCCCCAAGAGCGGAGGGCTGAAGTCGCCGCTGATGTGCCTGACGCAGGCGCGCTACGGCATCGCGTGGGGGGCGATCGGTGCGGCGATGGCCTGCTTCGAGCAGGCGCTGGAGTACAGCAAGACGCGCGTGATGTTCGACGTTCCGATCGGCGCCAAGCAGATCCAGCAAGAGCACCTCGCGGAGATGATCACGGAGATCACCAAGGCGCAGCTCGTGTCGCTCCAGTTGGGACGGCTCAAGGACGCTGGGACGATGAGGCCTGCGCAGGTGAGCCTGGCCAAGCGCAACAACGTCGATATGGCGTGCAACGTGGCGCGCGCCGCGCGGCGCATGATGGGCGCGAACGGCATCCTCGCGGAGTACGTTCCGATGCGCCACATGGCCAACCTCGAGTCCGTCTACACGTACGAGGGGACGCACGACGTCCACGCGCTCATCTTGGGGCAGGCGCTGACCGGAATGAGCGCGTTCTAAGCGGTATCGCTGCTTCGCGGGGCGCTGGCATCCGTACCGCGGGGCCGCGCGTCGGCGCGCTATCCTGCGCGCCTCCTACTGCCCTCGCGCGCGCTCTCGCCATCCTGGCTTCGCGCGCGCCTCGGAGCCCCCTTGGTACGGATACCGGCGCCCCACGCCGTGTGAGGCTTGTGGCCCCCGACGCGCGGCCCCGAGGGAATGCGGGTTGCCCGCAGTGCGTTAGATCTTCATCTCAGGGAAGCACTCGACGTCGTCGGCTTCGAGCACGTCCAACAGGTTGGTCATCTGCGGATTGCGCGCGGCGACGGGGTAGGTCTTGTAGACGTAAGCGCGGTTGGCATCGGTGACGACGTGGCCCTCGGCTTCCTCGTTCCATGCCTCGCGAAGCTCGTCGGTGAGGTTGGTGCGCTCGCGGAACCAGCGCACGACGTCGTCCTCGCTCTGCGCTGCCGCGACCACGTCGAACAGCTCCTGCGGCGAGACCTCGAAGAACGAGAGGAACATCCCGCTCAGTCCGCCGGGCGGATACTCTCCGGAATTTCCGCCGGGAAGCGCTGCGCGCCACTTGTCGATCGTGCGGGCGAGGACGAGCAGTCCGTCGAGCTTGGCCCGCGGCGAACGAGGCGGGCGCATTGAGAGGTCCAGGGGCTCCATCGATGACTCCTTCGGGTGTGGAAATGGGAGGCGATCCGCTCTCCCCCTGCACGGTACGTGCGCGGCGGCCCCCCGGGCTAGGACCGCCGTCGCAGCAGACGCTCCGTCTGCGCAGGAGAACGCATGCTCCGCCGGGAGTTCATGCAGAAGAGCATCGGAGTCGGCGGCGGGAGGGCTATGGCATGCGCAGGTGGCTCTGGCTGAGAGGGTCGTGGCGGCTCGCGCTTGCGCTCGCGCTGGCGCTAGCGGTGCGGGCGGGCGCGCGCGCCGACACCGTTCTGCCGGCGGCAACGCCGGAGTCCGCCGGCATGTCGAGTGCGGCGCTGGCACGCCTCGATCCGCTCATCGAAGGGCTCATCGCCAAAGGTGACATGCCCGGCGCGGTGGTGGTGATTGCTCGCCGCGGATCGGTGGTCTACCGCAAGGCATACGGCCGGCGGGCGCTCTACCCCGTGCCGCAAGCCAATGCCGTCGATACGATCTACGATCTCGCTTCGATGACCAAGCCCATCGGGACGGCGACCGCCGTGATGAAGCTGGTCGAGGAAGGGAGAGTCCGGCTCTGGGATCGCGTCGCCTTCTACGATCCCGCCTTCGCCCAGCACGGCAAGAGCCAGGTGACGGTCGAGGAGCTGCTCGACCACAGCGCGGGGCTGCCCAGTGCCCTGAACGAGGCGCAGTCGGTGCTGCCGGAGGCGCAAGGCGAGGCGATCGTCGATGCCATGCCGCTGCACTTTGCGCCCGGCACGCGCTTCGAGTACTGCAATACCTGCTACGTCGAACTCGCGCGCATCGTGCGTCTGGTTTCCGGCATGCCGATCAAGGAATTCGATGCTAAGGAGCTCTTCGGGCCGCTGGGCCTGGCGAGCTCCCTGCTCTTCGATCCGCCGGAGAATCTGCAGGCGCGCGTAAGCCCGGAGGCGCCGGCGGCGCAGGGGCGCTACCTGCGCGGCCGTTTTGTGATCGAAGGCCACGGTGCGATCGGTGCCCAGGGGCATGCTGGGCTCTTCGGTACCGCAGACGCCGTCGCGGCCTACGCGCAGATGCTGCTGAACGGCGGCGAGCTCGGCGGCGTGCGCATCCTCTCCCCCGCCACCGTCGCCGCGATGCTGCGTCCGTACTACCTGGGACGGCACTCGCAGCGCATGGGCGATGTGCGCGGTCTGGGATGGGACGAAGAAACCACCTACTCCTCCAATAGCGGTGATATCTTCGGCGTGGGCGGCTTCGGCCACACGGGCTCGACGGGATGTTCGTTATGGGTCGATCCCGCGACGCAGACGATCGTCGTGCTCTTGACCAATTCAGCACATGCTCCGCATGCCAACGATGACGACGTGATCCGCCTCTACGCCAAAGTCTCGACGATCGCCGCCGGCGCCATCGTCGACCCAGCGGCGCTCCGCGCCATGCAGCTCGAAGCCGCGGCGTGGAGCGCGCAGGTTGCGGCGCAGGCGCCAGGCTTCGATGGATGGGCCTCGTTCGATCAGCGACTCTGGAGCAGGACAGGCAAAGGCACGGAGTACTGATCGCCGGTATCGTTGCGGGCGAAATCTGTGCCGTCGATTGCGCGCATCGCCGGCGGCGCTATCGCTTTACTCGCGCGCCGGTACGCAGTACGTGTGAGGCGGAGGACACGTACCTTGACATCCGGCACGATACCAAACACCAAGCAATCGACCACCGCGCGAGCGGACACCGAGGTCCGGCGCCTCGCTCGGTTCGTCCATGGCGTGGTCTACGAAGACCTCGCCGAGTCCGCGCGGACGGCGCTGAAGATCCGCATACTCGATGCGCTGGGCTGCGCGATCGGCGCGCTCGGCGCGCCGCCGCTGCGCGCGCTGCGCGAGCTCGTCGAGAGCCTCGGCGGCGCCCCCTCCGCGACGTTGATCGGAGGCGGGAGCACGTCACCCGATCGCGCGGCGCTCTACAACGGGGCGCTAGCGCGTTATCTGGACTTCAACGATGCATTCCTGGCGCCGCACGAAACCTGTCATCCCAGCGATAACTTGGGCGCGGTGCTCGCTGCCGCCGAGCATGCCGGTGCCACGGGCAGGCGGCTGCTGACGGCGCTGGCCACAGCTTACGCCGTTCAGTGCCGCCTCTCGGAAGCGGCGCCGGTGCGCGCGAGAGGCTTCGACCATACCACACAGGGGGCGTATGCCGCCGCTGCCGGTGCGGCTCATGCTCTGGATCTCAGCCAGGAGCAGACGGCGAACGCCATCGCGATCAGCGGCACGGCCAACAACGCTCTGCGCGTTACGCGCACGGGACGGCTCTCCAATTGGAAGGGCTTGGCATATCCCAATACCGGTATGAACGCGCTCCTCGCTGCGCTGTTTGCGGCGCACGGCATCACGGGGCCTCTCGAAGTCTTCGAAGGCAACAAGGGCTTCATGGAGACGATTGCGGGGCACTACTCCATCTCGTGGACGCCCGCCGCGCTGCGCGCGGTGGAGCGCACGAGCCTCAAGCGATTCAACGCGGAGATTCATGCGCAGTCCGCCATCGAAGGCATCTTGGATCTGCGCCGCGCGCATGCCGTGACGGGCGCGCAGATCGAGAGCATCGAGGTCGGGACCTTCGACGTCGCACGCAACATCATCGGCGGCGGTGAGGAAGGCGAGAAGTACACCGTCACCACGAAGGAAGAAGCCGACCACAGCCTGCCCTACATGCTGGCGGCAGCTCTGCTCGACGGGGAGCTGACGCCGCGCCAGTACCTGCCGGAGCGCATCGCGCGCGCCGACGTTCAAAGCCTGCTGCGGCGCGTGCGCGTCGTTGCCGACCCCGCGCTTTCGAAGCGCTTTCCGGCGCAGATGCCGGCGCGGCTGGCGGTGGTGCTTGCCGACGGCCGCACGTTGCGCGTGGAGAAGGACGACTATGCCGGTTTCTACACTCGACCGATGCGCTGGGAGCAGGCCGCCGAGAAATTCCACGCGCTGGCCGCACCGCATGCCGATGAAGCGACGCTTCGAGAGATCGTCCAGACCGTAGCGGACCTGGAGCAGCACCGCGTCCGCGAACTCACTAACTTACTGCAACACGTCAAGGAGCAGACACGATGAAAGAACTCATGAGAGAATTGCGAGCGTTCCCATTCATTCCCGTCAACCAGCGCGAAGAGAAGCCGCGCAAGGTTGGGCTGACGGAGATCCGTGGACCGTACTACTCGGCCATGGGCAGGCGCTATCTCGAGGATGTGTTGGAGACGATGGCGCCGTACGTCGATAGCCTGAAGTTCGCCGGCGGATCGTTCGTGCTCATGCCGCGCAAAGCGCTGGCGGAGCTCATCGAGACGGCGCACCGGTACGACGTGCTCGTCTCGACGGGCGGCTTCATCGAGCGCGTCCTGACGTACGGCGCGGCAACGGTGGATCGCTACATCGAGGAGTGCAAGGCGGTCGGCTTCGACATCCTCGAGATCTCGGCGGGCTTCGTCACCTACCCAACCGACGATTGGCTGCGCCTCATCGAGAAAGTGAGCAAGGCGGGCCTCAAGGCCAAGCCTGAGATCGGTATCCAATTCGGCGCGGGGGGCGCGACAAGCGCCACGGAGCTGCAAGCCGAGGGTACTCGCGATCCGGCCTACGCGATTGCGCAGGGCAAGCGTTTTCTCGAAGCGGGCGCCTATCTGCTAATGATCGAGTCCGAGGGCATCACGGAGAACGTCACTACGTGGCGGACCGACGTTGCCGCCCGCATCATCGATACATTGGGCCTCGAGAAGATCATGTTCGAGGCCGCCGATCCGGACGTCTTCTCGTGGTACGTGAAGAACTATGGCCCGGAAGTCAACCTCTTCGTCGACCATAGTCAGATCGTCCAGCTGGAGACGCTACGCAGCGGGTTGTGGGGTATGAAGTCGGACTGGGGACGCATCGTCACCTACAAGGGATGACGTGAAGTGCAGTGGTCATGCCGCGCCTGGTACGGCGTCTTGTCAGCGTTGCTGCCGGGACTTATGCTGGATCGAGCCGGGTTCGACAGGAGGAGAACAGCATGGCCACTGCAACGCGTAAGATCATCGATTGCCGGCTCTATCCCAGCGATTCGCATTGCTCGCTGACCATCGCGGGCACCGAGGAGGAGGTGCTGAAAGCCGCTCGGGAGCACGCTGTCTCGGCGCACGGGCACACCGACTCCCCGGAGCTCGTAGCGTCGCTGCGTAGCGTTCTGAAGGACGAGGAGAGCTAGCGCCCTGCGGCGGCGTACTGCGGCTGGCGAATGCCGGCGAATCCGATAACGAGATCGGCGATCTGGCGCGAGGCTTGCGGGCGGGCGATGTTCCGCTCGCACTCGCTCATCCGTTCGAGTTGTCTTGGTTCGCGAAGGAGGCGCTGAACGGCGCGCACCGTCTGATTGACGGAAAGCGTCACTTCGCCGATACCGGTACGCCGCACGTGATCGATGTTGCCGCGTTCCTGCCCCGGCACGTAGTCGTAGACGATCATCGGGACGGCGGCGACGCAGGCTTCGGCGATCGCGCCGGGTCCTGCTTTTGTCACGAGCAGGTCGGCAGCGCGCATGAGCGCGGGAACTTCGTGCGTGAAGCCGAGCACCGTCATTGGAACGTCGAAGGCGCCGCTCGTCTCCTCGAGCCGCGCCTTCAGCGTTTCGTTGCGCCCCGTGCAGACGACGACGTGGGCGTTCTTCAGGCCGGCGGTTCCGATGGCATCGGTGATGCGCGAGAGCTTTCCTCCGCCTTCACCGCCGGCCATCAGGACCACGACTTTACGGTCCTGCGGCAGCCCCAGGCGCTCCCGGATCTGCGCGCGCGATTCGTCGTAGTCGGCAAAGCGTGGATGGACGGGATGGCCGAGCAGGTGAACTTTCTGGGGGGCAACGCCGCGCTCGATGGCGCAGGCTCTCACTTCGGCTGAAGGGACGACGATGGCGTCGGCTGACGGAGCGATCCATCCCGCGTGCACGCGTCCCAGGTCCGTAATGACGGTGACGATGGGGGCGCGGCTTCCCAGCTCGCTGCGCACGCGCAGCGCGACGTGGTTGAGCAGCGGATGCACGGAGACGATGACGTCCGGATTATAGGAGCGCATGAGCCGCAAGAGCGCCTTGCGGTAGAGCGAGTTGCAGCTCTCCACGAGCGTGCGGTAGCGCCGCTCGCCGTTTGTGGCGTGGTAGAGCGCGCCGTAGACGAACGGCCCGTATTTGAGCGCGAGATGGTAACCGGTGTTGAGCGCGCTCAGCGGAAAGCGGCATTGGACCAGCGCATCTTCGATGCGGTACTCGAAAGCGTCGGCGTCGGGGCGTTCGGCGAGCGCGGCGGCAATGGCTTCGGCACCGGCTCGGTGGCCGCCGCCGCTGTCCGAGATGAGGAAGAGAATTCGCCGCGGGTGCATGATCGCGATCAGGCTACTGCTCGGCGATGCCGTGGAGCGTCTCGCCGGGCCGGAGCATCGGCTCTAGAGCGCGGCGCGCTTCATCCCGGGAGCGCCCCTCCACACAGATCGTCCACGTCCGCCCTTCGAGGTCCGAGACTGCCGCGACGAAGCGGTGTCGTCCGACGAGCGTAGTGGGAAAGCTGCCGACCTCGGCCATACTGTTGCGGTCTTCCTCGTTCATGAAATGCCGGGCGCAACTCTCGTCGACTCGGCGGTAGTCTTGGCGGGTAAGATGTTTGGCGTGATCCGCCCCCACGACCCTGCTTCGCCTCTCACGCTTGCCCTCATTTTCGGTTATGCGCTCGCAACGTTGCTCGTAGTAGGCGGGATCTGGCTTCGTGAGCATCTCAAGCGGCGTGCCTCCCGAATGGCGGCCCGCCACGCCAAGACCGTACCGCCCGAAGACTTGCTTCCGTATCGAGAGATACCCTTGCTGAAGGGGCGGGGAGGCGAGAAGCGGGGCGAATAATACGAACACACGTTCGGTTAATGTAGGAAATCGACGGCTCGCCAGCCCAGATAGGCCGTGAAGACGGCCACGGGAATCGCCACCACGGCGGTCGTCCAGAGGTGGCGGAAGATCGATATCTTGTAGAAGCCGGCTACGTTGTTGGCGATCGTCCCTCCGACCCATGGAACCACGCGCAAGGCCAGCAGAAAGAGCGGCGAGCCCACGGGGAGGCGCTTGACCCAGGGCGGCAGGCGCTCCAGGTCCTCGTGAATGTCGAGGAACTCCCCGGTCCTGCGCGCGATGAGATAGGTGCTGACGCCCCCCAGCATCACGCCGACGCAGTTGACGAGCGCCCCCTCCCACAGACCGAAGATGGCGCCGTTGAGCAGCGCCAGGATGTCGGACGAGACGAACGGCGAGCTGACCAGCGCGACGTAGATGACGATCGAGACGACTGGGCCCAACGGTCCCGCCGCGATGAGCCACGCCTGCAGCAGGCGGCGGTGATGGACGGCGGTATACGCGAGAGCGAAGGCGAGTACTAACGCGCTCAGCGGAATGAGGGCACGAAGGCGGCGGCTCACCGCTGGCGAGTTCTCGCGCATCGGCGGAATCTCTTTTCAAGAGGTTGCCCCCGCGTGCGACGGCGAAACGCGCTCGTCCATGTTGGAATCCGCGGGCGTGGAACTGCGCCGCTCGGGTGCGGGCGCGGACCTCGACCTCGACGACACCTCCCTGTACGTCAGCCGCGAGCTGAGCTGGCTCGCCTTCAACGCGCGCGTGCTGGAGGAGGGCTTGGACGCGCACCATCCGTTGCTCGAGCGTCTCAAGTTCCTCGCGATCTTCGCCACCAATCTCGACGAATTTTTCATGATTCGCGTGGCGGGGCTGAAACAGCAGATCGACGCCGGGGTCGTGCGCCCCTCCGATGACGGCCTGCTGCCGCGCGAGCACGTGCGCATCATTCGCGAGCACCTCGACCCGGTCGTCCAGCGCCATGTCGAGACGCTTCAGCACGATCTCCTTCCCGCGCTCGCGCACGCCGGTGTTTGTCTGGTCTCGCATGGCGAGCTGCGGCCCGAGGACCGCACGGCCTTGCGGCGCGTCTTCGACGACCAGATCTTCCCCGTGCTCACTCCGCTGGCGGTCGATCCCGGCCACCCCTTTCCGTACATCTCCAATCTCAGTCTCTCGCTGGCCGTGGAGATCGAGGACCCTCGCGGCGACGGCGAGTCCACGCATTTCGCGCGCGTCAAGGTGCCGCAGGTGCTGCCGCGCTTCATTCCCCTCCAGCCGCTCCCCGGCCAGCCCTACCGTTTCGCCTTGCTCGAGGACGTGATCGGCGACAATCTCGCCGAGCTCTTCCCCGGGATGCGGGTGCGATCGTGGTATCGCTTCCGCGTCACGCGCAATGCCGATCTCGATCTCCAGGAAGACGAGGCCGACGATCTGCTGGAGATGGTCGAGTCGGAGCTGCGCAAGCGGCGTTTCGGCGCGGCAGTCCGTCTCGAGGCCGATCGGCGCATGCCGGAGTACATGCTGGCGCTGCTCATGGAGGGCATCGAGGTCGAGGCGCAGGATGTCTACGAAGTCGACGGTCCGATGGCCGTGGGTGACTTCTTGTCGCTGGCCAACCTCGATATCCCCGAGCTGCACGACAAGCCGTTCTCGCCCTCGGTGCCCGCGCGACTCCACGGCAAGACGGACCTCCTCGCCGCCATCCGCGAGGGCGACATCCTGCTCCATCACCCGTTTGACTCGTTCGAGCCCGTGGTGCAGTTCGTGCAGGAAGCGGCGAGCGATCCGCACGTGCTGGCCATCAAGCAGACGCTGTACCGCACCAGCGGCGACTCGCCCGTGGTACGCGCGCTGATGGAGGCGGTAGCCAACGGAAAGCAGGTAGCCGCGCTGGTGGAGCTCAAGGCGCGCTTCGACGAGGAGAACAACATTCACTGGGCGCGCAATCTGGAACGCGCGGGCGTGCACGTGGTCTACGGCTTGCTTGGCCTCAAGACGCACTGCAAGACCACGCTCGTGGTGCGCAAGGAAGAGGATGGTCTCCGCCGCTACGTGCATGTCGGAACGGGAAACTACAACGACAAGACAGCGCGCGTCTACACGGATCTCTCGTTCTTCACCTGCCGCAGCGAGATCGGTGCCGACGTTACCGACCTCTTCAACTTCTTGACGGGCTTCTCGCGTCGCGAGCGCTACCGCAAGCTCTTGGTAGCCCCCGTCGATCTGCGGCCGTCCTTGCTCGAGATGATCGAACGCGAGACCGGCCATGCGCGCCAGGGCCGGCCGGCACGCATTCTGGCGAAGATGAACGCCGTGACCGATCATGCCGTCATCCGCGCGCTCTACGAGGCATCACGCGCCGGGGTCGAGATCGACCTGATCATCCGCGGCATGTGCGCGCTGCGGCCCGGGTTGCCTGGCGTCAGCGAGCGGATTCGCGTGCGCAGCATCGTGGGGCGTTTCCTGGAGCACTCGCGGGTGTGGTACTTTGCCAACGGCGGCTCGGAGCGCGTGTTCCTGGGGAGCGCGGATTGGATGGGGCGCAACCTGGACCGGCGCGTTGAGGTCATGGTTCCCATCGAGGATCCGCCGCTGCGCCGCTGGATCCGCGAGCGCTTTCTCGCGGCGTACCTTGCCGACAACGCGATGGCGCGAGAGTTGCAATCCGATGGCCGCTACGTGCGGTGCACTCCGGCGCCCGGTGAGCCGGAACTTGCCTCCCAGGCGCGCTTCTTGACCGATGGGACACTCCGCCTCTGATGCTTTCCACTCAACGCCATAAGATCCGGCGCCTGCGCGCAGCCGCTTCGACGTTTGCGGACGACGTTCGTGAAGGATTGCTTGCCGTGCCTCGGCGGCTGCCGGCGAAGTACCTCTACGATGCACTGGGCTCGCTGCTGTTCGACGCCATCACCGCGCTCCCGGAGTACTACCTCACGCGCGCGGAGCGCGAGATCCTCGAACGCGAGAGCGACGCCGTGATCGCGGCGGCAGGAACCCCTGACGAAGTGGTGGAGCTGGGCGGCGGAAGCGGCGCGAAGACGCAGGTGCTGATCGAAGCGGCGCTTCGTGCAGCGCCGGCGGTACTGCTGCACGCCGTCGACATCGCGGGCGACGCGCTAGAAGCCGCCGCGCAGCGCATGGTCGAGCGCTATCCCGGATTGGCGGTCGTCGGCTACGCAGGGGACTACGAGGCCGGGCTCGAGGCGCTGCGCCTCGATGGACAAAGCGCCTTGATGCTCTTCCTAGGCTCGAACATCGGTAACCTCGATCCGCATGATGCCCATGCCTTGATGTCTCAGATGCGCGCCGCGCTTCGCCCGGGCGATTCGCTGCTGCTGGGCACGGATTTGCGTAAGGACCCCGCGGTCCTCGAGGCGGCCTACGATGACGCGCTGGGCGTGACGGCAGCCTTCGAGCGCAATATTTTGGTACGCATCAACCGCGAGCTGGGCGGCACGTTCGACGTGGCGCGCTTTCGCCACGTCGCCTCCTATGACGTGGAGAGCGGCTGCGTGAGCAGTCACTTGGTCTGCCTGCGCTCGCAGGAGGTACGCATCGAAGCGCTTGATCTGACGCTGCGCATCCAGGCCGGCGAGACGATTCACACCGAGAGTTCGTACAAGTACGGCGAGGCCGAGATCGACGGCATGGCGGCCGCCGGCGGCTTCGTCCGCGTCGCGAGCTGGTACGATGCGGCGCACTCGTTCGCGCTAACGCTCATGCGGGCGAAATAGGAGCGCGCAGAGCATGCTCCGCCGCCCGCAGTGCGCCGTCGGCGATCAGCGCAAGCGCCGCTATGCCGAGCGTGCCGGCGGCGATGAGGCGGATGTCTTGCCGTTCGATGCCGGCGAAGATCATCGTGCCTAAACCCCCGGCATCGATCCACGCGGCGACGCTGGCGATCGCAATGATCGAGATGGCGGCGACGCGCGCGCCTGCGATCGCCACCGGTGCGCCGATCGGGAGCTCGACGCGCAGGAAGACCTGGAGCGGGGTCATGCCAAGACCCTGCGCCGCGTCGATCATCCAAGGCGGAACGCTCTGCACCGCGGCGACCACGTTGCGCACGAGGATGATCTGCGCGTAGGCGACCAGTGCCGTCACCGCCGTCCAGAAGCCGAGTCCCATCAGCGGGATGAGCAGTGCGAAGAGGGCCAGGCTAGGGATCGTATAGATGGCATCGAGTGCGGCGATGAGCGGGAGCCCAACACGACCGCGGCGCGCTGCGAAGAGGCCGAGCGGAAGCGCGATCGCCAGCGCGATGGCGAACGCCGTGCCGCACAGCCAAAGATGCTCGAGCGTGCGTGCGGCGATCTCGCCGGCATGCTCAACTAGCCAGCTCACCGGCGAACCGCGTTGCGCAGCGTATCGAGATCGAGGACGGCGGCCTCGCGGCCTTCGTGCATGACGCACACGCGGGATGCACCCGTCTCCAGCATGGCGCCGAGAGCGGCGCGCAGCGAGACGCCGGCATCCAAGGTGGGAATCGTACCCGGTTCCAAGGCGCTCGACGTTGTATACGCCGCGTTTGCCGCGAGCGCGCCGAGCGTGATCACGGAGAGGCGGCGTAGGGCGTCGTCGGCATCGACCAGCTCCGCAACGAAGGGCGTGGCGGGATGGGTGAGGATCTCCGCAGGCGTTCCCGTCTGCTCGATGTGACCGTCGCGCATCACGACCAGCATGTCGGCCAGGGAGAGCGCCTCGTCCACGTCGTGCGTCACGAAGAGGATCGTTGCGCCGGTGCGCCGCTGCAGCGCCAGCGTCTCTTGTTGGAGACTGGCGCGTACGATGGCATCGACGGCGCCGAACGGCTCATCCATCAGCAGCATCGAAGGCTCGGCCGCCAAGGCGCGTGCGATGCCCACGCGCTGCTGCTGTCCGCCGGAGAGTTGACTAGGATAACGGTCCCGGAAGGCCTGCGCGTCGAGGGAGACTTGGGCCAGCAGCGCATCGACGCGCTCTGAAACGCGCTGTGAATCCCAGCCCAGCAGGTTCGGGACCACGGCTACGTTCTGTGCAACGGTCAGGTGAGGAAAGAGTCCCACGGCTTGGATGACGTAGCCGATGCGCCGGCGCAGCACGATAGGGTCGAGGCCGGCCGTGTCCCGTCCATCGATCTCGATGCGCCCGCCGTCGATCGGCTGCAGGCGATTGACCGTGCGCAGCAGCGTCGTCTTCCCGCATCCCGACGGGCCCAGCAGTACAGCAAAACAGCCGCTGGGAATAGCGAGCGTGACTCCGTCCACCGCCGCGCGAGCGGCGCCGGGATAGACGACGCGCACGCCTTCGAAGCGGATGCTCGCCATGCTGCCAGCGGCTCCTAGGCGGCGTGGAGGCCGCTCTGCTTGAGGAACGTACGCGCGACCTCGGCCGGCTCGTGCTTGGATCCGTCAACTTCCCAGTTGAGACGGCGCACCGCTTCATCCGTGAGATGAGGCGCCAAGGCATTGAGCGTCGATGCGATCTTCGGCCAGCGCGCCAGGGCGTCGTCGCGCACCACGGGCGCGATGTGATACGGCGGCCAGAAGTGCTTGTCGTCGTCGAGCACCACCAAGTGGTAGGCATCGATCTGACCGTCCGTGCCGAAGGCCACCACGACGTCGACGTCGTGGTGGAGCAGCGCTTCGTACTTCAGGCCGATGTCGAAGATCCGCACGCTCTTGAACTGGAAGCCGCCGTAGAACTTCTTCAAGCCTGGGAGCGCGTCGGGCCGGCTGACGAACTCCGGGATCGCGCCGAAGCGCAGCTTGGGCGCGAGCACGGCCAACTGGGAGAGAGTGTGCAGATTCAGCGCCTCGGCGATCTCTTTGGTGGTAGCCAAAGCCTGCGTGTCGTTCATCGGCGCGGGATCGAGCCAGGTCATCTTGTAGCGTTCTTTGTAACCGCGCTTGACGGCATCGTAGACGGCGCTTGCGCTGTTCAGCGGCTGCTGTTTCAAGACGGTCAACAGACCCGTGCCCGTATATTCGGGATAGAGATCGATGTCGCCGCGCTGCATCGCCGCCATCGCCACGGCCACGCCGCCGAGGTTCAGTTTACGCTGCACGGAGTAGCCAGCCTGTTCCAGCAGTTGGGCGTACATTTCACCGACGATGAGCTCTTCGGTGAAATTCTTCGAACCCACGGCGATCGGCCGAGACGGTCCGCGGGCGCAGGCTTCAAGGGCAAGCGGAAGGGTGGCGATCCCCGCTAAGAGCGAGCTTCGCGTCAGCATTGTCGCATGCGTCTCCATGGAATGCTCCGTTCGATGAATACGATGAGAAGTTCTGCAGAGAGTGCCAGAAGGGCCACGAGCAGGCCACCCACCAACAGTTGCGCCTGATCTCCGACCTGCATCCCGGTGATGATCGTTTCACCTAAGCCGCCGCCGCCGATGAACGCTGCCAGCGTGGCGCTGGCGATGACTTCGACGACTGCGCCGCGCACGCCGGTGAGAAAGACGGGGAGCGCCAGCGGCGTCTGAACGTGCAGGAAGCGCTGCCAGCGCGTCATGCCCATGGCCGACGCGGCATCGAGCGCGGCCGGCTCGACGCCGCGATAGCCCGCGTCGACGTTGACGAGGATGGGCGGAAGCGCCAGGATCACCAGGGCCACCAGGCTGGGCGGCGTACCGACGCCCAGGATCGGCAGCAGCAGCGCCAGGATGCCGAGGCTGGGCACGACGCGCAAGGCCGAAGCCGTGCCCAGCGCTGCAGCGGAGATGCGCCGCTTTTCCGAGATCCAGACGCCCAAGGGATAGGCGAGAACGATCGCCAGCGCCAGAGCCCCGAAGGCCAGCTCCACGTGCGTGCGCGTTTGCGCCAACAGCTCGGCGCGATGGGCGAACGCGTATGAGAGTGCCTGCTGGAGCAGACCGCCGTTAGCCGTGGGAGACTGCCTTACGCGCCAGCGCAATGACGGTGCGCCATGCGGCGGCCGTGACGGGCTGCACCGATAGCCGCGAGCCGCGCTGCACGACGGCCATGCGCTCGAGGGCGCGCTGTGCCTTGAGCTCCGCGAGCGTGACCATCCGCGGCAGGCGTTCGACGAACTCCACGTCCACGCACTCCCAGCGCGGATGCTCCAACGTTGAGGCTGCATCGAAATACGGCGTCCGGGCATCGAACTGCGTGCTGTCGGGGTGCGCCTCCGCGACGACGCGACAGATGCCCACGATACCCGGTGGCGTGGTGGCGGAGTGGTAGAAGAAGCCGAGGTCGCCCACGCGCATCGTTTTCATGATGTTGCGCGCTTGATAATTACGCACGCCGCTCCACTCGGTGCGGCCCTCACGCTCCAAGTCGTCGATCGAATACGCTGACGGTTCGCTCTTGAAAAGAAAATATCTCTCCCCGCTCACTGCGCTGCGCTCCGTTCGCGGGGACCCCTGTTCCTTTGAAAGGTTCCGGGCCGCTCGGCCCGGCTTTGTACCGTTCAATTATACAACTCCGTGCTCAGCCGCCGGCGCGCTTGACGCGCATGCCGCGGCCTTCGAGGTGGACTACGATACGCTCGCGGTGGTCTCCCTGGATCTCGATGCGTCCATCCTTGGCGGTGCCGCCGGCGCCGCAAAGCCGTTTGAGCTCCTTGCCCAGACTCTCGAGTTGCGCGGCGGGAATGCCCGTCACCACGGTGACCGCGCTTGCGCGCCTACGCTCGCGAGAAACGCGTACCACGCCGTCGCCCGGGGGAAGCGGCATGCGTTTGGTCCAGCCGCCGTCCGTCGAGTAGACGAGGCGCCGATCGTCGCCCATGGGGAATCCATTACGCGACGGTTCTTCTCAAGTCATTCCCAGCCCGAAGGCGGAGCAGCATTATAATGAACGGGACCGTGCCGAAGGTCCCCCCGCCTTCGGCGTGGTAGGCCACGCTCATGAAGATCGCCGTCTTGGGAGCCGGCCTGATGGCCTCTGCCATCGTGCGCCGCCTCTGCGCCGCGGGCCACCACGTTTCTGTTTGGAATCGTACCCACGCGAAGGCCGAAGCGCTTGCTGCGGCCGGCGCCGCTCCCCAGGCGACGGTCGCCGGCGCGGTTGCCGGCGCGGATCTGGTGATCACCATGCTCTCGGACGATGCGGCCGTGGACGCCGCGCTCGCCGAAGTCTTTCCCGCCGCCGCGCCGGGCATCCCGTTCGTCGACTGCACCACTGTCACGCCGCACGGCGTGGAGGCGCGAGCCGCGCGCGCCAAGGCGAAAGGCCATCCGTTCCTGCATTGTCCCGTCTTTGCTTCCCCCGACATGATCGATCGCGGGGAGGGCGTGATGCTGATCGGTGGGGCGCAAGAGACGTACGCGCATCTAGCCGAAGTGCTCCACGCGATCATCGTGCACCATGAGTATCTCGGCACGGCGCCTGGGCGTGCCGCTGTCTTCAAGACGCTGGGCAATCAGATCAACGGCTGCCTCACGGCCGCCGTGGCGGAGGCTGCCGATTGCGCCCGCGCCCTTGGCGTGGACGATGCCGACCTAGCCAAGACGTTTGAGGCGCTGGGCTTTGGCTCGTACGTGATCACGCGTCTCCAACGCATCGCCGACGGTACGTGGAAGCCCGTCAGCTTCCCGCTGGCGATGTTCCATAAAGATCTGCGGATCTTCGTCGAATCGGCCCGGCACGCCGGCGTGAAGGTGCCCGTTCTCGCTGCGGCGCTGGCACGCGCCGAGGCAGCCGACGAGGCCGGGCTGGGGCAACTCGATGCCAGCGCCGTGGCCGATCCGCGGGTCACGCAGCGTCTCTGAGGCAGTTGCTTTCGCCGGCTGGGTATAAACTCGCGCTGGGCGGAAACCGAAGACCTTTCCATGAAACTTCGCATCGGGGCGAAGCTGGCCGTCGCTTTCGGCGTCGTGCTTCTCCTGTTCATCCTCGTTGCCGCCGCCGGCGCGATCGAACTCACGCGCTTCAATCAGGTGGCACAGCAGATCACGCAAGTCGAGGAGGCGCGGGCCGGGGTACTCGACCTCGAAACACAGCTCAAGGCGCTTCAGGCCTCCCTGCGCGGCTATCTGCTCACCGGGGAACAACGCTATGCCGTCGAGCTGGCCTTTACCAAGAATCGGCGTAACGACGATTTCGACACGCTTGCCAAGACGGCGCAGATCCCCGATGCCGCGAAATCCGTCGACGAGATGCGCGCGCAGAGCACGCGTATCGACGCCTACCTCGATCAGCGGGTAGCGCTTCTCAAGGCCGGTAACCGCGACGCGGCGCTCAAGAATCTCGCTGCCGGCGCCGACGGTTTCGTGGCCGTGCAGAATGCGCTGAACAATCTGATGGGCGAAGTGCAGACGCAGGTCGCCGCTGCGCAGAGCCGTCTTGTCGCCGAGTATCGTTTCGCCCTCGCCGGCTTCGCCCTGGCGCTGCTGGTGGCGTTCGTGCTTGCCTTTACCGTCGCCACCGTCATCGGCCGCTCGATCTCGCGCCGGCTGGGTATGGTCAGCGAAGCGCTCTCCCGTGCCGCCGAGCACGACTTCCGTATGCTGGCCGATGCCTTCAGCGCGCTGGCGCAGGGCGACCTCACGGCGTCGTTCGACGCTGCCGGTGATGAGGTCGACGATCGCGGTCACGACGAGATCGCCGCGGTAGCCGTCAGCTACAACACCATGGCGCGCGGCATCGCACACGTCTCCAACGAGTTCTCCCGCATGACCTCGCGACTCCAAGAAGTGATCCGCGGCGTCTCGGATGCTTCGAGCGATCTCTCGTTGGCCAGCTCTCAGCTTGCCACCGGCACGGGCCAATCCCGTTTGGCCGTCGATCAGATCGCCAAGGCCATCGAAGGCGTTGCCGCCGAGGCGCGCGATCAAGCCGACCGCACGCGCGAGGGCGAGGCGGCATCGCATGAGCTCTCGCGCAGCTCGGCGCAGATCGCCGGGGGCGCCGTCGACCAGGCGCAGGGCGTACAGGCCGCCGCCGATGCCGTGGCTGCGCTCGACGAGCAGATCGCGGCGCTGGCCGCACTTGGCGAGTCGCTTTCGCAGGCGGCGCGCCGCGCTGCCGGCCAGGCCGATGGAGGCGCGGACGCGGTCCGCCAAACGGCCGACGCGATGGCGAAGATTCGCGAGGAGTCGTCTATCGCGCAGAACGCGATGTCCGCGCTCGAGGATCGGTCGACCGCCGTCGAGACGATCGTCTCGGCGATCGAGGAGATCGCCGACCAGACAAATCTGCTGGCCCTCAACGCCGCCATCGAAGCGGCGCGCGCCGGCGAGCACGGCCGCGGCTTCGCCGTCGTGGCCGACGAGGTGCGCAAACTTGCAGAGCGTTCGGCCGCCTCGACGCGCGAGATCGGGCAGATCCTTGCGGCCATTCGCAGCGAGACGACGCACGCCGCCAAGGCGATGCACGCCTCCACGACGGCGATGGCGGGAGGCCTTGCGCTGGCCAACCAGACGACGGGCGCATTGAACGAAGTGCGCGGGGCGATCGGCGAGACCGCACGCGTGGCGCAGGAGGTGGCCGAGCGCTCGGAGAGCATGCGCGCCGCGAGCCGCCAACTGACCTCCAACGTCAGCAACGTCTCGGCGGTCGTCGAGGAGAACGCCGCCGCCGCCGAGCAGATGCGCCACACCGCGGACAACGTCGCCCAGACGCTGGGGCCGATCGCGGTCTCCGCCGAGGAGCAGTCGGCGGCCGCCGAACAGGTCTCCGCATCGTCCTTCGAGCTGGCGGCACAGGTTCAGCAGATGGATGCCGCCGCCGCCAATGTCAGTGCGCAGGCTACCCGGCTGGGCGGCTACGTGAAGCTCTTCACGCTCCCCGAGGAGCCGGAAGAGGAACAGCTGTCCGCGCTCGAGGCGCCTGCCGAGCCCGTGGAGGCGCCGCCCGTACTCGCGCCCGCCTAGGCGGCGCGGTAGAATACGCGCGTGCAGCATCCCCTCACGCCCCTCGGCCGGACACAAGGCGTTTCCCCCGCGGCGCTCGTCGCTCCCGAGGAGCTTGCCCGTCGCGCGGGCCTAGAGCATATCGTGCGCCTGGGCAGTAACGAGTCGCCGTTCGGCCCCGCGCCGCAGGCGCTCGCGGCGCTGCGCGAGGCGCTCGCGGAGAGCGGACGTTATGGCGATCCTCAGGCTCTGGAGCTGCGTGCGGCCATCGCGCGCCGCCATGGCGTCGCCATCGACGAAGTCGCCGTCGGTGCCGGCGTCGACGATCTGCTGGGCTGGGTCGTTCGCGCCTTCCTTGCCGAAAGGCAAGCGGCCGTTGCCAGCCTGGGCGGATTTCCCACGTTCGAGATGCACGTCCATGGATTTGGCGGGCGCCTCCTTCGCGTGCCGTATCTGCGTGATGCACGCGTCGACCTCCAAGGGCTCGCCGACGAGGCTCACGCGGCCGGCGGTGCCCTGGTCTATCTGGCCAATCCCGACAATCCCACCGGCTCGCACTATCGCTGGGCACGCGTCGCCGAGTTGCTGGACGCGCTCCCCGAGCACAGTCTGCTGATCCACGACGAAGCCTATGCCAACTTCGCGCCGCTGGAGGACCGGCACCCGGATGGCCCTCCGGACCCGCGCGTGATTCGCCTGCGCACTTTCTCCAAGGAGTACGGCCTGGCGGGGCTGCGCGTCGGCTACGCTATTGCCGCTCGCGGGGCCATCGCCGCCCTCGATGCGCTGCGCCTCCTCTACGGCGTGAGCCGCCCCGCACAAGCGGCGGCTCTGGCGTCGTTGGGAGCAGACGACTTCGTGCGCGATGTCGTCGCCCGCATCGCTGAGGGTCGCGCCGACTACGAGCGGCTGGGGCGAGAGCTAGCTATTCCAACCTTCCCCTCGACCACCAACTTCATGCTCTTCGACTTCGGCTCGCGGGAGCGCGCCGAAAGCGTGGTGGCCGGGTTGTTGGAGCACGGCATCCACGTTCGTAAGCCGCCAAGCCCACCGCTCGACGGCTGCGTTCGCATCTCGGTGGGAAGCGCGAGCGAACGCCGCATGCTGGAAACGTCGTTGCGTCGTGTGGTGAGGAGCCTCTAGCGTAGCGTTCGGCTGAAGAGGGGCGCGGGCCGGCACCAGGAACACGCGGAGGCTATGGAAGGTTCGTACGATATCGTCATCGTCGGCGGTGGGATCGTGGGCTTGGCGACAGCCCGCGAACTCAGCATGCGTCACCCGTCGCAAAAGATCGCCGTCTTCGAGAAGGAGCGCGAGCTGGCCGCTCACCAGACCGGCCACAACAGCGGCGTCATCCACTCCGGCATCTACTACAAGCCGGGTTCGCTCAAAGCCACGTTGTGCGTCAAGGGTAAGAACCTGCTCTGGAAGTACTGCGACGAGAAGGGCATTCCGTACAAGACCGTCGGCAAGCTGATCGTCGCCACGAACGATGCCGAAGTCGCGCGCCTGCAGGACGTCTACCAGCGCGGGCTCGCCAACGACCCGAGCGCCGGCTTCGAGCTGCTGGACTCAAAGCAGATCAAACGTTTCGAGCCCAACTGCGTAGGCCTCCAGGCAGTAAGCTCGCCGAAGACCGGGATCGTGGACTACGGGCTGGTCTCGCGGACCTATGCCGAGGATGCCAAGACCCATGGCGCGGAGATCTTCACGAGCTGCGCCGTCGAAGGGATCGTCGCCGACGGC
>SCQY01000151.1 GCA_004298665.1 bacterium | reverse complement strand
AGGTCGAGCTCCAGGGAGATCTGCGTCTCCTTGGTGTGCCGCTCGATCTCGGCGCGCCGGGTGGACTCTGGTGCAAGCATGGGCCGGGTTTCGGCGGGGAGCGCGCGACTCCCCGCCGTCCGCCTTAGGGCGTGACCGCCGCGTGTTTCCCTTCGGCGATTTCTATCCCAGGCTCGCGATGCGGCATTAGCAGTGCCAGCACGCCCGAGACGATGAGGGCTGCCGTGAGCACACCCAGCGCATCGGCGAAGTTCCCCGTTTTCGTCTTCACGGCGCCCGCGACGTAGGGGCCGAGAAATCCGCCGAGGTTACCGATCGAGTTGATCAGCGCGATGCCGCCGGCGGCCGCCGTCCCGGTGAGAAACGCCGGCGCGAAGGTCCAGAAGGGGCCCAGGGCCGCGTAGATGCCGACGGCGCCGATGATGAGGCCGATGAACGCCCCCACCGCCGAATGGACGTAGATCGAGATGATCAGCCCGAGCGCGCCGACGAAGGCCGGGCCCGCTACATGCCAGCGACGCTCCCGGCTGCTATCGGAGCTGCGCCCCACGATGACCATGGCGATCGCAGCGAACAGGAACGGAATCGCGGCGAGGAAGGCCACCGCCGTATTGCCTGTGCTGGCAGAGAGGCCTTTGATGATCGTGGGAAGCCAAATCGTGAAGCCGTAGAGGCTAATGACGATGCCCAGATAGATCAACGCGAGCAGCCAAACGCGCCCGTTGACCAGCGCCTGCATCAAGCTGAATTGCTCGCGGCTCTCTTTCTCGCGACGCTCGTTCTGAAGGTGGCTGGTCAGCCAAGTGCGCTCCGCTTCGCTTAGCCATGTCGCGTCCTCCGGCTTGTCGGTGAGGTAAGCGATGACTACGAAGCCGAGGACGAGCGAAGGCAAGCCCTCCAACAGGAAGAGCCACTGCCAGCCGTGGAGTCCGGCTACGCCTTCCAGCTTCAAGAGCGCGCCGGAGATGGGATTGCCGATCACGCCCGCAACGGCGACGGCGGTCATGAAGCCGGCCACCGCCTTCGCGCGTTCGGCGGCGGGAAACCAATAGGTGAGATAGAGGATCATGCCGGCGAAGAAACCCGCCTCGGCCACGCCCAGCAGAAAGCGCAGCGCGTAGAACATCGCGGCACTGTTCACGAACATCGTCGCGGAGGAGATGATGCCCCAGGTGATCATGATGCGCGCGATCCACAGGCGCGCCCCTACTTTGTCGAGGATGAGATTGCTCGGCACTTCGAAGAGGAAGTAGCCGATGAAGAAGATGCCGGCGCCGAGGCCGAACGCCGCGGCGCTGAGATTGAGATCCTTGCTCATCGTCAACGCAGCGACCCCGACGTTGACGCGGTCGAGGAAGTTCGCCACGTAGAGAATGAACATGAACGGGATGAGCCGGCTAGCGACCTTCGCCAGCGTCGATCTCGCAAGCGCCTGATCCACGTCGTTCCAACTCCTAACGGCGCATAGAGGGAGAGATGCGCCTAGCGGAACGATTCTTGTTGGCTAGGAGGGGCTCCCTCTCGCGGCATCAGGGTCACATTTTCAGGTACGGAAAGCGGCTAGGGCAACTCAACGCTGATCGATCGGCACCCAACGCAGGCCGCTGGGCCCGGTGTAGTCGGCCTGCGGGCGGAAGATGCGGTTGTGCGCCAACTGCTCGAGGATGTGCGCCGTCCAGCCCACGATGCGGCCGCAGGCGAACATGCAGGTGAACTCGTCGCTGGGAATACCCAGAGCGTTGAGCATCGGCGCCGAATAGAAGTCGACGTTGGCGTAGAGGGCGCGATCGGGCTTCTCTTCCTGAAGCACGCGCACCGCCGTCTGCTCGAGGGTCACCGCCAGATCGTACCAATGAGTGTCGCCGGCCGCGATGCTGAGCGCCTTGGCCTTCTCCTCGAGGTGCTCAGCCCGCGGATCGCGGACTTTATACTCGCGGTGACCGACGCCCATCACGCGCTCGCCGCGTCTGACGAGGTCGCGTACGTACGGCTCCACGCGATCCTTCGTGGCGATCGCCTGCAGCATATGCATCACTTCACTGGGGGCGCCGCCGTGGAGATTTCCTTCCAGCGTCGCCACGGCCGTGGTGACCGCTGCGTAGATGTCGGCGCGCGTCGAGGCCGTGCAGCGCGCGGCGAAGGTCGAAGCGTTGAACGAGTGATCGCAGTGAAGCACCAGATACATATCCAGCGCTGCCACGGCCGCGTCAAGCGGCGCCTGACCCGTCCGCATCCATAGGAAGTTCGCTGCCGCGTCGTAATCGGCGCGCGGCGCGATGGGCTCGAGGCCGCGGCGGATGCGATCCCATGCTGCCACGATCGTCGGCGTCTTGGCGATCAGGTTGAGCGCGCCGTCAACGTCGGAAGTGTGGGCGCCGTCGGGATTGTGGGGCTCGAACTGCGAGAGCATGGAAATGGACGTGCGCAGCACGTCCATGGGCCACGAATCCTTGGGAAGCGATTTCATCATCGCAACGACGGGAGCGGGAAGCTCGCGATGGGAGGCGAGCTTGCGGCG
>SCQY01000150.1 GCA_004298665.1 bacterium | reverse complement strand
CCCATGCCGTCGAGGTGCGCACGCAGCTCCGGTGAGGCCACGACGGTAACGTCGTCGATGCCGGCATCACGGAGCGCGCGCAGGACGTGGGCCAGCATCGGCTCGCCGCAGATGGGGTGGAGTACTTTGGGGAGCGCGCTCTTCATGCGCGTCCCCTTGCCCGCGGCGAGAACGAGCGCGCGCATCACGCGCTGAGCGCCTCGCGGTGATCGAGAAACTCCGCGACGCGCAACAGCGAGACCTCGCGCCCCAGCACGACCAGCGTCTGGAAGATGCCCGGGCTCACCGCATGCCCCGTGACGGCCACGCGCAACGGATGGATGTACTCGCCGGCCTTGCCGGCGCGCTCGTCGGCGAGTCCGCGGATGGCCGTCTCGAGTGTGGCGACATCCCAGGTCTGCGCGGCCTCCAGACGCTCGCGCACCAGCGCCAGACGCTCGAAGGCCTCCGGCGTCCCCGCACGCTTGGTCACCGCCTCGGGATCGGGGACGATGCTCCCCGGCTCGAAGAAGAAACGGTTGGCCTCCACCAGCTCCGCCAGCGTCTTGGCGCGCTCGCGCAGCAGATCGCAGACGGCCGCCACGTGCGCGCGGCCGGTGCGCAGCGTCGCCGCGTCAGGCTGGAGTGCGAGAATCACGCGAGTCCCCTCCACCAGCTCGTCGAGCGGCGCCTTCTTGAGATACTCGCCGTTCATCCAGGCGAGTTTCTCGGTGTCGAACTTCGCGCCGCTCTTCTGCACGCGCTTGGGATTGATGTCGAAGGCGGCGATCAGATCCTGACGCGACATGATTTCGCGGTCGTCGCCGGGAGACCAGCCCAGCAGAGCGATGAAGTTGAGCAGCGCCTCCGGCAAGTAGCCCAGGCGCTGGAAATCGGCAACCGAGGTTGCGCCGTCGCGCTTGGAGAGCTTCTTGCCCTCCATGTTGAGGATGATGGGGATGTGCGCGTAGGCGGGCGGCGCCCAACCGAATGCATCGTAGAGCACGTTCTGCTTGGGCGTGTTGGCCAGGTGCTCCTCACCGCGGATCACGTGGGTGATCTCCATCGCGTGGTCGTCGATAACGGCAGCGAAGTTGTAGAGCGGCTGAAGCCCCTGCTTCGTGATGATGAAATCTTCCACCTGACCCGGCGGATAGACGACGTGGCCGCGCACCATATCGTCCACAGCGTACGAGCGCGACTGATCGACGGCGAATCGCAGCGCCGGCACCTCGCCCTGCAGCGCCCGGCTCTTCTCCGCACGCTCCGGCGCGCTCAGATAGCGGCACTGGCAGCGTGCGGCATTGCTCTGTTCCGGCTCGTCGTCCTGCGCCGTGGCGTCCTCGTCCTTGGGCGTGCAGAAGCACGGATAGACCAGTTCGCGGTCCAGCAGCTCGCGCGCCTTGGCCTGATACATGGGGATACGCTCGCGCTGCGTGTAGGGTCCGAAAGGGCCTCCCTTGCCGGGGCCCTCGTCGAAGTCGATGCCCAGCCATTCGAAGGCCTTGGTGATTGCCTCGCGATATTCAGGGCGTTCGCGCGCGACGTCGGTATCCTCGACGCGCAACACCATCGCGCCGCCGTGGTGGCGCGCGAAGAGCCAGTTGAAGAGCGCGGTGCGCGCTCCGCCAACATGCAGAAACCCCGTCGGTGACGGAGCGAATCGAACCCTGACGGACATTCCTTACTTTCCTGAGAGCCTGGGACGCACGATCATTTGTATACTTCTTCGAGGCGTTTGATCTTGCGTATGTTGGAGTCCGAATAGGCGCGGAACTGAGAAACAGCCGAGGTGGAGTACATCTCGGGGAACTCGCGCCGCACCCGCTCGAGCACGTCGTTGCAGAAGATCTGAACTTCGCGTGCCCGCACGAGGCGCGCGCGATGCTGAATCTCCAGATAGTCGTCTGCCTTCACCGCAAAACCTCGCGACGCTTGAGACATTCGCCCTTGACGAATTCGATGATCTCGGCCAGCGGTGCGCCGGGAGTGAAAATGGCACGTACGCCCAAGCGCTTGAGCTCCTCGGCGTCGTCGGCCGGAATGGTACCGCCGCCGAAGAAGACGATATCGTCGGCGCCGCGCGCCTTGAGCTGCTCCACCACCAACGGGAAGAGCGTCATGTGCGCGCCGGAGAGGATCGAGAGGCCGATGCCGTCGGCATCTTCCTGGATCGCAGTCTCGACGATCTGCTCGGGCGTCTGGAAGAGGCCGGTATAGATGACTTCCATGCCGGCATCGCGCAACGCGCGCGCGATCACTTTCGCGCCGCGGTCGTGACCGTCTAGGCCCGCCTTCGCGACGACGATGCGAATCGGGCGATTCATCGTATTGGGCAACCTAGTTCTCCCTCACCTGTGCTCCCCCCGAATGGGGGATGGGCGCCGCTCCCTGGCGTTGCTCCAGGTCCTGAACCAGGACCAACGCCTGGTGCAGCTTGTTGGTGAACTCCGTCAGGCGCGCGCGCAACTCACGCTCGCGCTCCGGAGTAATCTCGATAGTCTGCATGCTCCTGCCTCCATGACGCCACTTCCCGGCAATCTTCGATGTTCGTTCAGACCAAGGCGCCTAGCGGCGCGGTGTACTTGCAGGTACGTGAGCCGCTCGGCAAGGCCGGTATGGCCGAACATCGGAGATTGCCTAGAAGGCGGGCATCTCGGTGTAGCGCCCGTAGACGTCCACCATCGTCTCCACGATCTCGCCTTCCGTGGCCAGCGCGCGCACCGCGTCCAGTATCGTCTCCATCAACGGCGCGTCCTTGCTTTCGCAGGCACGCCGCAGCGCAGCCAGCGTCTCCTCCACGCGCGCCGCGTCGCGCGAAGCGCGAACGCTGCGCACACGGTCGGCCTGCTCCAGCTCGATCTTGCGGTCGATCTTGAGCAAATCGATCGGGGGCTTCTCGCCGGGTTTCTCAAAGGCATTGACGCCGACGATGACGCGCTCCTTGGTCTCCAGCGAGCGCTGATACTGGTAGGACGCGTCGGCGATCTCACGCTGGAAGAAACCCGCTTCGATGGCGGGGATCACACCGCCGAACTCCTCGATGCGCGCGAAGTACTCTTCCGCCGCGCGCTCCATCTGATCGGTCAACGCCTCCACGTAGTACGAGCCGCCCAGCGGGTCGATCACGTTGGTGGCATTGGTCTCGTAGGCCAGCACCTGCTGCGTGCGCAGGGCGATCTCCACCGACTTCTCGGTTGGCAGCGCCAGCACTTCGTCCATCGAGTTGGTGTGCAGGGACTGCGTTCCGCCCAAAGCCGCCGCCATCGCCTCGAAGGCGACGCGCACGATGTTGTTCTCGGGCTGTTGGGCCGTGGCGCTGCAGCCCGCCGTCTGCGTGTGGAAACGCAGCGTCCACGAGCGCGGGTCCTTGGCACCGTACTTCTCGCGCATGCGGCGTGCCCAGATGCGGCGTGCCGCGCGGAACTTACATATCTCCTCGAAGAAGTCGATGTGCGAATTGAAGAAGAACGAGATGCGCGGCGCAAACGAGTCGACGTCCATCCCGCTCTCGATGGCCGCTTCCACGTAAGCGAAGCCGTCGGCCAGCGTGAAGGCCAGTTCCTGCACCGCCGTCGATCCGGCTTCGCGGATGTGATAGCCGGAGACCGAGATGGGGTTGAACTTCGGCATGCGGTCGCGGGTGAAGCGCATCATGTCGACGATCACGCGCATGTGCGGCCGCGGCGGGAAGATCCACTCCTTCTGCGCG
>SCQY01000149.1 GCA_004298665.1 bacterium | reverse complement strand
TGACGCGTTCGACGCGTCAGCCGTTCGGCCAAGCCGTCACCGGCAAGCGCGTCTCGCGCTCGATCTCCAGCAGACGGTTGTACTTCGCTAGCCGCTCCGAGTGCGTGACGGAGCCGACCTTGATCTGGTCGCCGCCCCAGCCCACTGCGAGATCGGCCAGCCAGTGGTCCTCGGTTTCGCCGCTGCGTGCGCTCACCGTGACGCGCCAGCCTGCCTCGCGCGCGAGAGCATACGCGTGCGCCGCCTCGGAGAGCGTTCCAATCTGATTCACTTTGAGCAACAATGCATCGGCTGCCTGCGCGGCGACGGCGCGCGCGATACGCTCGGGATTGGTGCATAGGAGATCGTCACCCAGCGTCAGCGCGCGCGCCGTCAGTGCGCTGCGCAGCGGCGGCCAATGTGCCCAGTCGTCTTCGGCGAGTCCGTCCTCCACGCTGATGATGGGATAGCGTGCAACCCACTGAATGATGCGGTCGATCATCTGCTCCGCGCTGAGCTCAGCACCGTCGAGTTCGTAGCAGCCCGCGCGATAGAAGTGGCTCGAAGCGACGTCCACGGCGAGGGCTATGTCTCGTCCGGGTACGAGGCCTGCGCGCTCGATGGCGGCCACGGCCGTCTCCAGCATCGCCTCGACGCCCTCGAAAGGCGGAGCCAACCCGCCTTCGTCCGCCGTCAGAGCACGTGCGTGGTAGCGCTGGGCGCTCAGCGCCGCCGCCGCCTGGTAGACGGCGTAGACGGCGGCAAGCCCTTCGTCGATGGTGCGCGCCGCAACGGGAACGACAAGGACGTCCTGGATCGCCACCTGCCCGCCGGCGTGTTTTCCGCCGCTGAAGAGGTTGATCGTGAGGCGCGGCAGCGTGCGCAGCGGGCGGCCTACGAGATCGGCAAAGTGTCGGTAGAGCGGGAGTCCGAGCTGGGCAGCGTGGGCGCGCGCGAATGCGATCGAGACGGCGAGGAGCGCATTGGCTCCCAAGCGTGACTTGTTCGCCGTACCGTCGAGCGCGACGAGCGCCGCGTCCAGCTCGCGCTGATCGCCGAACGCACATCCGGCAAGCGCCCGCGCGATCTCCGTCTCCACGTTGGCTGCGGCATGCCGGCATCCCAAGCCGCCGTAGCGCGCGGGATCACCATCGCGCAGCTCGTGGGCTTCGGCACGCCCCGTCGAGGCGCCCGACGGCACCGACGCCGCTGCCCGGACCCCGCCTTCGAGCTCGCAGTATGCCTTGACGGTGGGCCGCCCTCGGCTGTCCAATATCTCTAATGCGCTCAGCGCGCGAATCGTCGGCATCGTTCTCCCCTCACCTCCCTACAATAGCAAGGAACCGGCCCGTTGGGAATCGGTGAGCACCGACGGAACATTCCGCCCATGCGACCCCGTACCGCGCTCAGATGCGGTTCCTTCACCCGGGAGGAGGCCTCATGTATCGCAAGATCATCGCCGCCATCGCGCTCGTCGCGTTCAGTGCCGCACCGGCGTTCGCGAGAGGCACGTCATCCAGCTCCACGATGCCCACGTGCAAGTCAGACGACCCGGTCGTCTGGGTCAACACGAGCAGCAAAGTCTATCACATGTCGGGTGACAAGTATTACGGCAAGACCAAACACGGCATGTACCAGTGCGAATCCGCCGCGAAGGCCGACGGCGACAAGATGGCGAGTTCCGGCACACTGAGATCTAAGGCCCAGCCGAACACGTCGCCCTCGAGCGGTCAATCGTCCGCAACCGGGCGGCGTCATCGCAGGCCCAAGCCGACTCCCGAGCCCTCCCCGGCCTAGCGATCCGCCTGCCTCGTCAGCGGTCTCTCACTCCGTTCGACGCGATGGCGGAGAGAAAGCGCTCGATGAGCGCGTCGAGCGTCTGCGGTTGTGCGTCGATGAGCGCCAGTACGGCGGCGCGTTGGCGGGAGCGCTCACCATCATCGAGATACTCGAGAGGCGAGCGCCCCGCAACACGTGCCAACAGACAGGCCATCGTGTGGGCGATGGCTCGTGCTTCCAGCCCCGCGCGCCACGGCACCTCACCAAGCGCGCGAAGGTAGGCTTCCCAGTAGATGCGTGCCGCCCGTGCGAAGGCGCCACGGTATGCGGGCAGATGATGCGCCTTGCTGAGCAGATGCGTCAAGCTGAAGCCGAGATCGAACGCGGGATCGCCGAAATGAATCACCTCGTGATCCAGCAAGACCAGGCGCCCGTCGTGCACGAGCACGTTCTTCGGGCTGTAGTCACCGTGGACGAGCGTGAGACGAAGGCTGCGCGTCTCCTCGATCAGCTCACGTAGAAAGGCCCGGGCGGGCTCGATCTGCTCGGCCGTGTAGGCGTAATACGGCTCGAGCCGGAGCGATTCGAAAAACGAGCGGTCCTCGAACGCCGGAGCCAGCACCTCACGTTGTTCCCACGCACGATGCTCCATCGTACCCAGCAGCGTGCCAAACTGCCGAACGTGGTCGTCCTCGATACGGCCGGCCAGCAGCATGCTCTTCCAATTCTCGTGCGGCTGCGGCACTGCCGCCATCGCGAAGAGATGCTCTTCGAGATCCTCGAAGAGAAACGGCGTGATGCTGCCGGGCGGGGCAAGCTCCGCAAGGCGGCGCAGGCCCAACGCCTCGCGATGGATGCGTAGCGGATCGCTATACCAATCGACGGCGACGCGCAGCTTGGCCAGCGCCTGTTTGAGGACCCAAGCTTCGCCGCTCTCGCGCACCAGGAGTACCGTACGGTTGGAGACGCCGCCGCCGAGGACGCGCACCTGCGGCATCTCATGGGCCGCGATGCGTCCCGTTCGGCGCAGATAGTCCAGAAGCTGACGAGAATCTTCGATGTCGAGCGGCACCATATGCTCCAACGCGCACGCAGCGCTGGAACATTACGAAAGAAGTAACCGCTAGACCTCTTGCTTGCTCATTGCCTCGGCGATGTATTCCGACTGGCGGATGGCCAGCGTCACGATCGTCATGGTCGGATTCTCGGCCGCGCTCGTCGTGAACTGGCTGCCGTCCGAAACGAAGAGGTTCGCGATGTCGTGGGTCTGCCCGTGTTTGTTGACGACGCCGAGCTTGGGGTCGTCGCTCATCCGGCAGGTACCGAGATTGTGCGTCGAGGGATAGGGTGGGGTACGCATCGTCTTGGTCGCGCCGACGGCTTGGTAGAGGCGCTCGCCCTGCCTAAAGGCGTGGCCGCGCATCGCGACGTCGTTGGGATGGTCGTCGTAGTGCACGTTGGGAACCGGCAGGCCGTACTGGTCCTTGACGTCGGCGCTCAGCGTCACGCGATTGGTGTCACGCGGCATGTCCTCGCCCACCAGCCACATGCCGGCGATGCGCGTATAGTTGTCCATGAAATGCGTGAAGTCGGTGCCCCACGCTCCGGGCTTCAGGAAGGCCGCGAAGAACGGGAGACCTAGCGAGATCGTCTCCATCTCGTACCCGCCGGCAAAGCCCCGTTTGGGCTCGAAGCGCGCTTCGTCCATCACGATCCCGGCCATCGTCGTGCCGCGATACATGTGCACCGGTTTCTCGAAGATCGCATACACCGATCCGGTCATGTGGCGCATGTAGTTGCGCCCGACCATGCCCGAGCTGTTCGCCAGCCCGTCGGGGAACGTGCTCGAGGAAGAGTTGAGCAGGAGCCGCGGCGTTTCGATGGAGTTTCCCGCAACGGCAACCACACGCGCCTTCTGGAGTTGGTGCGCACCGCCGGCATCGGCGTAGACGACGCCCGTGACCTTGCCTGCGCCATTGTGCTCGATGGATAGGACGTGGGACTCGGTGCGCAGATCGAGCTTGCCGGTAGCCTCGGCTTTGGGGATCTCCGTGTAGAGCGTCGACCACTTCGCCCCGGACTTGCATCCCTGGAAGCAGAAGCCCAACTGCAGGCAGCTCGTCCGCCCGTCGCGCGGCCGGCTGTTGATGGCCATCCGGCCGGTATGGCACTCTTTGTAGCCCAGCTTCTGCGCACCGGCGTACATGACTTTGAAGTTGTTGTTGCCGGGGAGGCCGGGGATGCCGTTGGTGCGCGTGACGCCCATCTTGGACTCCGCACGCGCGTAGAACGGCTCCATCTCGGCCAACGTCAACGGCCAGTCCAGCAGGTTCGCACCTTGGACGCCGCCGTACGTCGAGCGAGCGCGAAACTCATGTTCCTGGAAGCGCAATGACGCGCCCGCCCAGTGGGTGGTCGTACCGCCGACGGTCTTGCAGACCCATGCAGGGAGGTTCGGGAAGTCCTTGGCGACCTGCCACGAACCGGAAGTCGTCCGTTTATCGAGCCATGCAAGCTGACCGAACGAGGCCCACTCGTCGTTGACGAACGCAGCGCTCGATTGGCGCTTGCCCGCCTCGAGGAGCACGACCTTCACGCCTTTCTGCGTCAGCTCGTTCGCCAGCGTACCGCCGCCGGCGCCGGAGCCGACGATCACCACTACTGAGTCGTCATTGAGATCGAAGCGCGTCATGACGTCTCCTCTACCGAAATCGCAAGGAGCCGGGAATCAGCCGGCGGGCGGGCTCGCGCTCGCTGGAGGTTTGGGCAGCCAGGTGAGATCATCGAAGCCGCGGTGCAAATACCCGCCCTTGGGCCACGAGGGACCTTCGTAGCCGAAGTGCGCGAACGCCATCTCGTTGTTATAGAGCGAAGTGATGCATGTCGAGCGAACCTTGGAGAAGTACGGCGTGCCTTCGATGTGCTTGACGGCCGCCAGGCGCTTTGCGGATGAGGCGGAGGTGAACTTCCCGCCGGACGCTGCATCGAGCGAGGCGCTGCCTTCGCGCAGGAGAGTTGCTACGCTCGCGTCGCGCGCGGCCTCCGCGTCGAGATCTTTGACCAGCAGCGCGTAGACGGCGGTCGGCAGCGTCTTATGCGGATACAAGACGCGCCCAAATTGCAGAATCGTTTCGCCTTCCGCCTGCGAGAGGGCGTGGAGCGGGAGAGCCCACGCGCGGCTCGGCGCAAGGTTTGCGAGTACCGAAGACGCAGCGAGCGTCCCCATGAGAACGCCTGTGCCTTGCAGCATCGATCCGCGCGTCATGGTGGATGGTAAGGATGTACGCGGCATGTGCCTATACCCCGTCGCTCTTGTATGGCTCATATGCCCACGTCGGGGGCCCGGCAACAAGGGACTTTCCAACGAGCTGCGTCGACGCAGAGAGAAGAGGCAACCCCTCACTCTCTCGTGGAGGACATCGTTGATCGAGATCGCTCGGGAGCGCGGCCCCAAGTCGCCGCGCGACGTCGTCTACGGTATCTACCGAGACGGCGACAACAACCTGGACCGCGTGCAGTCGGCCGCCGTCGCCTCGGCACGGCGCGCCTCGGCGGAGGATGCGCACCTGACCTTCGCCGTGGAAGACACGACGCGCCAGGGCACGCCAAACGGCGCGCTGCACACGGAGGACGGCACGATCGCGGACGGCAAGGCGCAGTGGAGCCGCCGCGCCGCCGCCGACATGGCCTCCCCAGCCGAGCTCTCGCGTTTCGTCGAACGCACGCTGGAGACGGCCCACGCGCGCGGCGGCCAGCAGGCGGTCTGGATCGAGCTCGTTGATCATGGCGGGGGCGACGGCGGCGGCCTCGAGGCAGACTCGGCGCACGCTATGATGGCGATGCCGGCCATGGCCAGCGCGATCGCCCAGGGTACGGCCGCCTACAACGCGCTTCATCCTGGCGACGAACGGCACGTCGAAGGCGTTGTCGCCAATCAATGCCTCATGTCGAC
>SCQY01000148.1 GCA_004298665.1 bacterium | reverse complement strand
GTGGCGGTGGCCTTGACCATTCAGTTCATGCCGGCGGCCGCCAACGCCGTGATGTACGTCTTGATGGCTCTGGTCTTGCTTGCGCGGCCGCGCGGCCTCTTTGGCGAGCGTTGGGAGCGCTTCGAGTGATGAAGGCCATGAGACACCCCATGGTCATCCTGGGCGCCGCGCTGATAGCATTGCCGCTTCTCTTCCACGTTATGGGATCGCCGATGAGCTTGGCGACGCAGATCGCCATCTACGCCCTCTACGGCATCGCGTTCAACGTGCTCTTGGGCTACACGGGCATGACGTCGTTCGGCTCCTCAGCGTTCTTCGGCGTGGCCGGTTACGTGGCAGCGCTGACGGCGATCCATCTCACGCAGAACATCGCGCTTGGACTGGTGCTGGCCACGGCCGCGGCGGCGCTGATCGGCGTCGTGCTCGGCTTCCTCATCTTGCGGCGGCGTGGTCTCTACTTCGCGCTCTTGACGCTGGCCTTCACGCAGCTCTTCTACGAGATCGCGTTTCACTGGACGTCGTTGACCGGCGGCGAGAACGGCCTGCAGGGCATTCACCGCGCCACGTTCCCAAGCGAGGGAGTGTTCTACGCGTTCTGCGCGGTGGTCGTCTATGCCGCTGTGTTCGTACTCTTCCGAATCGTGCACTCGCCGTTCGGGCGCGTTCTTCAGGCCATCCGGGATAACGAGCAGCGCGTGCAGTGCCTGGGCTACAATCCGTTCTGGTACAAGATGGGCTCGTTCATCCTCTCCGCGACGTTCATTGGTCTGGCCGGCGGACTGCTCACCTACCTGATACGCGGCGTCTATGCCGACAACCTCAACTGGCAGCACGCCGGTGACCCCGTGATGATGACCCTGCTGGGCGGGATGAACTACTTTCTCGGCCCGTTGTGGGGAGCGATCATCTACATCTGGCTGAGCAATTCGCTCAGTGCCTACACGGAGCACTGGTGGCTCATCTTCGGCGCGGTCCTCGTGCTGGTGGTTCTGTTCTCGCCCGAAGGGCTCTCCGGAATCTGGTCTCGGCTGACCCGCGCTGGCGCGCGCTGGCGGCTGACCCAGGACGACGTGCCGCCGGCCGCAAGCAGCGGCGGCGACTTGGAGAGCGTGCATCCGTCGTGGGGCGGCGACGGTCCGATCCTGGCCGTACGCGGTTTGGAAAAGCGCTTCGGGAACCTCGTGGTGGCGGACCGCATCGATCTGCAAGTACAGCAGGGCGAGATCCACAGCATCATCGGGCCCAACGGCGCCGGAAAGACGACGCTCTTCAACATGCTGACGGGTCTGTTGGCGCAAGATGCCGGAAGCGTGATCTTCAAGGGCGACGACGTGAGCGCTCAGCCGGCGTACCAGCGCGCCATGAGCGGCATGTCGCGGTCGTTCCAAGTGGTAAGCGTCGGCAGGAACCTCACGGTGTTCGAGACGCTGCGCATTGCCGCGCAGAGCCGCTCGCCGCGGCGCGCCTCGCTGCTGTGCGATGCATACGCTCTGCGTGACGTCGTCGAGAGAACCTGGGCGCTGCTGCGGACCGTGGGGCTGGAGGAGAAGGCCGCGGAAGTTGTGGGGAATCTTCCGCATGGAGAGAAGCGGCTGCTGGACATTGCGATGGCACTGGCCTGTCAGCCGGAGCTGCTCTTGCTGGACGAGCCGCTGGCCGGTCTCACGGATGCCGATCGCGAGCGGATCAGCGCGCTCATCCGTCATCTTGCTGGCAATCACACCATCTTGCTGATCGAGCACGATATCGATCGCGTGGTGTCGCTGTCCGACTGCATCACCGTCTTGCACCAGGGAAGAGTGATCGTCGAAGGCCGGCCGGACGAAGTGGTCAACCATCCCGAAGTCGTCAGCGCCTACCTCGGCAGCGAGTACGAGAAGAACCAGCCGTACGCGGCGGCGCCGCTGCGCAACGCGCAGAGCATCGGCAGCGTGCTGCTGGAGCTGAAAGACGTCGATGCGGGCTACGGCGGCAGCCGCGTCCTCAACCAAGTGAGCCTCACCGTCAGAGAGGGCGAGGCGGTTGCGCTGCTGGGGCGCAATGGCGTCGGCAAGACGACCACCGTCTACACGATCATGGGTGTAGTCAAGCCCATCGCGGGCAGCCTGCGGTTCGAGGAATCGGAGATCACGCATTGGTCGCCGGACCGGATCAACCGTGCCGGCATCTCGGCCGTGCCGCAGGGGCGGCGCATCTTCCCGAACTTGACGGTAGTCGACAATCTGAAGCTGGCGCAGCGGGCTGGAGGCTGGACGCTGGACGAGGCGTTTGACATCTTCCCGCGGCTGGCAACGCGCATGGGCGCGCTTGGCCAGAACCTCAGCGGCGGCGAGCAGCAGATGCTGGCAATCGCCCGATCCTTGATGGCGCCCGCACGCCTCGTGCTCTTGGACGAACCGTTCGAAGGCTTGGCGCCGGCCGTGGTGGCGGAAGTCAAAGCCGCGGTGGAGCGGTTCCGCGGGCGCACCAGCATCTTGATCGTCGAGCAGCGGGTTGACCTGGCGCTTGAGATTGCCGATCGCGCCTACGTCATGGTGAACGGCAGCATCGCATGCGAGACCGAAGCCGATGCCTTGCAGCGAGATCGCGCGCTTCAGGTTCGCCTGCTCGGCGTCTAGAGCATCATTCTCATCTGCGGGGGCGTCAACTGACCATGGACTTACTGGGCGGCATTCGCGTCATCAGCTTCAACCATTTCTTGATGGGGCCGCTGGGAATACAGATCCTCGCGGATCTGGGTGCCGACGTGATCGCCGTGGAGCCCATCGAAGGCTCGTTTCAACGCCGTTGGAGCGGTGCCGACGTCAGCGTTGACGGGCAGTCCGCGCT
>SCQY01000147.1 GCA_004298665.1 bacterium | reverse complement strand
CAGGAAACGAGGCGCACGAACGCTCTCGAGAGCAACGTTGATCGTGGGGTGGCCATCGCCCGTATGGTACGACATCGGGAAGCGTGCGCCTGTGTTGCGCCCGCGGATGGCCGCCGGAGGGTCCCGCCGTAGCAATGCAGCACTACATCACCTACCCGAACATTAGCCCTATCGCGTTCCACTTGGGACCGCTGGCCGTCCACTGGTATGGCATCTCCTACCTGGTAGGCTTCCTCTGCGTCTATGCCTGGCTGACTCGCCCCGCCTCGCGCGCCCTTCTTGGGCTGAGCGCGGAGGCGATCCAGGACTTCATGATCTATGCGCTGATCGGCGTGATCGTAGGCGGGCGCACGCTCTTCGTCATCGCCGACATCATCACCAACCACAACTTCGGAAGCTACCTCGCCCACCCTATCGACTTCATCGCCGTCTGGCAGGGCGGCATGGCCTTTCACGGAGGGCTGCTGGGCGTGGTGATCGCCGGTCTGCTCTTCTTGCGCAAACACCCCGGACTGAGCTACCGGCTCTTCGGCGACGAGATCGTCATGCTGCTGCCGATCGGTATCGCGCTCACGCGCGTCGTCAACTTCATCAACGACGAGCTCCCCGGGCGCATCGTCCCCGAGAGCGATCCGTGGGGCGTGCAGTTTCCCAACTTTCCCGGCTACCGCTGGCCTTCGCAGCTCATGGAGGGCGCGCTCGACATCCTGGCGCTGCCGCTGCTCTTCGCCGTGCGCCGGCTGAACCTCGCCGAAGGAAGCCTCTTCTGGTTCTGGTTCACCTACTACGGGGTAACGCGCACGATCGCCGAGTTCTTCCGCGAGCCCGGCTTCTACGTCATGGGGCTCACCGGCGGGCAGCTGCTGGCCGTTCCCCAGATCATCATCGGCGCGGTGATGCTGGTCTGGGTGAACGTGAAGTATCCGCGAGCGGCGGTAAAAGCCTAGACCTCCAGCGAGCGCACCACCTCGGCGCAGGGACCGCAGATGAGCGGATAGCTGGCGTCGACGCCCAGCTCCAGGTACTTCCAGCAGCGCGCGCACTTCGCGCCGTCGGCGCGCTGCAGCTCGATCTCCACGTCTTCGCCGCGAACGTCCACGCTCAGCGCCGAGACCACCAGCGCCTCGCGCAGATCGTCACCCAGCGCCTGCAAGGCGCCGGCCGTCTGCGCATCCGCGCTGACGACCGCGCGCAACTCGAAGTCCTTGGCGTCCACCGCCGTCTGCGCTTTGACCTGGGAGCGCATGCTCTTGAGCCGCTCCCAGAGCGCTAGGTCGCCTTCCGGCGATGCGGCGTGCGCAGCGGCGAGATTCAGGAAGAAGACGGAGTCGCGCCCTTCGCGCAACGCCTGGGGCACGATCTGCCATGCCTCCTCAGCCGTGAACGAGAGCACGGGGGCATAGAGGGCAAGCAGCGTGGTGGCGATGTGCCAGAGCGCCGTCTGGGCGCTGCGGCGCCGCGGTGAACCGGCGGCACTGGAGTAGAGACGATCCTTCAGCGCATCGAGGTAGAACGCGGAGAGATCGTCGTTGACGAACGCGGAGAGCGCGAGGTAGACGTCGTGAAGGCGATACTCGCGGTAGGCGCTCGCGCAGCGGTCGGCCAGCGCGTTGGCGGCAGCTATGGCCAGACGGTCGATCGGGTGCAGCTCGCTTGGAGCCAGCGCCGCCTGCGGAGTGAAATCGAAGAGGTTGCCGAGAATGAAGCGCACGCGGTTGCGCAGATTGCGGTAGACTTCGCCGACGTTGGCTAGAATCGACGTACCGACGCGCACATCGGCTTCGTAGTCGACGGAGGCCACCCAAAGGCGCATCACGTCGGCGCCGTACGTGTTCATGGCGTCGTCGGCCGCGATGTAGTTGCCGGCCGACTTGTGCATGGCGCGGCCTTCGGGATCGACCACCCAGCCGGTGGAGACCACTTCGCGGTACGGCGGGGCGCCTTTGATGGCCATCGCGGTGATGAGGTTGCTGCGGAACCAGCCGCGATACTGATCGCTGCCTTCGAGGTAGACGTTGGCGGGCCATGGCATCTGCTCCGAGCCGAGCACCGCCAAGTGCGTCACACCCGACTCGAACCAGATGTCGACGATGTTCATCTCTTTCTTCAGATGCGCGGAGCTGCACTGCGGACAGCGGAAGTCGGCGGGCAAGAGCTTGTCCGCCTCCCACGTCCACCAGATCACGGCGCCGCGCTCGCGGAAGAGTCCCGCGATGTGGTGCGCCACGCGCGCGTCGAGGATCTCCTTGCCGCACTCCTCGCAATCGAATGCCGGAATGGGAGTGCCCCAGGTACGCTGGCGCGAGAGGCACCAGTCCGGGTGGTTCGCAATCATCTGGCGCATGCGCTCTTCGCCCCACGCGGGATGCCAGACGACGTCGCCCACCTGCTCCATCGTGCGCTGGCGCAGCCGGTTGACGTCGAGCGCCATGAACCACTGCGAGGTGGCGCGGAAGATCACGGGATTGTGGCATCGCCAGCAGTGCGCGTAGCTGTGCGAATAGTCGAGTTGGAAGTAGAGCGCGCCGCTGGCGCGCAAGTGCTCGACGATCTTCGCGTTGGCGTCGCGCAAGACGTTGAGACCTTGGAAGGGACCGGCCTCCGCCGTGAAGCGGCCGCGCTCGTCGACGGGCGTGATGATCGGTAAGCCGCAACGCACGCCGGTATCGAAGTCCTCGGGGCCGTGGCCGGGGGCCGTCGTCACCGCGCCGGTGCCCGTGCTCAGCTCGACGTAGGGCGCGTCGACCAGGCGTACCATGAACTCCATGAACGGATGGCGGACGGCGCCGCCAACCATGCGCGCACCCGTCGTGGTCGCCAACGTCTGCGCCGTCGTGCCGGGAACCAGCGCCAACACGCTCTCCAAGAGGGCCGTGGCGAAGATCAGCAGATCTTCGTCGCCGTCGGCATGGCGGAAGCGGAAGAGGCCGTACTCCGCCTCGGGATTGAAGGCCACACCCACGGTCCCGGGGAGCGACCACGGCGTGGTGGTCCAGCACATTACCGCCAACGGAAGATCGCCGGCTCCATCCAACTCGCCGTCGAAGCGCGAGAGCAGGTCACCGCGCTGGACGGCATCGGTTGGGAAGCGAACGTAGACCGACGGCGAGATGTGATCGCGATACTCGATCTCCGCGTCGGCCAATGCCGTCTCATCGGTGGGGCACCAGTAGGTCGAGCGCAGGCCCTTGTAGAGGTAGTTCTGTTTGGCGAGGTCGGCGAGCGCATCGACGATCGTTCCTTCGAACGAGGGGTCGATCGTGCGGTAGGGCGTCTCCCAGAGACCGAAGCAGCCCATTCGCATGAAGAGGTCGCGCTGGACGCCCAGCCAGTGCAGCGCGCGCTCACGGCACTTCTCGCGCAGCTCGGCAGGCGGCACGCTGCGGAAGTGGACGCCGAGGTGCTTGAGGGTCTCGATCTCGATAGGCAGGCCGTGCATGTCCCAGCCGGGGACGAAGCGCGAGCCCTGACCGTCCAGCAGGTGGACCTTGACGAAGATATCCTTGAGGACCTTGTTGAGGAAGTGGCCCATGTGGAGGCCGCCGTTGGCGTACGGCGGGCCGTCGTGGAGAATCCACGGCTCGGCGCCTGCATTAGCCTCCAGGCGACGCTCGTAGACTCTGTGCTCCGCCCACCACGCGATGCGCGCAGGCTCGCGCTGCGGCAGATCCGCCTTCATGGGGAAATCGGTCTGCGGGAGGTTGAGCGTCTTCCGGTAGTCGGGTTTCTTCGTCGCTTCGGTCGCCATTAAGCGGCAGGCTTACGCTACGGCGCGCCCTTGCTCCCCCCGGCGGCAGCGTCGCAGCCCTCGCAGCGAGCCCGCTGATAGCTCTGGATCGTGGCGATAGAGACGAACCCGCCCAGCGCAACGTACCAGAGCGACTCCCAGTGGTGCGTGTGCCAAGCAAGGCCCGCACCCAGCAGCCCCAGAGCCAGCGCGAAGCCCATCCCGGCCACCGAGGCCAAGCGCGTCGCGGCCGCGTGATCGCCGCGCAGACGCCAGACGGCGGCGCGCAAGATGCGCCCTCCGTCCATTGGGAAGGCAGGCAGCAAGTTGAAGGCGGCTAGCACGGCGTTGGCCGCCGCGAGAGCCATCAGCACGAGCGCGAAGTGCGGCTCCCCGCCTGTATGCCGGACGATCTCGAGGCTCAGCCCGCAGACGCCGGCCAGCATCGCGCTGCAGAGCGGCCCGGCAAACGCGATCGCCGCCTCGGCACCCGGCGAAGGCGGCTCCGTAGCGATCGTGGCCACGCCGCCGAACAAGAAGAGACGAATGGAGAGCGTGGCTACGCCGAAGCGGCGCGCGACGAGCGCATGGGCGAACTCATGGACGACGACGCTGCCGAAGAATCCCAAGGCTGTAACGATCGCAAGGGCGAGCGCATGCGCCGCGCCGAGATCGGCGAACGAGCTGGTAAGCGTCCAGACGACGAGCGCGAACACCAGCAGCCACGACGGGTGAATGCCGACGCGGATACCAAAACAGCGACCGATCCAGACGGAGCCGCGCAAGAGTTGCGCCATACTTGGATGTTCGGCTGTTGACGGCACGAACCTACGTGTAGCGCGCTATGATCTCGAAGTTCTCGCGCGCCGCGCGCTGCATCTGCGGCAGACGCGCACGCAGATGCGCGGACAGTGCGTCACGTTCGCTCCATAGTTGCGCGGCAAGGCTCGCCGCGAACTCGCCGTCGCCCTTGCGCGCACCGGGATCCCACAGCGCGGGGAGCGGGTATTCGAGCAGGTTCAGCAGCGCGCGGACTTTCGGATCGTAGGTGACGGCTGCGAACGGCACGCCAAAGCGTGCCGCGAGGATGAGCGAGTGGAGGCGCACGCCGATCACCGCCTGCGCCGAGGCGATGGCACGCGCCACGCTATCGAGATCACCGCCCGGCAGCAACGTGGGCGTCGAGCGGCACTTGCGGATCACGTCCGTGGCGGCTTCGGCATCCTCGGGCAGCTGAAAGGGCAGGAACGCGACGTGGGCGCCTTGGGCCGCGAGCGCGTCGACGGCGGCCGCCACGCGCAGCGTCACCTCGCCAGGGGCCGATGTCTTGCGCACGCAGGCGATCACCAGCGGCTGCGCGGCCGCTCCCAAGCCCTCGCGCGTCAGCGCCTCTTCCGCGCCGCCCTCCGGGGCATCGTAGAGAAAGACGGGGTCGGCCGTACGTTCGACGGGGACGCCGGGCAAAAGCGAGGTGAGCAGCGCGCGGCTCTCCTCGTCGCGCACGGTCGCGAACGTGACGCCCTTACAGAACTCGCGTACGATGCCCTTGCCCCAGAAGTCCAGCGGGCCGATCGACTGCGCGAAGATGCCAACCACCTTGTGCGCGCGGACCGCCTGACGCACCAAGCCCGCGTAGTACAGCAGGCTCTTCAGGCTGGTGGCGTTCTGCAGCAGGCCGCCGCCTCCGGAGAGGAAGACGTCCGCGGCGGCGATCTCGCGGCGTACTGCGCCCAAATCCCAGCGCGGCGCCGCTTCGATGGCGTAAGCGCGGGCCGTGGCGGGCGGATCGGCCGAGAGGGCGACGATCTCCACGCCCGGGAAACGGCCGCGCACGTTGCGCACGATCTCCGCCAGCAGCGCCTCGTCGCCGAGGTTGCCGAAACCGTAGTACCCGGAGAGCAGAACCCTCACTCGACCGCTGGGGCCTTCGTCACGTTGCGCCGGTAGAGCCAGACCACGATCGCTCCGATCACCACCCCGAGCACCAGGCCGTTGGCGATGCGCAGCGCGCCGACCCAGAGCGCCGTGTGCAGATGGGAGAAGGTATCCACGACGTCGCCCAGACCCACCCCGGCGCCCAGCGCCAAGAGCCAGGTCAGCCAGCGGCGGTGGCTCGGCCAGAGCGCCGCAGCCGCCAGTATCGCCGGCCAGCCGATCACGAACTCCTTGAAGCGCGGGCGCACCGCCAGCAGATGCGTCAGCCCCGAGCGCAGGTGCGTCTCGATAGCCGAGGGACCGATGTCGCTCTGGTTGCCCGAGCGTATCGCGATCAGCCCGCCCAGGGCGACGATGGCAACCCCCGCGAGCAACTGCCAGACGCGCACCGGGGAGAGGAGGCTCTGTGAGGTCAGCGGCTCGCCGAAGCGCGGCGAGTAGAGGGCGATCGCTAGTGCCGCCAGCGGGATCACCAGCAGCAGCAGCTTGACGCCGGAGAAGGCCTCGACTTCCGTCATGAAGAGCGGATGCGAGAGCAGACCCACCACCAGGAGCGCCCCCAGCAGTGCCGTTCCGATAGCTGCCAGCAAGGCGCGAAGACCCGCCGTCAAGGCGGCACCGGTGCGCGCGGCGGGGCTGCCGCGGAAGGTCTCCGCCAACGTCGTGAACGCCAGCGTCCCGTAGGTCAAGCCGCCGGCCAGCGCAGCTAGCTTGCGGCCCAGCAGGCCGTGGCCGATGGCCAGCGTGCCGAGCATGAGGACCACCGTCGCGACGAAGAGCGCCAGGGCCCAGCGGGCCACGGCCGGAGGCAGCATTTCGCCGGCCTCGCGTTCGCGGGAGTTGGCGCGCAGCGCCTCGATCAACAGCAGGAAACCGGCAGGCACCGCAAGCGCCGCAATCTCCGCCAGCGCCTCCATCACGCTTTCCAGACGCGAACGGGCAAACGGCGTGGCCCGCCCCGTGCGCAGCCCGTCGCGCTCGAGCGCGTCCTTGATCTCGCTGACCATCGCCACGTTGGTGGCTTCGATCGACTTGCCTTGGTACTCGTGCTGGAAGGGGCGCAGATAGATCACGCGCACGTTACGCTCGCGCGCACCTAAACTGTAGCGCGAGACGACGGTGGGCAGGTCGAGCTTGTCCAGTTCGAGCTTGGCGATCGCCTGGACGCGCACCACCTGATGCGGGATCTCGCGCGCCAGACCGAGGTTGCCCTTCTGCACCTGGTCCTTCGAGTAGACTTCGATGGTGCCGAAGTTGACCCGCGAGCGCCTGAAGGCCGCCGCCGTCGCCGGGAGTTTGTCCGGAAAACCCAGCACCTGATTGCGCAAGCCGAAGAAGATCACCGTCGAGACGCGCCCGTGGCGCATGAAGTCGGCGAAGATCGCGTCGATCGCCGCCGGCGTGTAACGCTCGTCGTTCTGGATGCGCGGAATCAAGAGCAGGTGGAGCTTGCGCGCCAGGGCCAGCTGGTCGTCCGGCAATCCCAGCGCGAGATTATTGAAGAAGTCCAGGCCGGTCTTGGCGGCCACGATGTATGGCGCGCTGGTACGCACGGCCAGCACGTCGCGCGGCTCGAAGTAACGGCGCAACGAACGCTGATAGCGCTCGAAGGTCGAACGATCGAAGGCCTCCACGTAAACCCAGTCGCTGCGCACGCGGTGGGCGCGCAGCAGGGCGGCGAAACCGGGGTCGCTGACGGGCGAAAGCTGCGCCTGATCGAGCAGCTGGCGGCCCGAGTAGACCACGCCGTGATCGGAACCGTTGACGTTGCCGCCCAACTCCTCGGTCACCGCCAGCGACGTCAATCCCGCACGCCGCAAAGCGACGAGAAATGCCTGCTGGTTGTAACCGTAGGATTGGGCGAACGTCAGGAAGTCGCCAGCGTCCATGGCGATCTCGACTCGCCGCGCGTGGCGCTCCGAATGGACCCGCCACGCCGCCACGGCTAGTGCGGCCAAGAGGCCAATACACGCGACGGCATAGAGGAAGCGCCGGTAGCGATGCGTCTCGATCACGGGGCGCCCCTTTTCCTGCGAAGGGACCGTGCTCCTGGCAACCGTTGGACGATGTCACGCGTTATGCGAGTAGAGGAACACCATCTGACGACAAATCGTCGCCTCGTGATTTCATTCAACGCGCGCCAGGCGCCCAAGAAGCACGCCTAGGCACGCGGCATACACTTCTGCTTCAAATTTTCGAGGTTGTTTCGTTATGGTTCGTATTTCTAAACTCACCGTATCGCTGGGAACGGCGCTCGCCGCGCTGGCGCTGGTTGCGCCCGCATTCGGTGCCACGGGGCATGCCCGCTTCAGCGACGTGCCCGCGGCCTCGGCCGCTCATGCCGACTCCTACGCCGGCGCTCCGGACCTGGCGCTCACGCTCTCCCTGGTCGAGGCCGGCAACGGCCCCAAGTCCTTCCAGAGCTCCACGCTCGTCGGCGTGCTCGGCGGTGCCAGCACCCACGCTGAAGTCGCCAAGCTGAGCAAGCAGTTCGGATCGTCGAACGTGCAATCGTTCCTGACCGTGTTCAACTACGCCGTCGACGATTCGCTGAAGATCGTCACCGAAAAGAAGGTAGCGCTTCCCGCGGCTGCGGAGCCGGCTCCCACGGACGGCAAGGCGCTTGCCGTGGCGCTCTACAAGGGCGGCGAGCTGGCGAACGGTCACTTCAACGTCGAGTACCTCTTCGACCGGCTGCTGACCCACCCGATCCACGTCCAAGTCATGGATGACATCGACGCCAAGTACGGGACGAAGGCCGATGCGAACTTCCACATCGTCCTCCAGCAGGCCATGGTCGACCTCGGAGCGCTGTACGGCAGCAGCACCGCGGCCGCCAAGTAGCCGGAGGCACCCATAAAAGAGAGCCCGCCGCCTGGCGGGCTCTCTTTTGGTTAGGCGCAGCTAATTTGCGTACTTGATGCCCGCGCGTCCCTTTGCTATACTACCGGGGTTGTCGAATAGGGCATCAGCACCCGCTGCCCAGTCCTGAAGGGGCTCGCTATCGCGTGCCTCCCTGGTCGCGGTGGGTCATTCAGGAGCAGATCGATGAGCAACGCGGTTACGCTGGTCCAAGAGGGCCAGCTCAAGGCGAGCGTCCCGGAGTTTCGCCCCGGCGACACCGTCAAGGTCTACTCGAAGGTC
>SCQY01000146.1 GCA_004298665.1 bacterium | reverse complement strand
TGATCGTTGGATATCCAACGCTAAGGCTGCGTGGTCACTATCTGACGTTGGCTACGCTTGGCCTGGGCATCATCTTCGTTGTCATACTCAACCAGGCGTCGTCGCTCACCGGCGGCCCCTCTGGTTTTGGGGACTACCCGCAACTGCATCTCGGGGCACTGAGCCTCACAGGTGACGTGCCGTTCTACGTGTTGGCGTGGACGTGCGTCCTGTTGGCGGCTGCCGGGAGGGCGGCACTGCGCGCATCCTGGCGAGGGCGCGCGATGCGCGCCATCGCCGCAAGCGAAGTCGCGGCAGCCTCGATCGGCATCTCGGTGCGCACGCGTAAACTCGAAGCTTTCGTGCTCTGCGCGATCGCCGCATCGATTGCGGGCTCGCTCTACGCCTTTTACGTCGGATTTATCTCGCCGACCAGCTTCGGCTTTGAGCAGTCGATCTTCTTGCTGGTGATGGTCATCCTGGGCGGAGCCCAGAAGCCCGCAGGCCCGATCTTCGGAGCGCTGTTGTTCGTCATTGCCAACGAAGCGCTCCAGGCACTTGGGAGCCATCTCTTCCCGTCGACTGCACAATCGGCAGTAGCCGCGCTGCAGATCGTGGCGTTTGGCGTCATCCTCATCGTCGTCGTACGGCTGCTGCCCCAGGGCGTTGCCGGAGCTTGGCTCGGTAAGGTCACATCATGAGCGCTGCTCTGCTGGAGATCCGTGCCGCACGGAAGCGATTCGGCGGCGTGGCCGCCGTCGACGGTGTCTCCTTCGACGTCCGTCGTGGCGAGTTCGTTTCGCTCATCGGCCCCAACGGGGCAGGGAAGACCAGCGTCTTCAACCTCATCACGGGTGCCTATGTTCCGGATAGCGGAGAGATCCGGCTGGACGGCCATTCGCTCGCCGGCAAGACCATCTCGGCGATTGCGCGGCTTGGCGTGGCGCGGACGTTCCAAACCCTGCAAGTCTTCGGCAGTATGCGAGCCATCGACAACGTCGTAGCGGCGCTCGAAGCACGAGGGGTGCGTACCGCGCAGGCGTACGATCAAGCACGCCAGCTCCTGGCGGAGGCCGGGCTCGCGGGACAGGAGCAGGCGCGCGCGCAGGATCTGAGCTTCGGGCAGCAGCGTCTGCTCGAGCTGGCACGTGCCCTTGCCACGAACCCGAAGCTCTTGCTGCTCGATGAGCCCGCCAGCGGTCTCTCACGCAGCGAGGTAGCTGCGCTCATCAGGCAGCTCCGGCGTCTGCGGGCGACAGGCCTCACGATCCTGATGATCGAGCACGACTTACGGACCGTGATGGCGGAGTCGGATCGCGTCGTCGTCCTGCACCGCGGGATGACTCTTGCGACCGGGACGCCGGCAGATGTGCAGCAGAATCAGGATGTCGTTGCAGCCTACCTCGGGGAATCCGCCGAGCGTCCGTGCAGAGCTGTCTCCACCGGCCGGCGCCGGCTGCTCGCCGTGGAAGATCTCGTGACGTATCGCGGTGAGGTTCGTGCGCTGGACGGCGTGACGCTCGACGTGCATGAGGGCGAGCTCCTCGCGATCGTCGGCGCGAACGGAGCTGGGAAATCGACCTTGCTTGGGACGCTCGCGGGGCTGTACGCGCCGCGTTCCGGGCGCATCACGTACCAAGAGCAGCCGATCCACGGCTTGTCGGCAGAGCAGGTCGTGCGTCGCGGCATCGCGCTCGTACCGGAGCGCCGGCATGTCTTCGAGGATCTCACGGTCGCTCGCAACCTCGAAGTCGGCGCCTACGCACGCAGGGGAAAGAGTGCCGCGGAGCTGGATCGCGTCTATACGCTCTTCCCGCGGCTCAAGGAGCGAACGCGGCAACGCGCGGGGACGCTTTCGGGCGGCGAGCAGCAGATGCTCGCTATCGGCCGAGGCCTGCTCGCAAAGCCGTCGCTCCTGCTGTTGGACGAGCCGTCCTTGGGCCTGGCCCCACGCGTCGTGGCCGAGATCTTCGATGCGCTCGATGCTGTCCGCCGTGACGGAACGACTATCGTGCTGGTCGAGCAGAACGCGCTCGCGGCGTTGCCGTTGGCAGACCGCTTCGCGGTGATTGAACGCGGTCGCGTTGCTTCCACCGGCAACGCCGCGGATCTCGCAAACGACAAGGGATTGGCAGCTGCCTATCTCGGTAAGGGAGAGCCTGAGGCACTTCCGATCTCGTAACCCTGGAGGTATCGCTCATGGAGGCCCGCTCGCCGTCTCACGCGCAAACCCAAGCCGCCACAACGTTGTTCACGGCGCTCGTTGATGACGCCGCGCTCTTCCCTCCGCAGGAGGCAGCGATGGCGGACGCGCTGCGCTGGCATGGCATCCATGGCGCAAGCCCCCTAGGCTTCCTGCAAGGCCCGTTCGTGGTCTCAGCGCGACGAGTGCGTGAGCTGTTGGCGGCACGCGGCAAGACCACGGGCCCGCTGAAGCTCAGTATCGTGGTGGATTACCTCGATCACCGCGAAAGCATCGCTGATGCGGCGGCGGCGCTCGCGGAGGCGCAGGATTCCGGCGTTACGGTGGCGATGGTCGAAATGCGTTGCCCATCGGCGGCGGTGGCCGCGTCAGATCTCCGCCGCGCCTGCGAGACGCTTGGTGTCTTCCGTGCGGATGCTCAGCCGCTTCACGTCTTTCTCGAGTCATCCAGGATGCTGGCATCGGACGACGAGCCGATGCTGCTCGCAGGCGCCGTGGCTGCTCTGCGAAGCGTTGTTCCGATGGATGTTGGGGCCAAGTTGCGCTGCGGCGGGGTTACTCGCGACGCGCTGCCTTCGAACGCGATCATCGCTCGCTTCATTACCGCGATGCGAGACCACGACGTACCGTGGAAAGCAACGGCTGGGCTGCATCACCCGGTGTGCGGCGTTTACGGCGGCACGACGATGCATGGGTTTCTGAACGTGCTCGCTGCAACCCTCATGGCCTGCGAGCGTACCGTGTCCGACGATCAGCTCGTTGCCGTTCTGGGAGACGCGTGCGGGGATAGCTTCCATCTCAGCAATGGACGTTTCATGTGGAGGGACCATGGGTTCGATATGGCGGCGATCACTCGAACGCGCCAAGGTGCGTTGCGGTCGTTCGGCAGCTGCAGCTTCGAAGAACCCGCCACCGGGTTACGCGAGCTGAGATTGCTGTCCTGAGCCGGCTCTTCGCCTTGCACATGTCATAAGATGGAGAATACGATGAGTAAGGGGTCATCTGCCGCACCGGAGACGCGACCGGCGCCTGCGCAGACGTTGGCATACCAATCGGGATTCGCGAACGAGTTCGCGACGGAAGCGCTCGAAGGTGCCTTGCCGGTCGGACGGAATGCACCGCAGCGCCCGCCCTATGGGCTCTACGCCGAGCAATTCACGGGAACGGCGTTTACTGCGCCGCGGGATGCCAACAGGCGCTCCTGGCTGTACCGCATCCGGCCCGCGGCCATGCACAGTCCCTTCAGGCAGATCGATAATGGTCTGCTGGCGAGCGTCTTCGACGAGATACCTGCCACACCCAACCAGCTCCGCTGGGATCCGCAGGCTATGCCGACGCGTCCCACGGACTTCGTCCAAGGTCTCGTGACCATGGCGGGGAACGGCAGCCCCGCTGCTCAGGCCGGCTGCGGGATCCACGTCTATGCCGCTAATCGTTCGATGACCGGCCGGTACTTCTACGATGCCGATGGCGAGTTGTTGATCGTTCCTCAGCGGGGACGCTTGCGTCTTGCCACGGAGCTCGGGCTGATCGATATCGAGCCGCAAGAGATTGCCGTGATCCCGCGTGGATTGCGCTTCCGCGTGGAGCTCCCTGATGGGGAAGCCTCCGGCTACGTGTGCGAGAACTATGGAGCGTTCTTCCGTCTTCCGAGCCTTGGACCGATTGGTGCCAACGGGCTTGCGAATTCGCGTGACTTTCAGACGCCGGTGGCGTGGTATGAGGATCGTGATGGAGCCTGCGACCTCGTCGCAAAATTCATGGGGAACCTATGGTCTGCGCAGCTCGACCACTCGCCTCTCGACGTCGTTGCGTGGCATGGCAACAATGCGCCGTACAAGTATGATTTGCGGCGCTTCAATACCATCGGGTCGGTCAGCTACGACCATCCGGATCCGTCGATCTTTCTCGTGCTGCAGTCGCCAAGCGATACTCCAGGCGTCGACAACGTGGACTTCGCGATCTTTCCGCCGCGCTGGGCCGTGGCGGAAAACACCTTTCGACCACCCTGGTTCCATCGCAATGTCGCCAGCGAGTTCATGGGCCTGATCCATGGCGTCTACGACGCGAAGGAAGAAGGGTTCGTGCCCGGCGGTGCGAGTCTGCACAACTGCATGGCGGGTCATGGGCCGGACGCTGAAAGCTTTGAGAAAGCGCTCGCAGCGGACACGACCAAGCCAAACCATATCGTCGATACGATGGCGTTCATGTTCGAGACGCGCTGGGTCATCCGGCCGACACCTGCCGCAATGGAGATGGCACAGTTGCAGAGAGACTATTCCCAATGCTGGCGCGCGTTGCGCAAGCGCTTCAACAGCAGCGAGCGCTGAGGCGATGCGTGAAGAGGCGCTGCGCTCGTTCATCGAAGTTCCCGCCGAGTCGGACTTCCCGATACAGAATCTGCCGTATGGCATCTTTTCCACGCGCAGCGATCCAACGCGTCGTGTTGGAGTGGCAATCGGAGATCAGATACTCGATCTTGCCGTGCTCGAACTGGCTGGCGTACTGGAGATGGCTCCGCAGGGCCAGCGCGTATTTGGCTGCGCGAGCATGAACCGCTTCATGGCGCTGGGCCGGGAGGCCTGGACGCACGTGCGTCAACGGGTGAGCAGTCTGCTTCGCGCGGATAACCCCGAGCTGCGGGACGATCCGGCTCTGCGGGAACGTGCCCTTGTGCCGATGCGGCATGCCTCGCTGCACCTTCCGGTGGAGATTCCCGGCTATACCGACTTCTACTCCTCCAAAGAGCACGCCACGAATGTCGGCTCGATGTTCCGGGACCCGAAAAACGCTTTGTGCGAGAACTGGTTGGAAATCCCCATCGCCTACAATGGCCGGGCTTCCTCGGTGTTCGTGAGCGGGAGGCCGGTGCGCCGTCCGAACGGCGAAACCAAGGTTGTGGGTGCGCAGCGTCCGAGCTTTGGCCCATCCCGCAAGCTCGATTTCGAATTGGAGACGGCGTTTTTCGTCGGCCAGGGTAACGCTGTTGGTGAGCCCATCCCCGTAACGGACGCGGAGCGGCATATCTTCGGGATGGTGCTGATGAACGATTGGAGCGCACGTGACATCCAGCGCTGGGAATACGTGCCGCTGGGGCCCTTCAACGGCAAGTCCTTCGGGACGTCCGTTTCCCCTTGGATCGTGACGCTGGATGCACTCGAGCCCTTTCGCGTAGCAGGACCGCGGCAGGATCCCATGCCTCTCCCGTACTTGCGGCAACGTGGGGAGCATGCATTCGATATTCAGCTCGAGGTCAGAATGCGCCCGGCGGGCGCAGCCTGTGAGACAACGATTTGCCGCGGCAATGCCAAGACGCTTTACTGGAGTATGGCGCAGCAGCTCGCGCATCATACGATCTCGGGATGTAACACGCAACCCGGAGACCTGATGGGCTCCGGCACGATCAGCGGCGCAACGCGGGAGTCTTCCGGCAGCTTGCTCGAGCTGACCCGGAACGGCGAGGAGCCGCTCGCGCTCGCAAACGGTATCAGGCGAAGCTTCCTCGAGGACGGCGACGAGGTGATCATGACGGGCTGGTGCCAGGGGCCGGGATACCGCGTGGGCTTCGGCAACGTGAGCGCGCAGATAGAGCCGGCAGTGGAGCTTGATTGGTTAGCAGACGCTACAGCGAAGGGAGTGTCATGAACGAACTCACACAGCAAGTCACAGACGATCGCGCGCGGGAGGCGGCGTACGCCTTTGACCTTGCGCGGCCGCCGGTTGATTTCTACGACAATCCCTTCCCCTATTACCATGCGTGCCGGATGTACGATCCGGTGCGCCTAATGCCGGATGGGTCGTACTTTCTGACGCGATATGCGGATCTTCGTGCGATCTATCGCGATACGAAGACGTTCAGCTCGGACAAGAAAGTAGAGTTCAAGCCGAAGTTCGGCGACTCTCTGCTCTATGCTCATCACACGACGAGCTTGGTATTCAATGACCCCCCGTTCCATACGCGTGTGCGGCGCCTGATGACCGGTGCGCTCTCGCCGAAAGCTGTTGCGGCGATGGAGGCGCCGCTGGTAAAGCTGGTCGACGCCTTGCTCGATAGGGTGGAGGAGAAGCGTGAGGTCGACCTCATCAGCGATTACGCTGCAGCCATCCCGATCGAGGTCATCGGTAATTTGTTCGATATGCCGCAGGATGAGCGCGGACCGCTGCGTGAGTGGTCACGTGCGATTCTCAGCGCACTCGAGCCGTCAATCTCGCCGCAGATGCACGACCTTGGGAACAACGCCGTCCGCGAGTTCTTAGCCTATCTCGCGGACCTTGTGGCGCGGCGTCGCGAGCACCCTGGGGATCCGGAGAAAGACGTCCTGACGCATTTGATTCAAGGCGAGGAGGGCGGCGAGCGTCTGAGCGAGACCGAGCTCCTGCAGAACTGCATCTTCATCCTGAACGCCGGGCACGAAACAACGACGAACCTCATTGGAAACAGCCTGCGCGCCTTGCTGGAGTGGCCGGAGCAGAAGCGGCTGCTCCAAGAGAGGCCTGACCTCATCACGCCGGCCATCGAGGAGTTCTTGCGGTTCGAAAGCCCCAACCAGCTCGGAAACCGCATCACCACGGAGGCGACGGTCGTCGGCGGCGTACCGATGCCCGCGGGGACGCAGCTCACGCTATGCATCGGCGCGGCAAACCACGACCCGGAACAGTTTGCTGAACCCGATCGGCTCGATATCCAACGCTCGCCGAACCGGCACCTGGCCTTCGGTTCGGGCGCCCACCAGTGCGCGGGGATGCACCTCGCGCGGCTAGAGGGCCAGATCGCGATCTCGCATTTCCTTCGCCGCTTTCCCAACTACCGCTTGAGCGAGGCGCCCGTCCACGCGAGGCGCGCCCGGTTCCGGGGCTTCCAGCGAATGCCTGCAACGGTTCGCTGACCGGGTGGATCTGGGGGCGGGTTACTTGCGCTGGTGAAGGATGAACGTGTTGCCTTCGGTATCCTCGCCGAACGCCATGAGGCAGAACGGCGTATCCAGAACCTCCTCATCGATGCGGGCGCCGCGATCCCGGTACATCGTGACGGCCTCGCGCACGTCGGCGACGGTGAACATCACGCCGCCCGAGGCATGGAAGCTGTCGTCGCTCATGTGGTAGAGGCCAAACGTCGCGCCGTCGTTCAGCGTGAACTCCACGGACTGATCGCCCTCGAGGGTCGGCGTTAGCCCCATGACGTCACACCAGTACGCCTTCGCGCGACGGAAGTCTTGAACCAGGTAAAAGGTGGCGTCGACGCCCGTGATCGCTGTGGCAGCCGTCGTCGTGTCGCTCATGTCGGACTCCCATCGTGCCGGTAGGTGATCTCGTGCGATGATACCCACCGGCCGCGGCCGGCTACCTCGCGCCCAAGGCACGC
>SCQY01000145.1 GCA_004298665.1 bacterium | reverse complement strand
ACGTCGTCCGCCTCGGCCATACGCCGCGCGACGGCCAAGGCCTCCACCGGATCGTTGATCGCACGGCTGACCCGCCCTTGGGCATGGGCGTAGGCCTGGAGGCTCTGGAGGCGGGTGGCGGGCCGCCCGGGGACCTCGAACGACGTAAAGATGAAGCTCGCGGGAAGGAGTGCCCAAGCGGCGATCATCTCGCTGGCGTTCTTCCCCGCCGCGATCCCGACGACGAAGGTGAAGCGCCGGCCCGGCCACTCATCGCGCAGGGCATTCGCCAAGGCGCGCGCCTTGTCCGGATTGTGGGCGACATCGAACACGACAACCGGGCGTGAAGGGTAGGACTCTACGCGTCCGGCGAGCGAGACCTCCGAGAGGCCTTTCTCCACGGCCTCCACGGATGGGCGCAGACCATCGCGCAACTGCTCCAGCGCGAGGATCGCCGTTGCGGCGTTGCGCAACTGGAAGCTCCCGATCAGCGGGAGATCGACGCGGTACTCAGCGGCCGGCGTCGTCACGAGGGCCTGCTGTCCATGGCGCCCGGCTCCGGACCGCGGCTCGACACGCACGAGGTCGCGCACGCTGAGGAACTGCGCCCCCACGTCGGCACAGCGCGATTCGATCACGGTACGCGCCTCGGGGCGATCTACGTCGCTGACTAGCGGTACGCCGGGTTTGGCGATGCCCGCCTTGTCGTAAGCGATCTTCTCGAGCGTATCACCGAGAATCTCCATGTGGTCGAATCCGACATTGGTGATGACGGAGACTTCGGGGCGCAAAACGTTGGTGCCGTCGAGGGTGCCCCCGACGCCTACTTCGATCACCGCGACATCGACGTGCTGACGGGCGAAGTAGAGGAACGCCAGCGCAAGCAGCGTCTCGTAGTAGCTGGGCCGTCCCTCTTCAGCCGCCACAGCGTCGATCGCCGGCAGCATCTCTTCCAGGAGTTCAGTGAAGCCAGCCTCTCCGATGGGCACGCCGTCGATCTGCGCGCGCTCGGTCACGGAGCGCAGATGCGGCTTTGTGTGCAGGCCGACGCGGAGCCCTTGCGCGCGGAGCGCCGAAGCGGCCATCGTGCAAGTCGAGCCCTTCCCCGACGTCCCGCCGATGTGAAGCGTGGGATAGCGATCTTGCGGGTTATCGAGGTTCCGGAGCAGGGCACGCATGCGCTCCAGCCGTCCCGGCTGTCTGCGCGAAACGGTCTCGTTGATGGTTCCAATCAAGTACTGTTGGGCTTCTTCGAACGTCACGATGCCTCTGCGAGTATGCCTCGCATGCGCTCAACGAGCTGTTGCGGATCGAAAGGCTTCGACATGTAGTCGGCACCCTCCACATGCACGTCGCCTCCGCGAGCGGAGAGCACGATGACCGGTGTCAGACGCGTCTTCTCGGACTCGCGCAATTGCCTGAGCACTTCCCACCCTGAGAGCCCCGGAAGCATGAGATCCAGCAGGATGAGGTCGGCGCGATCCTCGAGCGCAGACCGCAGGCCCGCGATGCCGTCGCACTCCACGCGTGCCTCCCAGCCCTCCATCTCCAGCAAGAGCGAGAGCAGACGCGTCAGGTGCGGATCGTCATCGATCACCAGTACTCGGATCGGGTCAGCCATCGATCACCCCGCCGGTCAAGAGCTCGAGCGCGTGCGGCAGCGCCGGACGGATCACCGCTAGATTTTCTCTCACGGCCTTCGGGCTCCCCGGTAGATTAACGATCAACGTGGTCCCTCGGACTCCCGCAACGGCCCGCGAAAGCATCGCCGTCGGCACCGCGCGCTGGGCGCTCGCTCGCATGGCCTCCACGATACCCGGCACTTCGTAGTCGATGACGGCGAGCGTGGCCTGCGGCGTGCGGTCCCTCGGAGCGAGCCCGGTTCCGCCGCAGGTCAGGATGAGTGCCATGCGCTCAGCATCGGCGAGTGCTCGCATCCGCTCTTCCAGATCCGCGGGCTCGTCCGGCATCACCACCTCGGTTGCGATCGCGAAGTCACCGCCGAGTTCCGCGCGCACGACCGGCAGGCAAGCATCGGGACGGACCCCCGCGGCGGCTCGGTCCGACAGCACGATGACTGCGGTGCGGTATGCCATCAGCGAACGGGCGCAGTCCAGCTGCCGCTCTTGCCGCCGTGCTTCTCGAGCAGGCGCAGCGACTCGATCGCCACGCCCTTCTCGACGCCCTTAACCATATCGTAGATCGTGAGAGCGGCGATCGAGACCGCCGTCAGCGCCTCCATCTCTACCCCCGTCTGGGCAACCGTCTTCGCCACCGCGCGCACTTCCAGTTTACCCGGTGCCAGCCATGCGAACGTCACCTCGACCGAGGAGAGCGGAAGGCTGTGGCAGAGCGGGATCAGCTCCGCCGTCCGCTTGGCGGCGAGGATGCCCGCGATCTGCGCCGAGACCAGCGCATCGCCTTTGGGAAGGGCCCGCTCGCGCAGGAGCGCCTCGGTGCGCGCAGAGAGGACGACGACGGCCGAGGCCACAGCAGTTCGTTCGCTAGCCTCCTTCGAGCCGACGTCAACCATGGTGAGGTGTCCCTCGGACGTTAGATGCGAGAAGGCCTTAGGGTCGCTATTACTCAATGTACGCTCGATCTCGGCCGATGGTGTAAACGGAAGCGATGACTCTTTTCACGGGCTTTGGAGGCATTCCTAGTCGTAGCGCGGCCGGCGCCGCAACGGCGCTCGCGCACGTCCTGGCCTCGGTCGCCGACATCGCCGAAGGCCATCGCGTGGGTCACGGCCGGCGCATCGCCTGGCTCGCGCTCCGGCTGGCTTCGCTCTGCGGAGTCGAGCCGGCCGAGCACGCAACGCTCTACTACGCCGCCTTGCTCCACGACATCGGTGAGCTTTGGATTCACACGGAGATCTTCCACCGCGCGGGCCCAACGCCGCGCAGCGAATCGATCGGCCTCCGGGAGCACCCCGTCATCGGCGCCGATTTCCTCCATCGCTTGAACGTTTTCCCTGCCGGCGTCGCGGAGCTCGTGCGCTGGCACCATGAGTGGTGGGACGGTACCGGCTATCCCGACCAATTACACTGGGCGCAGATTCCGCCGGCGGCGCAGCTCCTGCGCCTGGCCGATACCTTCGTGTCCTCGCTCTCGGATCGCCCCAACCGCCGTGCCCTCCCGCCGGAGGAAGCCTTTCAAGAGATCGTCTCCGGGGCCGGGCGCGAGCTTGGTCCGGAGGTCGCGCGCACGTTCTCCATGCTCTTCCAAGCCGATCCGCAGGTCGCCGCGCTGGCCGATCCACAGAACGACCCCAGCGTTGCGTCGAGCAGCGTCTTCCCGATGGAGTGGGCCACCGCGGAAGACGTGAAGACGCTGATGCTCGCCGTCGCAGATTGTGCCGATGCGCGACACGCCGTGCTCACCGGCCACTCGCGCCGCACGGCCGACCTCGCGGCGCAGATTGCCGAACGCAGCGGCTGGGACGACAATGCGGTGGACCGCGCGCGCCTGGTAGGGTACATGCACGACATCGGTATGGCCGCCGTCTCCAGCGCGATCGTATCGAAGGCCGATCGTCTTACGTCGCTCGAGCGCGCCGCGATGCAGCGGCACGTACTCCATGGTTCGGATATCTTACAGCGCATCCCCGAGCTGGAAGCGTACGCCGATCCCGTTCGCCACCATCATGAGCGCGTCGACGGATCGGGCTACCCCGATGCCTTGACGAGCCAAGCCATCTCGCCGTTCGCGCGCCTGATCGCCGTCTGCGACGCCTACGATGCGCTGACGACGGGGCGTCCCTATCGCACGCCGCTGGATCCCGACGAGGCGCTCGCTCGCATCGAACGCGACTCCGGCTTCTCCTTCGACCCTACGATCGTGCAGGTCTTGGCAAGCACGCTCCCGGCGGTGACTGGATGAGCGTTGGAAACGGTTCAACCATCGTGCTAGAGTTGCGCGACGGGCGGCGGCGGAAGTCCGCTTCCCACCTCTACGAGATCTGCCGCACGCACGGCGTGCACAACGTCATTGACCCTTTCATGGGATTGCCTACGCATCTGAACTATCTCAAGCGCAAGGGCATCGCCGTGCACGGCGCGGACCCCATCGAATGGTTCGTGCGCGTCGGCGAGGGGATCGTGGTCAACGATTCGGTGATCCTGCGCGACTTCGAGATCGGCGAGATCGTCGACGTCGCCCCCGGACGCATCTACCCGCCCGACCGCTTCCGCGCATGGGAGGGCGTCTTCTTTACCGAGGAGCAGTGCCACTACCTTAGCGCGTGGCACGAGAACGTCAAGGCGCTGCGAAGCGATGGGCAAACCGGCCTTGCGATCCTCGGCCTGTGGTGGGCCTTCGCCTACTGGCTCCAGAAAATGGCTTGCCCCGACGATCTCCTCGACGTTCCGCCCAGCGAGCTCGCCTACGCCTACATTCAGAAAACGGAGCGCTGGGTAGGCGATAACGCACGCCACAATTCGGTTTTCCACGGCTCGCCCACCGAAGCGATGGAACGCACCGCAGCCGATGCGGTGATCCTCACCGCACCGGAAATGGAGGAGGACGATCGCAGTGACGCGCGCACGTGGATGTGGGAGGCGTGGTGGAAGGGCAACCCCTACCAGAACGTCGAGCCGCACGTCGCGCCGGGCGCCCATGCCGCAGACCGTGCCGGCTGGCGTTCCGCCTTCGTCGAGCAGTTGGAGGTCGCCAGGAAATTTCCGCTCGCCATCATTCCGACGAGCGCGGCCGAACGCGACCACGTCGAGGCGCTGCTGCGCGAGTTCCGCTCCGAGATCGCCGAACATAGATTCTCGGCCGAAGAGATCTACCTCATCGCTTCATAGAGATTCCTAAGGCTCGGTCGCGCTCTGGAAGCGTGCCCAGATCACAGCCAGGATCGCAAGCCCGAAGAAGAGCACGGCGTGCTTCCCACGGTGCATGAACAGGAAGGTACCGTTCGGGTCGGTCTGGGCGATAAACCCGTAGTAGATACCAATAGCGAAGAGCACGATGGCCAGCAGCACGGCGATGGCTTTCACGGAAGTTCCTCCTTCGATGACGCGTGACATAGTACACTACCGGAAGAGCAAAATACAAGCGGTGCCGGCGACCAAGCAGTACCATGCGAACGGAACGAGCGTCTTGGTCTGAAAGTAGCGCACTAAGTACGCCACGGAAAAGTAGGCGGTGACACCGGCGAGGATTGCCCCAACGATAGACTCGAGAAGCGCCAGATGCACGCCCGGCGCGAAGAGATTCGGGAGTTCGAAGAGCGTCGCGGCGACGATCACCGGCGTCGCCAGCAAGAACGAGTAGCGCGCCGCCTCCGCATGCGTGAGGTCCAAGAGCAATCCCGCCACCATCGCGCTCCCGGAGCGGCTGATGCCGGGCAGCAGCGCGAGCGCCTCGGCGAAGCCAACCTTCACGCCATCGATCCAGGGCAGCGCGTCGAGCCTGCGGTAGGGGTGGGTGCTGCGGCGATGCTGCTTGACGCGCAATGACTCGCCAAAGAACATGATGCCGCCGTTGGCGGCCAAGAAGATCGACGCCGCCAGCGGATTGGCGAAGAGCGCCCGCACCGGGTGCTCAAAGAGTCCCCCCAACACGGCGACTGGGATCGTGGCTGCCACCAACAGCCAGGCCGTTCGCTCGTTCAGCGAGTTCGACATCTTTCCGCGCACGATGCTGGCGAAGAAGGCTGCGATGATGCCGCGCCACTCCGACCAATAGTAGATGACCAGGGCCAGAGCAGTGCCGAAATGCAGCACCACGACGAAGGCCAGGAACGTGGGATCGGCTCGGTCGATGTGCCAACGCAGCAGCGACGGTACCAAGACGATGTGCCCGAGGCTCGAGACGGGGAAGAGCTCGGAGAAGCCCTGAAGAACGGCCAGGAACATCGCTTGCGCAAAGGTCACGGCTCCCCAGGTACGCCCCATGTGCAAACTCGACCTGCACGGCACGCCTCGCGGGGAGGAGTCCCCCAATCGCTCCCGTGAATCACGGAAACAGCATTCCTTCCTGCGGAGTCTGCCGCCATGAACGGATCCCCCGACCACCGCGCCACCAACCGTCTAGGCGAAGCGTTGCTCATCTCCTACTGGGTACATGATGACGCTCCCCCGGAGATCACTGAAACCTACGACATCGCTCCGGCCGGTATCGCACTGCTGACCCACGTTCAGCTTGCGCAGGGCACACTGGTTCGCATGCAGCTCGAGCTGCGCGGAGACGCGCATCCGCCGCTCCAGATCAGCGGCACCGTGCGCTGGTCCCAGAACGATCCCACCATAGCGCGCTACCGCACCGGCATCGAGTTCGATCCGCTCGATCCGGAGTCGTCAAGCCTCTTGACGCGTTACATCGACGTGATCAAGCAGCTGCGAGATATGGGCATCTACACCTGATCCCACTCAGCCGTTATCGGGTGAGAAGACGACCTGGAAGATGTAGACTCCGCCGACAGGCTTGCAGTTCGCGATCTGCGGCGAGAACGAGGACTGCTTCGCCGCAGCCATCGCGGCTTGATCGAGCAATGGGTTCCCGGCCGACTTGGCCACCTTCGCGGCGACAACGTGCCCCGTCGGGTCGAGCGTCACGGCCACGTCGGTCTCGCCCGCCGCGCCCTGCTGCTTGGCCATCTCCGGATAGTCCGCGGGAACGCGATTCGTAGGCTGCGGATCCCGGTTCGGCATCGCGCACGCTGGTGCTGGGGGGGGTGTCGGCGGGGCCGCGGTGGGCGGCGGAGGTGCCGTCGCTGCCGGGCCCACGGCCGCCGGTGCTTCGGCGCCCTTCGAGCTCGCGTTCACAGCCTGTCCACCGGTGGCGCCGCTGGTATTGCTCTCCAGATGCTGGACGTTGACCTTCACCTGCTGCTGCTTCGGCTGCTGTTTGACAGGTTTGGGCGTGGACGGCGGCTGCGTCACCTGCGGCTTGGGTGTCGGCGGCGGCGTGGGCGGCGGAGTCGGCGGCGGCTTGATCTTCATCTTCTGCACGGTCACCTTGGAGACTTGCTCCTGCTGATGCTCCGGCTGAATCTTGAAGAACTGGGTCAGCAGCGGCGTTGCAACGGCGTGAAAGAGCAGCGAGATGGCAAACGCCGTGTACAGGAACTTCCACGCCGTCTGTTTCGTCTGATTCGGCTGAGCCGGTGGATTGGGTTGCTGCTGGGCCACTACTCCGTCGCTCCCTCAGGCGTGCCCTCAATATGGTTCGCTAGACCAAACTCGTCGAGGCCGGCGGTCTTGGCGGCATCCATTACTTGGAGGATGATGCCGTAGTGGGCCTTCGGATCAGCCTTGATGATGATATCTTTCAGGTCGGGGAATAGCGTGTGCATCTGCGAAAACTTGGCGCTCGCATCGCGAACGTCGACGTTATCGTGACCGATCTGAATCTCGCTCTTATCGTTGATGATGACGACGATCTGCGAATCCTTGACTTTGTCCCGGTTCTTCGCATCGGGCATCTTGGGTTCTTTGATGACGGAAGCCAAGATGATGAAGATAATCAGCAGTACCAATAATACGTCCGTAAAGGGCGTAATATTGATGGCCGACATCACCTCGTCTTCGCCGCCACCGGTGGTCATAGCCACGGTCTTACTGCCCCCTTACCTACTGGCTCACGAAGCCGACATCGCTCAAGCCGGCGATCTTTGCCGCATCGAGAATGCGAATAATCACTCCGTAGTCTGACTTCGCGTCGGCCACGATGGACACGTGGCGGTTACCGCGCCGCTTCTTCACCTGATCCATCGTGGTATAGATCTGACTCTCCGAAGTCTTCTGGCCGTCGACATAGACGACGTTCTTCGCCGTCACGTCGATCTCGATATCCTGTTTGCTCTGCTGGTTGACTTGGCTGGGATTCGAGTTTGCCGGAAGTTCCTTCTGGAAGCCCGGTGGCGTTACCAGGGCAGCGAGAATCATGAAGATGATGAGCAGCACCAGCAACACGTCCGTGAACGGCGTGATATTGATCTCTGCCATGACTTCTTCGTCTTGCCGTGCCGAAAGCAACGACATCTACTACTTCCTTCCTAAATCCGCGCAGGGCCGCGATCGGCTGTAGGCCTGCTCGTTCGCGTCCGCGATCAGTTCCGCGCCTGCGGAGTGTACAGCTCCGTCGGAATGGCGGCGCCGGTGTTGTGGAAGTGCAGCATCTCGGCCAGCTTGTTCGCAGCGACGATCATCTCTTGATTGAACGCCTTGATGCGAGCCTTGTAGTAGTTGAAGAAGATTACCGCGACGACGGCCACGGCCAGACCAGCGGCGGTGGTGATGAGCGCCTCGGCGACGCCCGCCGAGACGACGGCCGGCGACGCATTGCCCTTGAGTGCAATGTCCTGGAACGCTCGGATAATGCCGAGCACCGTACCGAAGAGGCCGACGAACGGCGCGATCACGGCGATGGTGCCTACGGCCGGCAAGTTGGCCTCGAGGGTGTTTAGCTGCTCGAGCAGCGCGATGGAGAGGGCATCCGTGATATCGGCGCGGCTCTTCTCTCCGCGCTGCAAGCCGAACGCGAGCACCTTCGGCAACATGCCCCGCGACTTGTTGCAGTAGTCGATGGCGCCTTTGATGTCGTTCGTGGCGATGCGCTGTCCGATCTGCTTGAGCAACGCCGTGGAATCACCATGTTGGCGCGCGAAGAAGACGTACCGCTCGATCACGATCGCAACCGTGATGATCGAGAGCAGCAGCAGGATCCACATATCGAATCCGCCCTGTCTCATGAAGGCGAAGAATTGTTCGAACAGGTTCACTGGCTCTCTACCCCTCCCAAAGGGTCGCAAACACGAGGCAAGGGTCCTTGAAGAACCCCGCGCCGGAAGGCCGTGCTCATTTGCCGCACGCTCTCTCAGTTCCTCGTCGCTTTTTGGTCATACGTATTGTACTCATCCTCGGCGATACGCAGTTACGAGCCGCCTTGAACCTGTTTCAACGTCGCCTCGATGGAGGATGCCAAGGACGTATCTCCCTCGGCAGTCGCCGCGGCGTCCGCCTGCTTGAGAGACGAGATCGCCTCGTCTTTCTTGCCTTGATTCGCGTAGACGGCACCCTGCGCGTAGAGTGCGGCAGCGAGCTTTGGCTGCGCCGCGAGTGCCTTGTTCACATCGGCCATGGCTTGGTCGTATGTTGCCGACGCCGTCTTGGCGTCTTGGCCGTGCGCGATCGTCAGGTACTGGAACGCAGCATTCGTGTACGCCGTCGCCGCGTTCTTCCCGCTCAACCCCTCACCGGCTTGCTCGTAGAGCTTGGCGGCGCCGGCATAGTCCTTGGCCTCCAGCCTCGCCCGGGCTTGGACGAGGTAGACGGCGCCGAGCACGCCCGTGGCATCGACCTTGGGATCGAGGCCCTTGGCCTCGTCGAGATACTTCTTCGCGTTCTCCGCGTCGCCGGCGTTTGCGTACGCCCGCGCGAGGTTGACGTCGATCGTTGCGCGGTCACTGGCCGCCATCTTCGCGGCCGCCGCCGCATCGCGCGCGCGAGAGATGTCGCCGATAGCTGCCTTGAAGTCGCCGCTCCCGATCTCCGCGCCGCCAAGCAAGTTGTACAGCGCCGGCGTCGGCGCAAGAGCCACGGCCCGCTTCGCGCTGGTTAGCGCGGCTTGCCAATTGCTCTTGGCCAGGTTGGCCTGTGTCACGTGCGCGTAGGCGTCCGCGGCCACGCCCTTATAGCTCGCCGGGATCGCCGCTCCAGCCTGATCGAACGCGGCCGTCGCCGCCTGGTAATCCTTCAAGTAGTACTGGGCGATGCCCAGAAGCGCTTGCGCCTTCCCATCCGCCGGGTTCTGCTGCAGGTACGGCGAGAGCACGTCGCGGGCGGCGGCGTAGCTGCTCTTGTTGAGGTCGACGATCGCCTCATCGACCGCTCCGCGCGTGGCGACGCCGCCCGACGCCGCGAAGATCAGGGTGAAATCGTAGAAGCCCTTCTCGGCCTTCGCCTTCTGCTGGCTGGGGCCGCGGCGCGCGGGCGCATACGTGGAGCGTCGCGCGATGTCGAGCGCCGCGGCGTCGTCGCCTTTGTTCGTCGAGCCGATGATACGCGTGCCGACGACCTTGCCCGCGGCGTCGAGCATGACCTGAACGACCACCTTGCCTTTGCCCTGTGCCGGCACCGTCGTGGACGCGCGGGCGACCAGCTTCGGCGGAAAGTAGTACTGGTAGGCCTCCTCGGCGGATGCTGCGGCCAGCGTCCCCATGGCGAACGTAACGGTGGTCATCATGGCAAGCGAGCGAATGAATTGCAAGAAAAGCTACTCCTGCGCGGTTATCTATAAGGCAACAACGCACGACCGGGATGAAACGTCCCGGGCCAGCGCCCCCGGTTCGAACGCTGTTACATCGAATCCTGGCCCGGTACCATGTCTTTCACTTCGCGGAATATCGTTCGCCGCAGGACCGACCCTTCCTCGAAGGCAGACTGCAAGGCGCCCGCATCACGTTCACGCAACGCGCGCGCCAGCTCGTTCAGCTCCCCCGCCACGTCCTCTAGGAGATCGGCGTCACGCACGCGCTGCTCCTCCAAGAGCGGCCGCCACATCGTCCACCGGGCGCTGGCCAGACGCAGCGCTCCTTGCAGGCCGGGACCCGCGGCCTCGCGCACGCCAGCCTCCTCGATTCGCCGCCCCACGGAACGGGCAAGCGCCAAGGCGAGGAGCTGGGGAACGTGGCTGGTCAGCGCCACCGCGCGATCGTGCACGGCGGCATCCATTGGCACCGCCACGGCGCCCGTCTCGCCGATCAGCCGCACCGCCGTTGCCTCCGGCTCCCCGCCGCCCGGCTGGTAGATCCACGGATGGCCGCGGAAGAGGCCGGCGTCGGCACTTTGGGCCCCGCCCCCTTCGCGCCCCGCCATCGGGTGGGTAGTTACGAAGCCGGCAAGGCCGAGGGCGGCACGAAGAGTCGGCTCCTGCAGAGAAGCGACGTCCATCACCAACGGGGGGACTCGACCGCCGCGCAAGCTTTCGAGCAGCATGCAGACCGCGTCGAGCGGCGCCGCAAGCACGAGCGCCTGCCCGTCGCGCGCCTGTTCGAAATCGACGCCGCGCTCGAATGCACCGCGCGCGAGGGCGGCCGCTAGGGCCGCGGGATCGGCGTCCACGCCGACGACGGTATGGCCGGCAGCGCGCCAGGCTAGGCCGAGCGAGGCACCGATCAAGCCGGTTCCGACGATCGCGATGCGCATCGGGCCGCGTGCGTCAGGCGGCGGATCCGACGGCTGGGAGCTCGCGCCCGAGCGCTTCGGCGATAGGGCGCACCGAGCGCACGATGACACCGAAATCCTCCGGCGTAATCGACTGGGGTCCGTCGGACTTGGCTTGTGCGGGGTTGGGATGGACCTCAAGCATCAGGCCGTCTGCCCCGGCGGCCACACCCGCGCGGGACATCGGAGCGATCAAGTCGCGGCGCCCTGTCCCGTGCGAGGGATCGACGATCACGGGCAGATGCGTGAGGAGATGGACCAGCGGCACCGCGCTGAGGTCGAGCGTGTTGCGCGTGGCCGTTTCGAACGTACGGATACCGCGCTCGCAGAGAACCACGTCGTGATTGCCGCCGACGTAGATGTACTCGGCGGCCATCAGCCACTCTTCGATGGTGGCCGCAAGGCCGCGCTTGAGGAGTACGGGCTTGCGCGTCGCGCCAACTTCGCGCAAGAGGTTGAAGTTCTGCATATTGCGCGCGCCGATCTGCAGGACGTCTGCGTGCGAGGCCACCAGCTCGACGTCACGTACGTCCATCACTTCGGTGACGACAGCTAGGCCAAAGGCATCGGCGCAGGCACGCAGATACCGCAGCGCCTGCTCCCCCAGCCCTTGAAACGCATACGGCGACGTGCGCGGCTTGAAGGCACCACCCCGCAGAAAGTTGGCTCCCGCACGAGAGACTGCGCGCGCCGTGGTCTCGATCTGCTGCTCCGACTCCACGCTGCACGGACCAGCCATCAACGCGATCGCCGTTCCGCCGACCGAGGCACCGTTGGCGCAGCGCACGACGGTGGTCCCATCCTTGCCTTCACGGCTTACCATCTTGTAGGGGCGGGAGATAGGCACGACGCGCTCGACCTCCTCGAGCTGCGCGAAGCGCTCGGCCAGCTCTTCTTTGTCCGCGGTGACGCCGACCACGCCGATGATCGTGTGCTCGCTGCCCGCGGAGACGTGGGTGTCGTACCCCGCCTCGCGAACTTCAGCGACGACACGGGCGACGGCCTCGGGCGAAAGCGATGGATGGAGCACCAAGATCATTGGGCGACCTCCGGGTGGCTGATGTCGGGGCGTAAAGCGACCGCTCCGTCGAGGTAGACGTGCCGAATCGCATGTTGAGTTCGTTCGGTGTTCCAGTGGAGCAAAACGCGAATACATCGCGGCAGGCTGCCGGCCACGGGAATCTCCGTGGAGCAGAGCAGGGGGACCTTCTCCCAGCCCAGCTTGCGGGCAGCCTCGGCGGGAAAGGTGGAGCGAAGATCGGGCGTCACCGTGAAGATCGCGCTGCAGACGTCTTCGGGCAGGAGTTGATTCTCACGCGTGATGGCCTGGAGCAGGCGCGTCGTCGCGGCGAGTATTTCGAGGGGATCGTCGTGCTCGACCGTGATGGCGCCACGGATACCTCGCGCGATCATCGCGACGCCCTGCGCGCCGGCACCTGGTCCCGAATCTGCTGCAGCGCGTGCACTTCGCGCTCGGTGAGCGGGCGCGTCGTGCCGACGGTGAGGTCACCCAAAGCAACGGGACCGAAGCGTACGCGCTCCAAGGCCACTAATGGATGGCCTACGGCGTCGAACATGCGGCGCACCTGGTGATAATGCCCCTCGTGGATGGAGATGTCCACAACCGCCTCCGCGCGCCGCTGGGCAATGACGCGGATCTTGGCGGGGCGCGTCTTCGCTCCGTCGTCCAACACGATACCTCCGTCCCGCAGCCGCGCAAAGGCGGCGGGCTCCAACTGACCGCGCAGCGTCGCGCGATACGTCTTCTCCACCCCAAAGCGCGGGTGGGTGAGTGCATGCACCATCTCACCGTCATCGGTGAGCAAGAGGAGTCCCGAGGTATCCCAATCGAGCCGTCCCACGGGAACCAGGCGCCCCAGCTCGGCGGGGATATACGCGGCAACCGTCTTACGCCGCTGCGGATCGTCGAGCGTCGTGACGACTTCGACGGGCTTGTTGAGCACGAGATAGACGTGTTCCGCACGCGGCGTGACGGCACGCCCCTCCACCGCCACCACGTCGCCCGCGGCGACGCGGCGGCCGAGATCCCGTACGACCTCGCCGTTGAGTTGTACGCCTCCGGCCGCGATCAGCCCGTCGGCGGCGCGCCGCGAACAGACTCCCGCCTGGGCGATGTAGCGATTTAGCCGTATCTCCACGACGCCTCTATGATACCGATAGACGGAGAAAGGCGAGCTGTGCGCTCGCCTCCCTCCACCAGAGTGTAGCGAGCGCTCTATCGTTCCTCGTCATACCCGCGGGAAAGCGAGAGAGCTTCCTTGGTGATGGTCTGAAGAAACTCTTCGTTCGTCCGAGTCTGCGCGAGCTTGTCCAACACCATCTCCGTCATCTCCGATTCCTTGATGATGTTGAAGGCACGGCGCAGCATCCAGATCTTGCGCAACTCGAGTTCGCCGAGCAGCAACTCCTCGTGACGCGTGCTGGAACGTTTGATGTCCACGGCCGGGAAGACGCGGGACTCGGCCAGCTTGCGGTTGAGGTTGAGCTCCATGTTGCCGGTGCCCTTGAACTCCTCGAAGATGACGTCGTCCATCTTCGATCCTGTGTCCACCAGTGCCGTGCCGATGATGGTCAGCGAGCCGCCTTCCTCGATCTTACGGGCGGCACCGAAGAAGCGCTTCGGCTTGTGCAATGCGGCCGTGTCGAGACCGCCGGAGAGCGTGCGCCCCGAGGTCGGGATCACCTGGTTATAGGCCCGCGCCAAGCGCGTGATCGAATCCAGCAGGATCACGACGTCCTTGCCCAGCTCGACCAGACGCTTTGCACGCTCCATGGCCAGCTCCGCAACAGCGGTATGGTTCTCGGGGTGCTCGTCGAACGTCGAGGCCACGACCTCGCCGTCGATCGATCGACGCATGTCGGTGACTTCCTCCGGCCGCTCGTCGACGAGCAAGGCGATGAGGATTGCGTCCGGGTGATTGATCGAGAGCGAGTTGGCGATATTCTTGAGGAGTGTCGTCTTGCCGGCCTTCGGCGGCGAGACGATCAGGGCGCGCTGACCCTTGCCGATCGGGCAGAAGAGATCGATGATGCGTGTGGAGAGCTGGGTGGCGCGGACTTCGAGCCTGTAGCGCTCCTGCGGATAGATCGGCGTGAGCTTGTCGAAGTTCGGGCGCCGGCGAACGGCTTCCGGATCGAGGCCGTCGATCGTATCGACCTTGATCAGCCCGTAGTACTTCTCGCCTTCCTTGGGGCACCGCACCTGCCCCACGACCATATCGCCGCGGCGAAGCTCGAAGCGCCGAACCTGCGATTGACTGACGTAGACGTCGTTGGTGCCGGGAAGGTAGTTCTCGCGACGGAGGAAGCCGTAGCCCTCCGGGAGGATGTCGAGGACCCCCTCTGCCATCTCGAGCCCCGAGCGTTGCGCCTGGACCTCCAGAATCTTGGGGATCAGCTCTTCTTTCTTCAACTTGACGGGGCTTGCGATCTCGAAGCTCTTCGCCAGCTCATTGAGCTCGGTCTTCGATTTTTCGGCGAGCTGCGCGGCCGTCAGGAGCTGCGCCGCGCTTTCCTGGTATTCGCGTTCGAGTTGGGCGAGCTGCCCGTGCTCGCTGACTTTGTGCCGGTTGCGGGAACGCCGGCGCCGACCGCCGCCTGAACGGCCATTGTCCTGTGGGCGCGTATCGACTTGCAGTGGAGTTCTCTCTCGTGTCGATGAGTGATCAATGGGAGCCAGCGTATGCGCTCCGAACTGGCGCGTTGCGCGCCTGAACGCGGCGAAGGTTGCACCCTCAGCCGGGAGTGGACCGCTTTCACCATAGTTGTGGGACCGACGCCGGGGTTCGAAGAGCCGACCGACGTCCACGCCACTATACCATAGCCCTCGGACGAGGTAAAGGGGACGAGACGAACCGTGAACCCTCGAGGCTGAACCGCAAGGGCAGCTCCCGTGCGCGCGAGATCCCGACGCGCGGCGTGGCCACGACCTTCGCCGGGCTCCGGGGATCGTAGAGACAGATGCGGCGGCGCGGGCCAATCGGTGCGCCGTCATCGGCGCCGCCGACGGCCAGTGCCTGCGCCAGCCGGCCTGGGCCGCGGGCGAGATTGCGCAGGGGTTGCCCCGCACGGCGTTGCGTCATCAGCTCGACGCCCGCAAGCGGCTCGAGGGCGCGCACTAAGACCGCCGCCCCCGTCCCCACCGCTTCGCTCGTGAGGTTGAAGCACCAATGGTTGCCATAGATGAAGTAGACGTAGGCGTGGAGCGGCGGCCCGAACATCGCCGCATTGCGCGCCGTCTGCCCGCGGTAGGCATGCGAAGCGGAATCGCGCTGCGGGAGATAGGCCTCTACCTCGACGATCCGCCCGCCAACCACGCCGTGCGGCGAACCGACGCCGAGTGCGAGGCCGATCAGCGAACGCGCAAGTGCGACCGTCTCGATGGGCAGACTCGAGGGATCGACCGGCGTACCCAACGTGGGGTGCAGGCGATGGATCACCTTCGCACGCGAGGGTCTACGCCGAGCGGCGATAGCCCGCCATGCCACGCAGGGCCAGCAGCGCCGCCGGCTCCGCCGCGCCGATACGGCCTTCGCGGAAGCGATTGAGAGCGCAGCCTAGGGTAATGTACGGAACGGTCAGCGCCGCCGGCAATCGGCGATGCGTCACGATATCCTCCGCCAGCTCGCCGTCGGGCCCGAGCAGCTCGACGCGGCGAAGCCCCATCGACGCGAGTCGGCACGCCAGTGCCGTGGCTGCCGCATACGCTGCCATTTGCCCCTCGACGGCGGGCTGGGAGCGGTAGGTAAACCCGAACGCCAAACGCTCCAGCTCGAGTGGACCGTGGCTCAAGCGCGCCACGAGGCGGCCACGCCCGGCCTTGGCACTGTAGGTGTAGATCGCTCGGACGATTTTGCGCGGATCTGCGGTCGGCATCGTTGCGTTCCTCTACCGCCACTATATACGAACACACGTTCGATGTCAACCGGCGGCCGGCACGAGCGGCTCGCGCCGCAGCTCCCGGTAGAGGCCTTCGATGCGCCCCGCGATGCGCGTCAGCTCGTAGTCTTGAGCGGTTAGCCGCCCCAGCTCGCGCAGGCGCCGGCCCTCCTCGCCGTCTCCGGCCACGCCGCGCACGGCCTCCGCCATGGCCTGCGCGTCGCCGGGACAAAGATGCGCCGCCCCCTTGGTGACCTCGCGGGTCTGCGGCGCCTCGATGGCCACCACGGGCAGACCCGCGGCCATCGCTTCCACGAGTACCAGTCCTTGGGTCTCGGAGGTCGAGCTGAAGACGAACGCATCGGCCGAGGCGTACAGCCCGGGCAGATCCTCGCTCGCCACCTCGCCCAGGAAGCGCGCGCGCCCCGCCAAGCCGGCGGCGCGCGCCGCCCCCTCCAAGCGTTCGCGCTCGGGACCGTCGCCTGCGAAAGCCAGGGTCGCGTCATCGGGGAGATGCGAAAGCATCGCCAGTAACAGGCCGAGGTTCTTCTCTTGCGCCAAACGCGAGACGGTCAGCAGACGCAGTCCGGGACCATTGCCGCCCAAGCGCGCCCGCCCGCTCGGCGTCGGCTCGACGTGCGCGAAGGGCTCGAGCGCTACGCCCGAGGGAATGACTTCGATGCGCGCCGTCACCCCTACCGCGCGCAGCTGGCTCTCGATATCCCGCGTGGGAACCGTCACGGCGTCGGCGGCGTTGGCGTACGTTCGCGTCAGGATCGCAGCCAAACGGCGGGCGACGTCCGGATCGATCGGCGCATAGTGGGCGTAGCGGTCGAGGCGCGTATGGTACGTGAAGACCAGTGGCACGCCGAAGCGACGCGCGTAGTGCGCCCCCATCCAGCCCGTGATGAACGGCGAATGTGTGTGGATGAGCGAGCAGCGGGCCAGCACCGTCACGCGGTTGCGCCGCGCCACCACCGGAAGCGTAAGGCGATACTCCGTGGGCATCGGCAGCGGAAGCGAAGGCATGCGATAGATCTGCATCTCTTCGCCGGCGCTGGTCGCCGGAAAGCGCGGCGTGAACATCGCCACGCTATGCCCCCGCGTGCGCAGCGCACCGGCCAAACCGTCCACAGCGGCCACGATACCGTTGACGATGGGGTGGTAGCACTCCGTGAAAAAAGCAATGCGCAGAGAAGGAGCCGCGTTCACGAAGCCGACGCTTCTTCGGCCGCCGCTCTCTTCCCCGGGGACGTTATTTTCGTATCTCGCAAAAAAGAGGGGAATTTGACGCCCATCATACTCGGATGCTATAGTCCGCTGGTCCGGCGCTTCCCCCCGGGGATCGTCAGACCGCCACCTACGCCAGGAGCGCGCGTTCGCAAGCGAGAGGCCCGCCGGGTCGCCTCATGCGCCGCCCAGCATACCGACGAAAGGAGCCGGTTTGATAGGACGCGATACTCCGGCCTTTGCGGCCACGAGCGTTCTCTCTCTCGGTTTGATCGCTCCCCTTGCGTTGGGAGCCGCCCATGCTCACGCGGGCACGCTCGTCGTCGACGGCGCGCCCTATACCTACGCGGTTCGCGGCGACGTCGCGACCGTTCGAGACCTCCTCCGCGCCGAAGGCGTCGCCGTCTCCCAAGCGGACCGCGTCTCAACTCCCCTTGATTCGACGCTCGGAACGCTCGAGCAGATCCGGGTCCGCCACGCTGTCTCCATCCGGCTGATCACGCCTTCAGAGCGCACGAACCTGCGGACTGCCGCTTCGACCGTGGGCGAGGTCCTTGCCGAGCGCGGGATCCACCCGAGCAGTGCGGACATGGTCGTGCCGTCCGCCTCGAGCGAAGTCTCACCGGACCTCTCCATCGAGTACCGTCCCGCCGTCGACGTGACCCTGGTCAGCGGCAGCGTCCGCCTGACCGTCCATACGCCGGGACCCACCGTCGGTGACGTCCTGCGCCACGAGGGTGTCGCGCTGGGCGCGTACGACCGCGTGGTCCCGCGGCCATCCGAGGCGATCCACAACGGTGAAGAGATCAGGATCGTCCGCGTGACGGAGTGGACCAAGACCGTCACGCGCCCGTTCGCGCCGCCCATTACGCACCGCATCAGCTACGCGATGCGTCCCGGTGCCACCAAAGTGCTCTCCGCCGGTAAGCCCGGCCGGGAGCGGGTCACCATGCGTTATGTCCAGCGCGGGGACAAACCGATGGTCTCCCACGTCACCACGCGCGTGATCGTCGAACGGCCAAAACCGAAGATCGTCGCGGAGGGCGTCGGCGATTGGTCGCGCTTCCGCGAGCTAGCCTCGCGCGGCGGCTCATTCGCCGGCACCATCGCCTACACGGCGCTCCAGATGGTTGCCACGGCCTACACGCCGTTCTGTTACGGCTGCAACGGCTATACGGCGATGGGGCAGCACGCGGGCTACGGAATCGTCGCAGTGGACCCGCGAGTCATTCCGCTGGGAACCAAGCTCTTCATCCCCGGGTATGGCCCCGCCATCGCCGGAGACACCGGCGGCGCGATCCGCGGCAACTGCATCGATCTCGGCTTCGAATCGCGCAACGAGGCGATGTCGTTCGGGCGCCGGGAGATCACCGTGTACGTGCTGCGGTAGCGCGGCATAGCGATCTGCAGCACGGTGCACCCACGTCGACTCCTGGACGAGCATGGTCTGGCGGCCCGTAAGCGCTACGGCCAGAACTTTCTGCTCGACACGACCGCGGCCCAGCGCATCGCGCAGGCCACGGTGGCCGGTGAGCATGGCCTCCCGGTCCTCGAGATCGGGCCTGGGACGGGTACGCTGACGGCGGCGCTCTTGGGGGCCGGAGCCACCCTCACCGCCGTCGAGATCGATCGCGGCCTGGCGGGTATCCTCCGCGAGCGCGAGGACCTCTCGAGCGCCGAGATCGTCGAAAACGACATCCTCGCCTACGATCTACGTGCTTTCGCGGGGCGCGCGCAGCGCTGGGCGGCCTGCGGCAACCTTCCCTACTACATCACGACGCCGATCCTCTTCGCGCTGCTGGAGTGCGAACCGCAGCCGGTGCGCATCGTTGCGATGATTCAACGCGAGGTCGCCGAGCGGCTCACCGCCGGCCCTGGCAGCGCCGCCTACGGCGCGCTCTCGGTGGTGGTCGCCTACCGGGCCCGCGCTTCGCGCCTGCTGACGCTGCGCCCCGCGGCGTTCTACCCGCGCCCGCAGGTGGACTCCACTGTCGTCGTCTTGGAGCGCCACGCCCAGCCGCCCGTCCACCCGCGCGATCCGCACGCCATGCTGCTCCTCATCCGCGCCGCCTTCGCCTACCGCCGCAAGACGCTCGCGAATGCCCTCGAACTGCGCGACCCATCGATCCCGCGCGCTCGTACGACGGCGGCGCTTGCCGCCATCGGCAAGCCTCCTGAGGCGCGTGGCGAATCGCTATCTCTCGATGACTTCGCACGACTCGCAGACAACCTCACCTGAGGCCTTTGCCCTCATCCCCTCGCTGGCACTGGTCGGTGCGGCGATCGGCGCGGGCTTCTTGGCGGCCATTATCGCAGGACTGGTCAGCGGCACACGGGTCCACCAGATCGCTCCTTGGCAGGTGAACTTCGTCCAACTGGCCTTCTATATAGGCATTGGCGCTGTGCTGATTCCCGCGCTGCCGCGCGTGGCAGGGTGCTCGCTGGAAGATCTCGGCCTGCGGCTCCCGCGGGGCAGGCAGATCCTCTGGGGCGTGCTCGGCGTCCCAGTGATCCTGGTCGTCACCTCGATCATCGGCGCAGTCATTACGGCGCTCTACGGCCCACACGAGCAGACGGCGCTGCGTATGCTGCCCTCGTTCAACACGCCCAGCCTCTTTCTCACCTTCGCGTTCGTTGCAGCGATCGCCGCGCCGTTCTTCGAAGAGCTGTTCTTTCGCGGTTTCGTCTTCAATGCGTTCGCCAAACGGCTCGCGTTCTGGCCAGCCGCGGTACTCTCAGGGCTGGTCTTCGCTTTGGCCCACGGGGACGTCTGGGCGCTCCTGCCGCTGTGGGGAGTCGGGCTCTGCCTGGCGTACATCTACTCGCACTCGCGGAGCCTGTGGGCATCGATGCTCACCCATAGTCTCTTCAACAGCGTCTCGCTCATCGCCGTCTCACTGAAGGATCATCTGCACCCGTGATCGTTGCCGTCGACGCCACCAACCTCTTGCACGATGAGCGAGGCATGGGCAGATATGTTCGTGAGGTCTTGCGCCGCCTGCGCTCGCGCATCGAGCTGCGCCTTGTGACCGAGCGCCGCGACGCGGAGTCGCGGCGCGGCTACGCATACGCGCTGGGCTACTTCGACGCCCCGCTCGTTTCGGCACGCAGAACCGGCGCCGACGTCCTGTGGTATCCCTGGAATCTCACACACTTCGCACCTACTCGACCCTACGCAGTGACGGTTCACGACGTGGCGCCGCTGCAATACCCCCACCCCTCACCTTGGGTGCGCTGGCGCGAGCAGCGCCGGCTGCGCCGCAGCGTGTCGCGTGCACGCGCCGTGATCGCCGCCTCACAGTTCACGCGCAGCGAGATCGTCGAACGGCTGGGCGTGGAGGCCGCACGCATACGCGTGGCCGGCGGAGCGCCGGCTGCCATCTTCCAGCCTGGCCCTCCCGAGCGGCTGCCCGAGTACCTCGTGGAACACCCCTACCTGCTGTACGTGGGCGCCGTCGAGCCGCGCAAGAACCTAGCTACGCTCTTGGCCGCGCAGGAACGCGTCTACCAGCAGAGCGGGGTGCCGCTGGTCTGCGCGGGAGACGCCGTGCCCGAGCGCCCAGGCGTCTACAGCATGGGCCACGTCGAGGAGCCGATGCTTCTCTCGCTCTACCGCGGAGCTACGGCGCTGGTGATGCCCTCGCTCTACGAAGGCTTCGGACTACCCGTGCTCGAGGCCATGGCATGCTCCACACCGGTCGTGGCTTCGCGGCGCACCTCGCTTCCGGAAGTTGGGGGCGATGCCGCGCTCTACGTCGATCAACCCGGCGACGTGGAAGCCTGGGGCGAGGCACTGCGCAGGATCTGCACCGACGCGCAGCTCGCCGCAGAGCTGCGCGCGCGCGGCCCGGCCCGCGCCGCCGAATTCACCTGGGAGCAGACAACCGATGTGACGCTCGAGGCGCTCCAGGCCGCGGCGGCATCGTAGCGCCCCACGCGATGGCACGCATCGTCGCCCACCTGATCGTCGGCGCGCGCCCGGAGCCGTTTCTCGGCGCGCTCTTGGAGAGCTTGTCATCCGTCGCCGAGCGTCTCCTCGTCAACGACAACTCGGGCCTGGGCGAGCGCAGCCCGCACGCGCCGGCGCTGGGAGCCAGCCTCTTCGCGCGCGAAGGGCGGCTGCGCGTCGCACATACCGCCTTTGAAGACTTCGCGAGCGCCCGTAACGTCTGCTTCGCGCTCGACGCCGACGCCGACGAACGCACGTGGATCGCATTCGTCGACGCCGACGAAGTCCATGGCGAGCGCTTTGCGCGTATCGCAGCGCACCTCGACCGCCTGCCACGCGAGATCGCCTACGTCGACGGCTACACCTGGCACTTCTTTCAGACGTTCGACTGGTACGCCTCGATCGAGCGGCGCATGTCGCTCTTCCGCTGGACGCCGCAGGCGCACTGGGAAGGCAAGGTTCACGAGCAGCTGCTCGGCGTTCCGGGGAGGCGTCTCGCACTACCGTACGTCTACGGTCACTACGGACACGTGGTGCCGTTTCAGTGGGCGGCACGCAAAGGTATCCAGTACTCCACACTCGGTGCACCGGGGACTCCGCTAGACGAGCAGACAGCACTACTCGCCGATCTCACTGGAGACTATGGCGCCGTGGACCGCTTCTTTGCCGACTGGTGGGCGCGTTTGATGCCGTTCCACGGGACACATCCGTTTGCAGCGCGCCCGATCATCGCCGCTATCAAGCGCGAGCGTGCCGAACATTTCCGCAACGTCGAGGAGATCATCCGCCGCCGCCAGGGGCCGCTCCTGCGACTGCGCAACGCAATGCATGCGCTCAACTACGCACAGCGCTGGCGCCTGCGCAGCCTCAACGCACTTCCCTACGGCTTTCCGCTCTAACCATGGGCGGCCTCACGCAACACGTCAAGCGTCTGCGCAGCGCACTGCTCCCAGCGAAATGTGCGCGTGTGTGCCAACCCGGCGGCGCGGAACCGAGCGCGCAGCGTTTTGTCCTCGGCGATCGTCCGCAATGCCGCGGTCCAGCCCTTCTCATCCATCGGATCGAGCAGCCACGCAGCACCTCCGGAAAGCTCCGGCATTGCCCCCGTGCGCGCCGCCAGCACGGGTGTTCCGCAGGCCATGGCCTCCAGCATAGGCATTCCGAAGCTCTCGTACAGCGATGGGACACAGAGAGCTAACGCTCCACGGTAGAGGTCCCGAATACGCTGGTCGCCATGTCCCCCCGCGCCGCCCTTACGTATCGCCGGGATCGAACGCACGCCGGCGTATGCAACACTGCTGCCTCCAACGGCTACCAACCCCGGGCCGTCCCCATGTGGCCAGGCACATGTGTATGCACGATGCAGCAGCGCGAAGTTCTTCAATCGCTGCCCGGCGTTGCCCACGAAGAGCAGGTAACTGCCGGCACGCTCGCCGGCGTCCGGTGAGAAGATCGGCGCGACCCCGTGATAGACGACGCGAACGCGCTCCTGTGGAACTCCTACGCGGGCGACGATGTCGCGAGCACCCGCGTGGGAGACCGCGATCACCAAGCTCGCGGTACGCGCAGAGCGCAGAAACGGCTCCTGCTCCGCGGAACGGCGGGCCGGGTCTGCGGAGGGAAAGGCGAAGGGTACAGCGTCATGCATCGTGACGACGCTTGGGAATGGACTGGCGAAAAACGTTCCATTCCAAGGATGCCAGACCACATCAACGCTGCTCGGGACTCTCGTCGAAAGACCGAACTGGTCGCCTCCGATGATAGCGGCGATACGCCGCCGGCTCAACCACGGAGCAATGTTGCGCAGAAGCAGCGTCAGCTCGAGCTCACGGTCATGCACGTACGTCCGCAGGAGCGTGCGCACGTAACGCCCGATACCTTGTGTATCGACAACGATATTGTTAGCGTCGATCGCGATATGCACAGCCTTTGACCCAGCTACTCGGATTGATCCGGCGGTGATCGCCTGCAATGTTGCAGGCTGGTTCGACGCGACGCGCGGGACAGCTTTCCCTGCGAAGAGCCGGGTATCGGCAACGAAGCTATGAGCGATGCTGCTCACGCACTTCCTGGACGATCTCCTGAAGGCGTTCGACGAAACGCTGCGGCGAGAACCGCTCTGCATGGGCGCGCAGCGCCGCTGCGTCGTAGCTACGGGGATCGAAGGCACGCAGTACCGCCGCCAGAGACTCCGCGGTCTGCTCTCCGAAGAATTCGCCGGTGACCCCTGGGACGATGGTCTCCAACGCTCCGCCGGCGGCGTAGGCCACCGTTGGACGCCCCGCAGCTGCGGCCTCCAGGGGCACCAGGCCGTAGTCCTCCATGCCGGGCAGCAGCACGACCCGCGCGTTGCCCAGCAGCACGCTCAGGGCGTCGTCTTCCACGTAGCCGAGCATCGTCGTGGACGTCCCCTTCGCAGCCTCCCTCAACATCGCTTCGGCGGGGCCGGTACCCGCTACCAGAAGCGGCATCCCCGCCATGCGACAGGCTTCGATAGCGAGATCGATCCGCTTGTAGGGAAGCAGACGTGAGACGATCAGCGCGTAGTCGCCCTCCCCTGGACCGACGTCGAAGCGGTCGAGATCGATCGGCGCGTGCACGATGTAGGCATCGCGGCCATACCAATGCCTGATGCGCTCCGCAGTGTTGCGGGAGTTCGCGACAAAGGCTGTGGGCCGTTGTGCCGCGGCACGATCCCAGCTGGCCAGGCGGCGCACCAACGGGCGCGCCAGCGGCTCGTAGGGACCGGCAAGCCGGCCTACGTAGGCGTCGTAGTCGAAGACGAAGCGCGCTACCGTATGGCAGTAGCAGACGTGTACCGCATCAGGGCGCGTAATGACGCCCTTCGCCCACGCAGTGGTCGAACTGATGACCGTGTCGTACGCGGAGAGGTCGAAGGAGGCAAAGGCCCTTGGATAGAGCGGGGCCAGCGCTCGGAACAGCCGTTGATGGCCGGGCAGATGCTGAAGATATGACGTGCGCACGCGAGCGGCATCGAAGAGATCGCCGAGTTGCGCACGATCGAAGATCGACGTGTAGATCGGCGCTTCCGGCCACGCCGCGGCGATGTGCGCGAAAACACGCTCGGCGCCGCCCCGCTGATTCAGGTAGTCGTGGACGAGCGCAACCGCGGCTACGGATGCCCCTCCCGTGGAAGCACAATCGACGTCGTGTAGTGCGTGAAGTAGCGCTTGGCTGCGGAACGAAGCTGAGCCGGCGTGACGGCGGCGATCGCCGGCAGTACGCGCGCTGGATAGTCGTCGCCGGCGCCTTCGCGCGCGAAGTTTCCCGTCAGCCATGAACGATCTGCGATGGTTGCCTCCTCGAAGAGCATGTTGCCGGTGGCCTGCGCCTTCGCCAGCGCCAGCTCCGCCTGTGTGAGCGGTGCGGCGACCAGCGTGTCGATCACGGTGGCCACCGTGCGCACGGCCAGCGTTGGATCGCCGCCGGCGCCGTTGGCGTAGACGATCACCGCGGAGGGCACGGTATCGAAGAGATAGAGGCTGCCCACGGGCATCTCGGCATCGGTGGGCGTGGAGACCAGCGGCGGCGCCAATCCTCGCCCCACCGCCTGCCCGATCAACGACTCCAGCACCAGCACGGGGGCGAAGTCCGGTGAACCCGGAGCAGGCGCGTCATACCCGAGCACGATCCACGCCGCTGGAACATCGCGATGGGTGACCAGCTCCCGCGAACGCGCCTTGACGGGAAGCTGGCCCGAGGCGACGATCTCGGCGGCATGACGATCGGGGAGTACGGCGGCGACCGCGCGTTCACCCTCGCTCAATCCCGGCACCGCGGCACCCGCACCAACGATGATGGAGCCGCGCGCGACGTAGTTCTCACGGAAGAAGTCGGCGGCATCGACGGGAGCTATCTGCGCGATCGTCGCGGCGCTGCCCCACGTTGGAAGGCCAGCGTTGGTCTTTGCCAAGTAGATGCTGCGAAACATCGCTGCGCCCACCGAGAGGCCGTCGCCGCTCGCCTCCGAGGCACGCTGCATCACGAAGGCCGCCGCGTTTTTGACGGCGGCGGGACCGAAGTCCGGGCGGGCGAGCGCGCGGGCGAAGAGCGAGGCGACTTCGGCGAAACGGCTGGGTGTCGCTTCGAGATAGAAGTGCGTCTCCTGTCCGTCGACGGTATAGGTGACGGAGCCGCCGGCACGCGCGATGGCGAGCGTCAGCGAAGTGCCGTCGACCGGCGTCTGAACGAGCGCCTGTGCGACGACGGCCGCTAGACCCGAGCGGTTGCGCGGCTGACGGTCGAGGCCCGCCGGGACGAACAGCTGCATCCCCGTCACCGGCGCACTCGTGGAGACAACCTCGATGACCCGCGGCACGCCTGCTGGAGCAGCCGCCGCGAACGCAGGCAGCATCGCGGCTAGACCGGCGAAGCCGACCGCGAGCACGCGCAGCAGAGTTCTCATCGAGCAGCCCCTTTCGGCGCCTGAGCGGCGGGCTGCGGAGTAAGCGTTGCGATCGCCGGCGCCGCCTTCAAATACGTGCGCGCGACGTTCGCAACGTACTCTGGAGTCAGGGAACCCGCCAGCGTGAGGTACTCGCCTTGCTCGCCGCCGTTGAACGGCGCGTACGAAGGCGAGCCCTCGACGGCGTACCAGCCGAGATTGTCAGCCTGCGCCTGCGCGCTCTGCAGATCGTGAAGCACATGGTAGACGTACTGACGGCGAGCCGCTGCGAACGTTTCTGCATCGAGCGGCTGCTGCACGCTGCGCAACGCCTGTTCCACTGTTTCACGCGCGGCACTCGAGGAGTCACCCACGACTTCCACGAGCAAGATCCCGGGATCGTGCAGCGTGATGAACTGGCCGCTTACATTGGCCCCCGGCGCCACCCCGCGCAGCGCCGCGGCAACGGTACCCAGCTTCGCATCGAGCAAGTAGTCGGCCAAGAAGTCCATCGCCGTCGCCGCACGCTGGTCGGCGATCGGCGGGCCGGCGAAGGCCAGTCCGAACGCGGGCCCCGCCACCGAGTCGCCGTCGACGCTGTGCGGGGCAGGCGAGGTCGCCGAGGCCGCAGGGGCCTCCGCAGGCTCGCCCACGCCCGTACCTCCCAACGCCCTCAGCACCGGGGCGCCCTCGCTCACCCCCGTGACGACCGCTATGGCGTTTTCCGCCCGGAAGGCACGCTTGGCGAAGGCGACGATCTCGGAATAGGGGAGCGCTCCGAGCTGCTTCACCGTCGGCAGCGCCGTATAACGATCGGGCCCGTCCGCGAAGAGCGAGCCGAAAAGTTGGAACCGCAGCTGCGCGTCTGGGTCAGCCTGCGCCTCTGCGGCCTCCACGGCCACGGACTCGCGCGCACGCTTGTAGCCGTCCTGCGTCAGCGCGGGACGCGTATAGTCGTCCAGAGCGGCGCGGGCGATTCGCGCGGCGGAGGCGGCCGGGACGACGGCGGTCACCTGCACGGAGTCCGCGAAGGTCGTGATCTGCAGGCGCCCCCCGCTGTCCTGCACCAGCGCCGCGAGCGGCTCGCCGTGCCCTACCGAAGCCGCCACGGACTCCGCAGCCAGTTGAGCGATGCCCACCAGCGGCTCGCCGAAGCCTACCGAGGGCGCGCGGAACCAGAGCTCGACAGCCGCCAGCGGCGGTCCGTCACCCGTCTGCACGATGGTGCGTGCGGGGTGCGCACCTGCGGCGCCGGCCGCCAGGGGGACAGCCGCGAGCACCGACGCGAGTACGGCGACGACGGAGCGATGGATCATGCTGCTCTCCGGATGCGAGGCGGGGCGACCATCTTCGGCCGCCCCACACGAGATCCCTAACGTCCGGCGCTACGCGGGCTCCGGCGAGATGTTCGGCGGAATCGGCCGCGGCTTGCTCTGCCGCGTCGGCTCCGTCGCGGGCTCCTGTCCCTGGCTGGCCGCTGCCGGCAACGATTCGCCGGCCTTGTCGGGTAACGCCTCGCCCTTGGCGATGGCGAGGACCTCGTCGGCCTCCACGGTCTCCTTCTCGAGCAGAGCCGCCACCAGCCGCTCCAGCTTCTCCCAGTTCTCCTGGAGAATCTGCTTGGCTGTGTTGTAGCATTCGTCGATGATCGAGCGTACTTCCGAGTCGATCTTCGAAGCGATCTCCTCCGAGTAGTTACGCTCGTCGGCGATATCGCGTCCAAGGAAGACTTGCTGGTGGTTGTGGCCGTATTGGATCGGCCCCAGCTCGCGGCTCATGCCGTACTGGGTCACCATCGAGCGCGCGAGCTGCGTTGCCTTCTCGAAGTCGTTGGACGCGCCCGTCGTCACTTCTTTGAATTGCAGCTCTTCGGAGACGCGCCCGCCCAGCAAGCCGGTAATCTGATCGAGAATCTCCGCCCTGGACATCAGGTAACGGTCCTCGACGGGCAACTGCATCGTCAAGCCCAGCGCCATACCCCGCGAGATGATCGTTACCTTGTGCACGGGGTTGGCGTTGGGAAGCATCGCCCCTACGATGGCGTGGCCGGACTCGTGATAGGCGACGATCTCCTTCTCTTTCTGCGAGATTAAGCGCGAGCGGCGCTCGGGGCCCGCGATAACGCGATCGATCGCCTCCTCGCAGTCTCGCATCTCGACGACGCTCTTGTTCTCGCGCGCCGCGAGGATTGCGGCCTCGTTGAGGAGATTCTCCAGATCGGCGCCGGAGAAACCCGGCGTACGCCGCGCCAGCGTATCGAGCGAGACATCCTTGCCCAGGGGCTTGTTCTTGGCGTGGACGTTGAGGATTGCGGCGCGCCCTTTGACGTCGGCGCGGTCGACCACGACCTGACGGTCGAAGCGCCCTGGACGCAGCAGCGCGGGATCGAGCACGTCGGGGCGGTTCGTTGCGGCGATGAGGATCACACCTTGGTTGGCATCGAAGCCGTCCATCTCGACGAGCAGCTGGTTGAGGGTCTGCTCGCGCTCGTCGTGGCCGCCGCCCAGACCCGCGCCGCGCTGGCGGCCGACGGCGTCGATCTCGTCGATGAAGACGATACAGGGCGAAGATTTCTTGGCCTGCTCGAAGAGGTCGCGGACGCGCGAGGCGCCGACGCCCACGAACATCTCCACGAAGTCGGAACCGGAGATCGAGAAGAACGGCACGCCCGCTTCACCGGCGATGGCGCGCGCAAGCAGCGTCTTGCCTGAGCCCGGAGGACCCAACAGCAGAACGCCTTTAGGAATGCGCGCTCCAAGCGCCTGAAACTTCTTAGGATACTTGAGAAATTCGACGATCTCGGCCAGCTCTTGCTTCGCTTCCTCGACGCCCGCCACGTCGGCGAAGGTCACCTTCGGCCGATTCTCCGAAAGCAGCTTCGCTTTCGAGCGCCCGAACGAGAGCGCCTGACTTCCGCCAACTTGCATCTGCCTCACCACAAAGAAGAGAAGGACCACCAGCAAGATCATCGGCAGGAGGAAGTTGCCCGCTGCCGCCAGCAAATTCGCATTGGCCGACGGCTCGGCGTACGAGATCGCGACGTGGTGCTTGACGAGCTGCGGGACGACCATCGCATCGTCGCCGATGGCCACGCTGAAAGTGTTGCCGTCCTTCTTCTTCCCCTGGGCCTCGTGTTGGTGCAGCATCACCGACTGCACTTGACCGGAGTCGACTAGGGCGAGGAACTGCGAGTAGGATATCGTCTCACTGTTCGCCGGCTGGATCAGCAGCCGGTTGACCAGGAAGAGGACGAATAAGGCAATGAGCAGCAGGACGACGACGTTCTTGATGTACTTGGCCAACGCGTTCAACCATTGGCGGGTCGGCCGATGCGCGGCCGGAGCCCGTTCCTTTCTGAGGGTATCCGGCAGGCTACGGCTG
>SCQY01000144.1 GCA_004298665.1 bacterium | reverse complement strand
TTCCGGTTTTTCGCCCTCAACTGCGGGCATTTCCTCCGGCGGTAATTGAGCGGATTCCGGTTGCATTTCCGCCGCGGGGGCGGCGTTCGGCTCCGGCGAAACCTCGGTCGGCTCGACCGGGCCCGGTACCGGTGTCTCGGCTTCCAGCGGCCGCACCGCTTTCATCTGCTCGCTGACGGGCACGCCGACCTGCGGGCGCTGCATGTACGCCTGGAACGCCGACGGCACGCTCACCTCGGGGTTCTTCATCTCGTCAGCGATGGACGGATCGATGCGCGTTTGCTCGAGCGCCGTGTTCGGGCTGATTCCAGTCTGCGAGTACGTCGAGCGCAGGCTTTGCTCGACCGACGTGACCGTCTCGGGCTTGGCGTCGGGCCCGGCGATCTGGCGCGCGACGTTCTGCATGTCCGCGCTCGTGACGCGCTCGCCTGCCATCTTGCGTCCAAGTTCGCCCAGCAGGACGGCGGGAAGCGTCTGGATTGCTGCCGCCGTAATTGCACCAGCCCATTTTGACGATGTGGGCGATGCGCCGTGATCCGCCACAAAATCCGCTACGCTTTGACCGGCCGGCAGGCTCTTTTCATTCAGCCATTCAAGCGGCGCCTGCGCGGCGCTCGCAAGCCGCTGACCCGCTGCGGTTTGCGGCTGATACGTCAACGCGTGCGACACACGTTCAGCCAATGCGGCCGGGTCCACGTTCACGCCCAGGGCCTTCGCTGCCAGTCCACCAGCGCCCGCGATAATGTAGCCAGGAAAGCCGAAGACGGTCCCCGTCGCCACGTTCGCCGCCGCCTCGAGCGGGCCGACGAGTGTTCCCGCGTCCATCGCATCCTGCGCCGTGGCTTTACCGAACGCTGCGCCGAATTGCGCGAGGCCGCTTGTCGGCAGGCCGTTGCTCGTGTTGTGCGCGTCAACGAGCGCATTGCCGGCCGCCTGCGCGAAGCTCTTGTTCGCCTCGGCCATGTCTGGCTCCGGCCGGAGCGCGCCCAGGTAGTTCGTGATCTCCTGCGGGCTAAATCCGGCCTGCGACAACTTCGTGCTCTCGCTCGCGCGGTAGTCGCTGATCTCGGCCGGCGAGAATCCGGCGGCGACGAGCTTGTCGACGGAACCCATCAGTTCACCCCCGTGCGGGCGAGATACGCCTCAGCAGACTCACCCGGTTGCCGCGGAGCAACAGAGGAAGGCGTGAAGGGGTTCGGCGTGGTGCCTGTACGGCCACCTTGGGCGGTCGGATTGCTCGGCAGGAACGACATGACGCGCTCTGGCTTGAGGATGTACTCGGGGTTCGTCGGATCGAATAGCGCGCTCGGGTCCTTGCCGGCTTTACGCATGGCGGCAATCTGCGCATCGAGCGCGAAGCCGAAGCGATACGAGGCCTCCTGGCCTATCTCCGGGTGCGTGACGACAGACAGATTGGCCGAGAGCATGCGCTGCGCCGTCAGCTTGACCTCGTTCACCTGCTTGAGAAACGGGTTCGTCGCGGGCGAGTTCAAGTCGCGCATCGTCGTAATGAGGCGTTGCGCGTCCGTGTAGTTCAGCCCGTGCGCGATCAGCGGCGTGACTTGCGTCGGATCTGTGATCCGGTTCGGATCGCCCGCCGGCAGGTTGATCCGCGACATCGTGTCGTTGAAGAGCTTCGGATCGGAGGGCGTGAATTCGCCGCTTGCAGCGCGCATGTTCTCGCGAAACACGGAATCGACGCTCAGGCGGTCGCGCGGCGTCAATAGCGCGTAGGTCTGCTGCAGCGCCGCCGGCAACTCGCCGGCCGACTGAAACCCGCTCTTGACCGTGGCGTCGAGCACCTGCGTCATGTTCGAGTAGTCCTGGCCGCGCACCTGCTGCAACTGGCGATTCCAATTCTTCTGCGCTTCGGCAACCACGCGG
>SCQY01000143.1 GCA_004298665.1 bacterium | reverse complement strand
CCGACCGTCTCCTCGATCGGCGTCTTAGGATCGACGCGATGCTGATAGTAGAGATCGATGTGATCGACACCCAGACGCTGCAGCGAAGCGTCGCACGCCGCACGCACATAGGCCGGGCTGCCGTCGATGGCGCGGAAGCTGGGATCATCCGCGCGGCGCACGTTGCCGAACTTGGTTGCCAAGATCACGCGATCGCGGCGGCTTCGAATGGCCCGCCCAACCAGCCGCTCGTTCTCGCCCACGCCGTACATGTCGGCGGTATCGAGTAGGGTGATCCCGAGCTCGAGCGCACGATGGATCGTCGCAATCGATTCCACCTCGTCGGCCGCCCCGTAGAACTCGGACATCCCCATACAGCCCAGGCCCAGCTCCGAGACGATCAAACCCTGGGAACCCAATGCACGCTGCTTCACGCTGCTCCCCTTTCCCAACGACAGTACCCATTGCCTTGCCTCGTCACGCCCGTGGAGGTCAGCGCTGCGGCGGCGTCGGATGGTGGACCATGGAACGCGAGACGCTGGCCATCCTCGTCGGCGGCGGCCCCGCCCCCGGAATCAACGGCGTGATCGCCTCGGCCACCATCGAGGCCATCGCCCGCGGGCTGCGCGTACGTGGCCTCTACGACGGCTACCGCTGGCTGATCGCCGGCGACACCGAGCACACGGTGGAGCTCGAGGCCGAGCACGTCAGCCGTATCCACTTCACCGGCGGCTCGATCCTGCGGACTTCGCGCAGCAACCCGGGGCGCAGCATCAACGATCTCGAGCAGGTCGTCCATACGCTTACGCTGTTGGGCGTTCGCTATCTGATCTGCATCGGCGGCGACGGCACGACCTACGGCGCGGCAAGGATCGCCGAGCAGGCACAGGAGCGCATCGGTGTGGTGGCCGTGCCCAAGACGATCGATAACGACATTGCACTCCCTGAGAACGCGCCGACCTTCGGCTACGAGACCGCGCGCACCGTGGGTACGAGCATCGTCGAATCGCTCATGGAGGATGCGCGCACCACGGAGCGCTGGTACCTTGCCATCTCCATGGGTCACAAATCGGGTGCGCTGGCACTGGGAATGTGCAAGGCAGCCGGTGCGATGCTGGCGGCGATTCCCGAGGAGTTCCACGATGAAAAGATCGATCTCTCCGTTCTGGTGGACACGATTGTCGGGGCGATCGTCAAGCGTCGCGCGCAGGGTTACGGCGATGGTGTGGCTGTCGTTGCCGAAGGCATCGCGGAGCGGCTCGATCCCGAGTCCGTGCCCGGGCTGCGCGAGAGCGTGAAAACAGCGCACGACCACATTCACCTGGCCGACGTGCCTTTCGGCGCGTTTCTGCGCGATCGCGTGCACGCGGCGCTCGAGGAGCTCGGCATCACGATGACCGTGGTCACCAAGGATATCGGCTACGAACTGCGCTGCGCCAAGCCCTTGCCATTCGACGTGGAGTACGCGCGCACGCTGGGCTACGGCGCGGTACGCCATCTGCTGCGCGGAGGCTCGGGCACGCTGATCGCCATCACGGGAGGACGCGTCTCACCCGTGCCGCTCGCCACGATGCGGGATCCGGTCAGCGGGCACATACGCGTGCGGATGGTCGACGTGACGACGGAGGCATACGAAGTGGCGCGCTCCTACATGACGCGTCTGGAGGTGGAAGATTTCGCCGAGCCTCACCTCTCGCGGATCGCCGCGCACACCACGCTCTCCCCTCAGCGCTTCCGCGAGCGCTTCCTGCCTGCTACGCAGGCGACGTCGCGGCGCTGAACAGCCGATCGCATTTGGCGGCGAAGACGAAGTCGCTCTCCGTGAGACCCGAGATCTTGTGGGTCCATATCTCGACGCGCACCACGCCCCATGCCAGATAGATATCCGGGTGGTGCCGCTGCTCCTCCGCCATCGTACCGACGCGATCGACGAACGCCAGCGCGCTCTTGAAATCGGGGAAATGGTAGGTCTTGCAGAGCTGCGTGTCTCCGGGTGCCTCCCAGCCTTTGACCAGCGGCAGATGGAGTTCAACCTGCTCCGGGGACATCGGCGGAACGCCGCCCTTGCAGGGAACGCATTGACGATCGGCCAGCGACGTCATGACGTTGCAACTCCCTTCATCGCGATCGCCGCAGGAACGCACTTGTGCGGCCCCGGGGCGTTTTGCTAGCATTGTAGCACCAATGGGCGACGCCGTACCCCTCATGCTCAAAGGCGCCGCTCTGGGCGTCCTGGTAGCGGCTCCTGTGGGGCCCATGAGCGTGCTCTGCATGCGTCGCGCACTGGAGCAGGGCTGGCGTGCAGGGCTTCTCTCGGGCCTGGGCATCGCGCTCGCCGACGGATGCTATGCCGCCTGCGCTGCCTTCGGCGTGGCGTTCGTCAGCGCCGCGCTCTCCGCTGCGCGGACGCCGCTCCATCTGGCAGGCGGAGCAGCGCTCTGCCTCTTGGGACTGACGATGCTCCGCGCGCCCGCGCCAAGCGCCGCGCCGCGCGCCGCCGCGCTTTCACCGCTTGCGACGTTCGCCACAACGTTCGCGCTGACCATCGTCAACCCGGCGACGATCCTCTCGTTCGCCGGCCTCTATGCGGGCGCCGTCTCGCTCGCCGGCGGCTTGCGGGCGGCGGCGGCGGCGCTTCTGGTCGCCGGCACGTTTCTCGGGTCGCTGGCCTGGTGGGCGCTGCTCAGCGGCGCAATCGCGTCGAGCCGCCACCTCCTCAGCGAGAAGGCGACACGCCTCGTGCGCGTCGCCTCGTCGCTCTGTTTGGCAGCCTTTGGCGCCGTTGCGCTCCTGACGCGCTAGGCCGCCCTAGACCAGGCCCGCCACCTAGACCAGGCCCGCCACGTTGACGCTGTTCTCGTCGAGCGCGTCGTCTTCTTCGTCTTCATGTTCCTTGGCATACTCACGCAGATCTTGTGTGATGCGCATCGAGCAGAAGCGCGGGCCGCACATCGAGCAGAAGCGTGACTTCTTCGCGCCGGGGGCGGGCAGCGTTTCGTCGTGGAACGAGCGCGCCGTCGGCGGGTCCAGCGAGAGCTCGAACTGATCTTCCCAGCGAAACTCGAAGCGCGCCTTGGA
>SCQY01000142.1 GCA_004298665.1 bacterium | reverse complement strand
TCCTCGAAGAAGCGTCCCCCCGATACATGCCCGAACTGAGGAAGGATCCCATCACCTCCCGCTGGGTCATCATCGCTACGGAGCGTGCTGCCCGGCCGTCGGACTACGCCGTGGAGCGCGAGCTGCCGCAAACCCAGCCGTGTCCGCTCTGTCCCGGCAACGAGTCGATGACGCCGCCGGAGGTGCTGGCCTTCCGCCAGCACAACTCGCCGGCTAACGCCCCGGGCTGGTGGGTGCGTTGCGTGCCGAACAAATATCCCGCTTTGGCCAGCGGTCACGCGGGGCGTTCGGGCGTTGGCATCTACGATGCGATGAACGGCGTGGGGCGTCACGAAGTGATCGTGGAGTCTCCGGAGCATGAGGCCAATCTCGCCACGATGGCAGTCGAGCAGATCGAGGAGATCCTCTGGGCATACCGTGATCGCCATCAGCGTTTAGCCGGCGTCGAGAACCTGCGCTACGTGCTCATCTTCAAGAATCATGGACGCGCCGCGGGCGCCACGCTGGAGCATCCGCACTCTCAGTTGATTGCGACGCCGATCGTACCGCGCGCCGTGGCGGAGAAGATCGAGGGCGCCAAAGCCTACTACGGGTTTCGCGAGCGCTGCGTCTGGTGTGATGTCGTAGCGCAGGATCGCGCCGACGGCGAGCGGGTCGTTGCGGAGAACGAGCGCTTCATCGCGTTGACGCCCTTCGCTTCACGCTTCCCCTTCGAGACGTGGGTGATGCCGCGCCGCCACCATGCCTCCTTCGCCTCGATCGAGCGCGCCGAGATCGCCGAGCTGGCGACCCTGCTCTCCCTAGTGATGCGGCGCATGCACGCCGTCTTAGCCGATCCGCCGTACAACTTCATCCTGCAGACGGCGCCGGTGGTGTTCGAGCGCGAACGCGAGCCGTACTTTCATTGGCACATCGAAGTGGTGCCGCGCCTGACCTCGATCGCCGGCTTCGAATGGGGAAGCGGCATGTACATCAACCCCACCATTCCGGAGGACGCGGCGAGAATCTTACGTGAGACGAGCGTCTGACCCGCGCCCCGGCTGGGCGCGCATGCTGCTGATCGCGGCGGCGATCTTGCTGATCAGCATCGAGGCGGGGCGCCTGCTGGGTTTTCGCATTCTGGCTAAGGCCGTAGAGCAGACGCCCGTCGTCCCCGTCGTACGCTATACGCCGCATCCCCAAGGTTCGCTGGCGCCGTTCCAGGTGCGCAACTGGAAAGCGAACACGATCGTGCGCGTCGCGCCCGATCCGCGCTTCCCCGACCCGCACGTCACGGCCCCTCCGCCGCCCCCGGTGCGCACGGTTGCCCCCCTGCTCCCGCCGCCCCCGACCCGCCCGCCCGCCCTGCCGGCCGGGGCAGGCGGCGCGACAGGCGCCTCGGCCGGCGGGCTCTCCACGCCGCCGCTGGAGACGCCGCCGACCCCGTTCCGCGATCCCAACGCCGGCCCGTGAGGCCGGAGGATCGCCCCTTAGCGTCACTAATGTCATCATTGTCTCTCGCTGTTACGATAGAGACGCTGAGGGGCCGACAGGCGGTCCAAGGGAGGAAGCTGTGGCAGAGAAGGGTTCGACGGGTACGGTCAAGGTAAAGCGCGGCCTCGCGCAGATGCTCAAGGGCGGCGTCATCATGGACGTCACCACGGCCGAGCAGGCCGTCATCGCCCAGGAAGCCGGCGCCGTCGCGGTCATGGCGCTCGAGCGCATCCCCGCCGATATCCGCGCCGCCGGGGGCGTGGCCCGCATGAGCGATCTCTCCATCGTTCAGAAGATCATGGATGCCGTTACCATTCCCGTCATGGCCAAGGTGCGCATCGGCCACTTCGCCGAGGCGCAGGTGCTCCAGGAGATCGGCGTCGACTTCATCGACGAATCGGAAGTGCTGACGCCGGCCGACGACAAGTACCACGTCGACAAGCACGCCTTCACCGTGCCGTTCGTCTGCGGCGCGCGCGACTTGGGCGAGGCCCTGCGCCGCATCGCTGAAGGCGCCGCGATGATCCGCACCAAGGGCGAAGCGGGCTCCGGCAACATCGTCGAGGCCGTCAAGCACATGCGCACCGTGCGCGACGAGATCGCCATCGTCGCCGCCGTGCCCGCCGAGGAGCTGGTAGCGCGAGCGCGCGATCTGGGCGTGCCCCTCGAGCTGCTCAAGGAAGTGGCACGCGCTAAGAAGCTGCCCGTCGTGAACTTCTGCGCCGGCGGCGTCTCCACGCCCGCCGATGCGGCGCTCATGATGCAGCTGGGCGCGGAGGGCATCTTCGTCGGCAGCGGCATCTTCAAGTCGTCGAATCCCGCCAAGTTTGCCAAGGCGATCGTCGAGGCCACGACTTACTTCAACGATCCCAAGGCGGTGGCCGAGGCTTCACGGTCGCTAGAGGGCACGGCGATGCCGGGCCTCGAGATCTCGAAGATCCCGCAGGACGAACTGCTCAACGTCCGGGGCGTGTGATGAGCAAGACCGTCGTTGGCGTCCTTGGATTGCAGGGCGACGTCGTCGAGCATCTCGAGGCATTGCGCCGTGCCGGCTTGACGGGTATGGAAGCCAAGACGCGCGAGGATCTGCGGCGCGTCGACGCCCTCATCATTCCCGGCGGAGAGTCGACGACGGTGGCCAAGCTCCTCGATCGCTTTGCGCTCCGCGAGCCGCTCATAGCCCGCATCCGCGGCGGCATGCCCACCTGGGGGACGTGTATGGGCATGATCGTGCTCTCCGCGGACATCGCGGGGATGCCCGATCAGCCGACGCTTGGCGTGCTCGACGTGACGGTGCTCCGCAATGCGTTCGGGCGGCAGGTGGAGAGCGCCGAGGTGCCCTTGGAGATTCCCGCGCTGGGAGGGCCGCCGTTCCCCGGCGTCTTCATCCGCGCGCCATGGGTGGAGCGCGTCGGCGAGGGCGTCGAGGTCCTCGCTCGCCTCGAGGGTAAGGCGGTCATGGTGCGCCAGGGCAACATCCTGGGTACCTCGTTTCACCCGGAGCTGACGCGCGACGTGCGCATCCATCGCTGGTTCGCCGGCTGGTGCACGCGCGCGCAGAGCGCAGCCTAGCCGAAGAACAAGGAGAGGCCTGCCCCTGGCGTGGTACAATACCACGTCATGATGCTGCGCGCGGTGGTCACCGTTTGGTCCACCAGGCTGGCCGAAGGCCGGCGGGCCTCGCTGCGCGTCCAGCGATCGATTGAACCACGTAGCGGTACTGCGGGGCATCTTCATGAAGAGGCGAGCGTCTGCTCGCCTCTTCGTTTGCCGGGTGAACCGCGATGAGTGAGGTGCTGGTACTCAACTTCACCTACGAGGCGCTGAACATCACGTCGTTCCAGCGCGCGGTGAAGCTCCTCTTCAGCGGCAAGGCCGAGATGGTTCACGGGCGCGAGGCGGCCATCCACTCGACGTCGATCACGTTGCGCATGCCTTCGATCATTCGCATGCTCTACTACATCAAGCGCCCGATGCAGAAGGTGGCGCTCACCAAGAAGAACGTGCTGCTGCGCGACGACTACACCTGTCAGTACTGCGGCGTGCGCGGCGAACGGCTGATGACGGTCGACCATGTGTCTCCCCGCAGCAAAGGGGGCCCGTCGACCTGGGAGAACTTGGTGGCGGCCTGCGTGCGCTGCAACAACCGCAAGAACAACCGTACGCCGGAAGACGCGAACATGCAGCTCAAGCGGCGGCCGAAGCAGCCGCGCTACATACCGTGGATCCGCATCAAGCGCAACACGCTCCCCGGCGAGTGGCACAAGTTCCTGTTCCTCTACAACGTCTCCGTTGAGGAACGCGTCGAGTAGCGGCTCAGTGCTCCGGCGGCCGGGGCCTGGCGATCTCGCTGCCTTGGAGATCGAAGAAGGTCACGGACTCGTCCGGCGGCTGGGGATCGGAGAAGATCAAGAGACGCGCTTCTTTCGTGCCCGAGTTGCGGATGGTGTGCCGGCGACCTGGGGGGGCGTAGTACGCGCACCAGCGGTCGAGCGGCACCTCTTTGCCTTCGTCGAGCACCGTGACGTTGCCGGAGAGCACGAAGAAGAACTCCTCGATCACGCTGTGATAATGGTGGCTAGCGTTGTAGGCGCCGGGCGCCACGTCCTGAACGTCTACCTCGAACCCGCGCACGCCCAGCGCATTGCCTACGGGGCGCACGTAGCGCGGCCCCCACGGGTGCCCTTGGAAGCGGGTGTTCTCCTCGCCGAGATCCTCGATGCGCGCGATCAGCGTGCTGCGTTTGGGGGGCTCTAGAGGCGCGGCGGGAGGGGCAGGGTACTCAATGACATCACCGTCTTCATGCGTGCCGAACACGAGCGCCGAGAGCGGCAGCTCGCTGGAGTTGTGCAGCGTGTGCGAGATTCCCGGCGGCACGTAGAGGCAATCGCCGGCGCGCACGGCGTGGCGATCTTGGCCGATGAGCCCGTGGCCGCGACCGGCGAGGATGGCGTAGAATTCCAGGCGGTGACTATGACGGTGGTATTTCGAGAGGAACTGCCCAGGCCAGACCGTATGGACGTCGACGTCGAAGGCGCGCATCTGCAGAGCCGCCGAGAGATCGCGCCAGCGGCCGTTGCCGGCTTTGTCCTCGCTGGAAGCGGTGCCGGCCTCGGGCACCTCGTCGAGGCGCAGCCAGTACTTCCTAACATCGTCCTCCATGGCGGCGATTCTTCGCTCCTTGCAGGCGGGCACCCGCCTCCGTCGAAACGCGGCCCGCCGTGGACCAAACCAAGACGCCGTACTTTCAAGTCCTCCTCGACTACGTCGACTCGGGCACCACGCCATTCCACACCCCCGGGCACAAGCAGGGCCTGGGGATGCACCGCCTCTTGCGCGAGTTCGTCGGGGACAACGTCCTAGCTATCGACCTCACGCAGATCCTTGGGTTGGACGATCTGCTGGAGCCGCGTGATGCCATCGCCCAGGCCGAAGCGCTCGCCGCTGAGGCGTACGGCGCCGACCACACCTTCTTTCTGATCAACGGCTCGACCAGCGGCAATCAAGCGATGATGATGGCTGCGCTCAACCCCGGCGAGAAGATTGCCATCCCGCGCAACGCGCACAAGAGCTGCATTGGGGCGCTCGTGATGAGCGGAGCGATTCCCGTCTATATGAAGCCGGAAGTCGACGAGCAGCTTCACATGGATCATACGGTCACGCCGCAGACCGTGGAGCAGACGCTCGATGCCAACCCCGACATCAAGGCCGTCTTCATCGTCAGCCCCACGTACTACGGCGCCACGGCCGATCTCCAGGCCATCGAGCGCATCGTCCACGGGCGCGGCAAGGTGCTGCTGGTCGACGAGGCCTGGGGCCCCCATCTGCAGTTCCACCCGGCGCTGCCGCCCTCGGCCACCGAAGTCGGAGCCGATCTCGTCGTCAACTCTACGCACAAGATGCTCGCGGCGATGTCGCAGGCATCCATGCTCCATCAGGTCGGCAAGCGTATCGACACCGATCGCCTGCGCGCCGTCCTCAGGATGTTCCTCTCCACCTCGCCCAATCTGGTGCTGGTGGCTTCGCTCGACGTAGCGCGCATGCAGATGGCCACGGAGGGGCCGGCACTGCTCTCGCGGACCATCGAGCTCTCCAACACCACGCGTGCGCGCTTGAACGAGATCAAGGACGTCTACTGCTTTGGCGATGAGATGATCGGGCGACCCGGCGTGGCAGGCTTCGATCCCACCAAGATCACGATCACCGTCAAGCGGCTCGGATACACGGGTTACGAAGCCAACGAGATCCTGCGTTATCGCTACAACGTGCAGTGCGAGCTCGCCGATCTGTTCAACGTACTGGCGCTCTTCACCATCGGCACCGATGGCGCCGCAGCGGAGAAGCTGAT
>SCQY01000141.1 GCA_004298665.1 bacterium | reverse complement strand
CTCGCAGCAAGAGATGGCCGACGCCGATCTCGTTGTTCTCGTTGGCAGGGGAGGCCAGCACGGGGCCCAAGCCCGCTGCCTGGCAGAGCGTCGCGCAGAACGCTTTGGTCGTGGTCTTTCCCACGCTTCCCGTGATCGCCGCCACCTGCCCGGCATAGAGCTCGCGCGCCGCCTGCGCGCAGGCGAGATAAGCCTGCGTCGTGTCCGCCACCACGATACCGGGAAAGTTCGGCGGCAACGCGGCTTCCTGCGCGACGATCGCGCCGGCCGCGCCGCGCGCGCGCGCCTGCTCGACGAAGGCGTGGCCGTCGAAGCGCTCGCCGCGCAGCGCCACGTAGATCTGTCCAGGGCGCAGGTCGCGCGTGTCCGTCGAAGGATCGATCGCGGCGCCGAACGCCGAGCGCGACGGCACGCAACGCCCTCCCGCAAGGGTTAGCACGCGGTCCAGCGGCAAGGCAGCCCGATCGCCGCTCATCGCAGCCGCTCCTCCATCGCCGCGCGCGCCGCGGCGGCATCGGAGAACGGGCGGCGCTCATTGCCGACCACTTGATACGTCTCGTGCCCCTTGCCGGCGATCAGCACGACGTCGCGCGGTCCGCCGGCGGCGACGGCGGCAGCGATCGCCGCGGCGCGGTCGACGACCGCGCTGGCGATGCAGCGCGCGCCGCGCGCCATGGCCGACGAGACGCCCTCCATCACCTCGTCGATGATGCTCTGCGGATCCTCGCTGCGCGGATTGTCGGAGGTCACGTAGAGAATATCGGCACGCTCCGCCGCCGCGGCCCCCATCAGCGGCCGTTTACCGTGATCGCGATCGCCGCCGGCGCCGAAGACCACGATCACCCGTCCGCGCGTCGCCGGGCGGACGGCGTCCAACACGTTGGAGAGGCCGTCGGGCGTGTGCGCGTAGTCCACGATCACCTTGGGCAGCACTGCCGCACCCGCTGCGCCTTCCGGCGGCTCCACGCGCATCATGCGCCCCGGCACCTGACGCACGCGGCCCAGTCCGCGCGCGATCGTGTCGAGATCGAGCCCCAAGGCAATGGCGCAGCCAGCGGCGCAGAGCGCATTGGAGACATTGAAGCGCCCAGGCAGACGCAGCATGACGGGCACCGTTGAGGCGCGGTGGCGCAAGACGAAGCGCGTCTGCTCGCCGTGCAGGTCGACGTCCTCGGCCCGCACGTCCGCGGCGTTTCCGGAAGAGAAGCCGTAACTCAGGGTCGCCGCCGTGGGCCACGCCTGCGTCAGCCAGCGTTGCGCCGTTGCGTCATCGGCGTTGAGCACGGCGGCCCCTGGCGCCTTCACACGTTCCTGCTGGCGCACGGAGCGTGCCAGCAGCTCCGTGAAGAGCACGCGCTTAGCCGCCGCGTAGGCCTCCAGCGTCCCATGGAAGTCGAGATGATCTTGTGTCAGATTGGTGAACGCGGCGACGTCGAACTCCACGTCGTCGGCGCGGCGGAGCGCCAGCGCGTGCGAGCTCACCTCCATGACGACGGCGTGGGCGCCGGCGGTGCGCACCTCGGCCAAGAGTTCCTGCAGGTCGAGAGCCAGCGGCGTGGTGTTCTCCAAGGCCCACGAGCGATCGGCGAAGCGCGCCCCCAGCGTGCCCATGACCGCGCAGGGCACGCCGGCTTCTACAAGGATCGCCTGCGCGAGATAGGCAGTGGTGGTCTTGCCGTTGGTGCCGGTAATGCCGATGCAGCGCAGTGCGCGCGAAGGATAACCGAAGTGCGCGGCGGCCAGCGACGAGAGTGCCGCGTGCGTATCCGGTACCACGACGGACTCCACGCCCGGCGGCAGCGGGAGCCGATGTTCGCTCACCACCGCGGCAGCGCCGCGGCGTACCGCCTCAGCGGCGTAGTCGTGGCCGTCCACGTGAGCACCACGCAGACAGACGAAGACGTCGCCCGCAGCGACGCGACGCGAGTCCACGGAGATGCGGCGATCCTGCACGGGCTTCACACCGCCGTCTTCGGTCACCGTCGCTTCGCCCCCGTGCGAGCCAAGCGTTCGTTTGGTACGATGCCTTCGTGCAGCATCGCCAGGCGCGCAATCTCCGCAAAGGCGGGCGCCGCTACTTCGGAGCCGTAGATGGAGCCGCGCGGCCGCTCCACTTTCACGAGAATCACGAAGCGCGGATGATCGGCGGGAATCATGCCGATGAACGACGCGTTGTAGTCACCCGCTGCGTAGACGCCGTTGGCGACGATCTGCGCCGTACCCGTCTTTCCCGCCG
>SCQY01000140.1 GCA_004298665.1 bacterium | reverse complement strand
CTTCACGCTGGTGATCCAGGAGTTCGTCTATGCGCTCACGTTCATCAGCTCGGTGGAACGCATGACCATCAGCTTGGGCATTCCCGTCGCGCTGGTGCGCGGCGACGTCTTCTATTGGGGTTCACTGATGGCAGCGGCCCTCATCACGAGCATCCCGATCGCCGCCGGCTACAACCTGCTCATCGACCGCTTTATCAAGGGCTTTACCGGCGCTATCAAGGGGTAGAGTACAATATACCCATGCGTACTGCTTGGATCGCTTTGACAACCGTAGCCCTTTCGCTCGGGCTCCTGCTCCCGGGTCACCCCATCGCGCTCGCGCAGACGATGCAGATGCCGACGCCTGCTTCGGGGGCGCGCGCCGACGACCACGCCACGCCGGCAGAGGCGGCCTTCGTCGAGCGCGTGGCCAAGTCGCTGCTGGCGCGCTACCCCACCGCGGCGGACGCGGAGAAGGCCGGATACATCAGATCCACCGGCATCGAAGAGGACGGCACGGCGGTCTTCTTCAACCGCGACTTCACGCACATCGACGAGCTGCATCCAAACTTCCTGTGGTACGACCGCCACGACAACTTGGTTGGGCTGGACTATGAGTTTCCGCAGTCGGCGTATCCCAAGGCACCGGTTTCGCTCTTCCCGGTTGGCGCCGGCCGCTGGACGGTGGTGCACGAACACGTGCACTTCGGCTATCGCGTGGGCGGCGGCGCGATCGTGCTGCGCGGCGCACGTGCCTACCCCAACTTACGCAGCGAACCCATCACCGCCGCCGCCCTACAAGCCGATCATCTGCTGCCCGCCGGCGCGACCCTGGTCTGGGCCTATCATCATCCCGCCTGCTGGGATCTCGGTTTCTGGCTGATTCCCAACCCGAGCGGCGCCTTCGCGGAACTGAATCCCGACGTGAGGTGAGCCACGGCATGGAGAACGTAACACGCGAGCAGGCCCAGGAGAAGTTCGACGCCGTACTGGACGCCATGCGCAAGAGCGGGCAAACGGTGCGCAAGGATGCCCACGGCGACGACTTGATCGTCGGTCCAAACGGCCACGCGGTCTGGCTCGAACTCGTACGGAGCGACGACGGAGACTGGCTGGTCGGCGCCTCGTTCGGCACGAGGATCGAGGCCGAGACGTCGTTTCGCGAGGGTGACGACGAACTTCCCGATCGCATCTTCTCCGAGCCCACGACGCCGATGGAGATGGTTCGAGTCATCGAAGACTACTTCTGTGCCTAAGCGGCACGTCAGCGGTCAGTGAAAGGAGTCCTTCATGAAACGTATATCGGTCTTCTTCATTGCGATCACAATAGCGATCACCGCATTTGCGCCGGTCCTGGCGCAAGCGGCCGGAGTCGGTTCCGCGAATGTATCGGGAATCGTAACCCACGTTTCCACGAACAACATCAAGATCACCGATGCGACAACTCATAAGGCGCTGAGCTTCTTGATCGTTCCGAAGTTCAAGCAGGTATTTTCCGAAGACGGCAAGACGACGTATCAAATGAACGCAATAAAGCCCGGCCAGTACGTCAAGATCTACTACGATCAGAAGGCGCTCGGCGCGCGCCACGCCGATCGTATCCTCTTGCTTCGGAAAAACAATACCATCAAGAGCAAACAGTAATCCGCAATGTTAACCTAGACGTTCGTATCCCTATCCCTTAATATCACGATTGCCCGCCGACTGTCCCTCAATTACACTGATGCAAGGGGAAGCTCGCTACGGTGGTAATCTTCGCGTCGACGTCCAATAGGGTGGGGGACCTTGCGTACGGTTGACGCCACGGCTGCCACCGTAGCGTGCTCCCCTCTCGTTATTGGCGCGACGGCTGTCGATATCCGGCACGGCGTGCTCGGATATGACAACAGACGGCGACGAATACGATCAGATCGTGCCGGCGCTGAGCGCAGCCTTGCCTTGCGCCACCGTTGAGAAGCGCCGGAAGTGGTCGAACACGCCGGTAAACGTGCCGGTCCCGCTCAGCACGAAGATCTTGCCTCGATAGACGCCGTCGATTCGCGTGACGTACCACACGTTGGGCATCGCCCACCCGCTCGTCTCCGTCACGGTGCCGAAGGTAGCGTGCGGCGGAAGGACGTTCGGGATGTACGTCAGTCTATCGACGCGGCCGGTTGCCAGCTCGATCCACATCGTTCCGCTGCCATGCTGCGTGTCGTGAATGCTGCTCCCGAAGGAAACGGAGACCGTTCCCGCGGGGCAGGCCGCACACGCTTTCGGTGCGTCGAAGACATAGTCGCCGATGAAGCGCCGGTCGTAGGGCTCCTTGAAGAAGATCTTCCCGACGCTCCAATCCTGATTCGTTTGCGCGTCGCGCTGGGCGGTCTGCTTGGCGCTAAACGCTTTTCCATCATCGACGATTCTAACGTATTCGATCTTCACGAACGATCCGTCGTTCATCAAATATCCACTGTCGCTCTCCTCGGTATGATGGACCGGCCCCGTGTGCAGTACCGTGGAGAAGTGGCGCTGCATGCCGATGACGCCTCGTACGTTGGCCGCGTAGACGGCAGCGGCCCGCAACACGAGCGCGGGAGCCGGCGCACGAAGCGGCACAGCGGCACGCGTGTCGACGGTCATTGCCCCAAGCAGGACCACGCATAGCACCGCGCTCTTCTTCATAGTTTCCCCGCTCATCACACCTGCGTCCATCAGACAGACGCTTGCCCGGCGTTGGCACGATATTCTTTGCTGATTCTAAGCTGGCCCGACCGAGATGTGTGGACCGATGTCCGCGCACTCAATCTTAAGCGAGAAGCATCACTCTTCCAATCCTTGAAACGAGGGAGCCAGGCGGCTGAACGGACGTATCGTACAGCCGTGAGCGACTTTGGCACACATTCCCTGAATTCCCCGATATCGGGCCGCCGCCGAATCTAGTACCATTAGGTCATTGAGCCCACGAGAGCCCAGCCGAAGCAACGAGCATTGGGCCATCGGACCCCCTTCCCACTGGTGCCGGGATCGACGGAAAGGAGCAGGTCGTGTTTCTATGAGCGGCTTACGCGGATTCCTTGCGCCACCACGTTGATACGGTGCGGCGCCCACATTGCGTCAGGCCGCGAATACGACCGAGCTGTGCAGGAGCTCTCGAGGCCGATATCGCCGGAGTAGAAGCGAAGCTACGAGAAATCGTTCACGATATTGCTGTCGGAAAAGTCGTGTCGATCGCACTCTCGTTGAGAGTGATCCAGATGAACGATGTCACGGCCATCCAATTGGACGAAGAGTTCTCAATCGAACGATGCGGTATCGACGACGCGACTCACCCGGAGAGACCCATGGAACCACATGATATGGAAGCAGCTGTACGAGCCGATTAATCGGCGTACATGTCTACGGCGAGGAACAGTATCAATATGAACGGGACATGCGCCGTGCCGGACCTTGGTCAGCGCGTCTTCGTGGCCGACGTCATCCGCGCAGAGGACAACAAAGCCGGATGCGGACCGAGCTATCACGTTGTCGAAGGGATAGTCAACGTTCCCAGAAATGAGTTCGGTCTTGTCGAGATACAGGTTGCGGTGATCGATGGCCGTCCCGTGATCTACGAAAGCTGCGCGACGGCAGTATGGAACAGCGCAGAGCGCGCGGTGTGGGCGGTCTACAGAGCTGCGGCTGCCGACTTGCGCGAGCGTGAATGTGACGTGAAAAAGCGCTGGCAGACAGACGGTGTTCTGCGTTTGTCGCTATTGCGACAGATCGATCGGATTGAATTCGCTTTTGCATTGTTCCTCGCGGCCGTCAAGGATGCGTATGGAATCGACATCGCGGCGCTGGCAACAGTAGCTGAGTTGCCGATGTCTCATCCGCCGCTACGCCACGATTCGAGGCTCTATCAACCGGTAGAACACCGGCAGCCGCCGCGTTTTCCGTGGAGGTATCCCAAAACCGCACACCGATGGGCGGTTGGCAATCGCACACGCCTAGTGGCCGTGAACAGTGGTCATACGATAGACGTGCGTCAGTAAAGTTGCATGCGTGGGGAGGATCCTAAAATATGGAGCGGAGTTCCAGCGACGCGAAGCTCGTCGCAAACAACAATGAACAGTATTCGCGCGAGCGAAGTCTAGGCGCCGCCGCGCCACGCTGGTTAGCGGCATCGCTTCTCGCTGTTCTTCTCTGCGGGTCCGGGGCCGGCGCAGATGCGGCTTCGAGGCCTTCACAGTCGTCGACCGTCGTGGCTGATGCAAACTTCGGCAGTCCGCCATCTGGCGAGATTCCAATCCTCTTCAACGACCATACCGTCTATGCCAAGCCCGACGTCCTCAAGCGGGGGCGTGTGCTGGCCGCGCTGGTCAAGGGCGGCCGGGTTTACGTGCCGCTGCGCAGCATGTTCGAGCAAATGGGCGCCACCGTCTCAGCATCGGCCGACGGCCGGACCGTCACCGCCGTCAAGAGCGGCGCCAGCGTCTCCGTTACCTTGGGCAAGAACGAGGTCGTCATCAACGGCGAGTCGAGGCCACTGGACGTGCCGCCGATGCTCTACAAGGGCATTCTGCTCGTCCCGGTGCGTGTGCTCTCCGAAGCGCTCGGCGCCTACGTACAGTGGGTGCCTAGCCAGCGCGTAGTCGTCGTCCGGTACATTCCGCCGTCGCCTCCGCCCGTCGCGCCGCCGACCCCGGCGCCCACCGTCGAGCCAACCATCGCGCCAACCATGGCGCCGCCCGCCCCCGCCCCCGCGCCCACTGCGGTTCCCACGCAAGAATCGTATCGCGGTTTTATTCAAGCCGCAGTTGCGGCACCCAAGAACTACAATGAGTTCTCGGCCGGCCAATACTGCCCTAGATCGTACATGGTGAGTGCAGCATACGCGTTCAAGGATTCACCGGTCGCCGTCAAAGTTGACTACCGCGAAGATGCGTATGTCACGAGCGATAATCTTACTGATACGCTCAGCAATCACTATACCCGCTTCGCGACCATCGATGGCGGCGTCGCGCTGACGCCCGTTTTCCTGGCAAGACAAAGCACCTTGGATTCGCGCTTGGAATATCGGGTCGCTGCTCCGCGGGTCTACGTCGGACTGGGTTATCTCCATACTGCCAACAATTACGGATATCCGAATCTGAATGCCGTCGGCGTCGGAATCGAAAAGTTACCCGATTTGCGCTCGGGGATCAATGTTTTTGCCTCCGTGTTCTACTATCCGACCGCGAGCGGCAACTATACGGTCACCGACCCAACGAGCTCTAATGTCGGCAAGACCTATCGACAGCAGTACCAGATCGTGAAGTACGATGTCGGCCTCTCGCTTGTCTTCGCACATTCCCCAGTGTATCTCTATGGTGGTTTTAGTGGCAATCGGTATGCCGCGAAGCAAAATGCACCGATCGGTCAGACCCATGATGGCCCGTACATCGGCATTGGCGTGAAGCTCTAATCGGTCGGGAGGACCACAGACATGCTCAAGACCACGCGACTCCTCCAATTCGTCGCGCTGGGGGCCCTAGCGGTCCTTGGCGGGTGCAGTAGCGGCGGGTGCGGTAATTGCACCACACCAGCCTTCCACGCCGCGTTGGTCCCGGGCGCGACACCCGGTCCGGGCGCCACATCGACTCCGGGCCCAGGTGTTACGCCTACCCCCGGCGTCACGCCTACCCCCCTGGTTGCCCTATCATGCGCCCAAAACGCGATAACAGGTCAAGGAGTGCCCCTTGGATCGGACTCCACATTCGCGGTGCTGGCCGCGTCCACGGTCAGCAACTCCGGTCCGACCATCGTGACCGGCGATCTCGGGGTGAGTCCGGGCACGGCCGTGACCGGATTCGGGCCGGGCACCGGCACCGTGACCGGCGGTGCGATACACGCCGGTGACCCTACCGCGGCGCAGGCTCAACTTGATTTGACCACCGCGTACAACAATGCGGCCGGACGAGTTAACCCGGCCGCCGTGCCCGCCGATATCGGCGGGACGGTCATCCCGCCCGGCCTCTACAAGGCGCCAGTGTCACTGGCGATCACCGGGAACGTCACGCTCGACGGTCAGAACGACCCCAACAGCGTCTTCATCTTCCAGATGGCATCCACGCTGACGACGTCGACTAATAGCACGGTCACGCTGATCAACCGCGCCAACGCGTGCAACGTCTTCTGGCAGGTCGGCAGTTCGGCAACGCTCAACACGGCCTCGACGTTCAACGGAACTATCTTGGCGCAAGCATCGATCTCACTCGGCACCGGCGCGACGGTGAACGGGAGAGTGTTGGCACGGACCGGTGCGGTAACCTTACTCAGTAATATCGTTACCAAGCCGGGCCCGTAAAGGCGCTTGCCACGCTACGCGCGCCGGCCTTCTCGCTCAGCTTCTTGCCCTCTCGGCGGTTTCGCGATTTTTGTCACGCGCTCGCCGTGAGCGGACCGCGATCTCCGGGTACATTCGGAGGTACCGGGATGGTACGGCTCGGAGGTACGTTGCATGGGCAAGTTGGTTGAACTCAATGCTCGGGGCGATACCACCACCACGTGGGAGCCCACAGATGAGGCCTCGCTGCGAGAGACAGACGCCAAGTTCGAGGCGTTGATGGCGCGTGGCTTCAGTATGGTCGAACGCACGACGGACGAAGACACCTTCCACCGCACGGAGCACTTCGATCCGCGCGCGGAAGAGATCGTTGCGATCTTCCCCATGACCGGCGGGTAGCGGCGCGATGAGCGCCCTGGCGGGGCAGGAGGCGCTCGTCGGCATCACCGCCGTGGTTAGCATTGCGGCCGCGGTACTCACCGCGCGGATCGCTTGCAGGCCGTTTCCCGCGCCATCGTCGACGCGACGCGCCGGCGATGGGACCGCGGCCGCGGGGAACGCCGGCATCGACTTCGCGGAAGCGTCACGGCGTGCCGGCGATCGTGCGCTTCAACTGCTGCTGCAGCACTTGAACGAGCAGCAGCGTGCCGAGTATGAGCAGCAATCGGCGTTTACCGTCGTAGCCTCGTCGGGACACACGTATTATCTCTCACGCAACGAAGTCGTCGCGAAGATCGATAACCACATCGTCCGGCTGTGCATTCAACCATGCACCCGCGAGTCGATCCCGGTGTGGGACGTGGTCTTGGCCCGCAAGCTGCTGATCGAGGCAGACGAGCGGGCGTTCCTGGCCACGGCCAGACATTGGCCCTGGCCGAACGCGTATCGGTAAACGCAGGCCAGCGCTTACTCCGCGGCGTGCAGGGCCATCCAGAACGTAGGCGATGCCGTGAGAACGCCCGGCACGTGGCCGCGCGTGATCGCCAACCGCTCTACGGCGTTGCGCCCCATGAGATGCGCGCCGACGCGCGTCACGAGACTGGAAGACTTCGCGTCGTCGATGCCGCGCGCGACGCGGTAGCCCGCGTACGCCGCAAGCAGCAGATAGGCCAGCACGACAACCAAACCGGTTCGGATGAACAGACGCATGAGTGAGCCAGCCTTCGAAGGAGACGAGCGAGACCCTTCCAGCGCGTTCGTTCATGGAACTTTCATCGAGCGTTCACGATGAAACGACCATGATGCACAGCGGCCGCACACCGCGACGCGACGTTTGGCTCATGCCGTGGCTGTGCGACTGTGGTACGTTGCGTGCATGAAAGGCACGACGATACTTTCAGGCCGCGATTCGCCAGCGCGCGACCGCTACCGGCTGCTTGGTTCACGTGATGCGCCGCCAATCGTGATGTTTGGCGACGTGCTGGATTCGGGCTACCGGGCGTTTCTGCCGGTCCTCGAGTCGCTGGTCAACCACCGGGCCGCCTGTGTCCACTACGCACACTACGCTCCCCCGAGCGGGTTCCACGCTACGCGGCGACGCGAGATCGCGTGCGCGCTCGAAGCAGCCGCGAGACAAGGGATGTTCTGGCCGTACCACCGCCTTCTGCTTACGGAATGGGTGTCGGTCAATCGCGCGGGACTGGTGCATCGGGCGCATTTTCTCGGCATGAGCGTCGAGCGCTTCGAGCACGATCTCATCTTAGACGAGGTATCCCACGCGGTCGATCACGACACGGATTGGGCGGACGAGCTTGGCGTTCGACGCCTGCCCGCGATTGCGATCGACGGCCGGCACTACGACGGAAGCTTGCAGCGAACGGCGATTCTCGCGGCGTTAGGCGGCTGACGTTCGAAGATCGCGCGGCGGCCATACCGCGGGAATCACCAGGGCACAACTCGAATCGCGCCGCCGTATGAAAAGCATCGGGGTATGCGTCGCCAGTGCGACGGGCTGGACCGGAAGCCAATCTCCGCCACCCTCGAGCAGGCGCTGACGCAGCCGGCCGACGTTCTCATCGACTACACTGGCCCGGAGTCCGTCAAGGATCCATCTTTGGATTGCCCGACGAGCGTTTGACGATTCGGCACGATGCGGGCACGAGCGCGACGCCGTATGTCGGCGGCACGCTCCTAGCGGCCAAACGCGTGACGGAGGTGATTGGCCTC
>SCQY01000009.1 GCA_004298665.1 bacterium | reverse complement strand
GACCGAGGGTCTGGCGCAGAAGCGTGCCGTCGATGAGATCGACAATGCGCCCGAGGAGAAGGAGCGCGGTATCACCATCGCCATCTCGCACCAGGAGTACGAGACGGCAAAGCGTCACTATGCGCACGTCGACTGTCCCGGCCACGCCGACTACATCAAGAACATGATCACCGGCGCCGCGCAGATGGACGGCGGCATCCTGGTGGTCTCGGCGGCCGACGGCCCGATGCCGCAGACTCGCGAGCACATCCTGCTCGCCCGCCAGGTCGGCGTTCCGCGCCTGGTGGTCTTCCTCAACAAAGTCGATATGGTCGACGATCCGGAGCTGCTCGAGCTGGTCGAGATGGAAGTGCGCGAGCTGCTCTCCAGCTACGAGTTCCCCGGCGAGGAGATCCCCGTCATCAAGGGCTCCGCGCTCAAGGCGCTCAACTCCAGCGGCAAACGCGGCGACCCGGATGCCGAGCCGATCTTCCAGTTGATGGACGCGGTCGACTCGTACTTCCCCACGCCCGAGCGCGACGTCGATAAGCCGTTCCTGATGCCGATCGAGGACGTCTTCACGATCACCGGCCGCGGCACCGTCGGCACCGGCCGCGTGGAGCGCGGCCAGGTCAAGGTGGGTGAGGAGATCGAGATCGTCGGTCTTAAGGAAGAGACCAAAAAGTCGGTCGTTACCGGCATCGAGATGTTCCGCAAGCTGCTGGACGTGGGTATCGCCGGTGACAACATCGGCGTGCTGCTGCGCGGCATCGAGCGCAACGACATCGAGCGCGGCCAAGTGCTTGCCAAGCCCGGCTCGATCAAGCCGCACACGAAGTTCAAGGCCGAGGTGTACGTCCTTTCCAAGGAAGAGGGCGGCCGCCACACCCCGTTCTTCTCGAACTATCGCCCGCAGTTCTACTTCCGCACCACGGACGTGACCGGGACGATCAAGCTCCCTGAAGGCGTGGAGATGGTCATGCCGGGCGACAACGTGACGATGGAAGTGGAGCTGATCACGCCGATCGCCTGCGAAGATGGCCTGCGCTTCGCCATCCGCGAGGGCGGCCGCACCGTCGGCGCCGGCGTCGTCACGGCGATCAACGCCTAAACGCCGAGAGGGAAGCCAGCGGGGCGGGGAAGGGGCTTGCCGCTCCCCCGCTCCGTGTGGTACGATCCAGCGGTTGACGCGGCGCCCTTGCGCCGCGCTCGTACTTTGACAATCGACGATCCGATAGGACGCAGGATAGGGAACGATAGGCATGTCCAAGCAGAAGATTCGCATCCGCCTCAAGGCGTATGACCACAAGGTGCTCGATCAGAGCGCCGCTCGGATCGTCGAGACCGCTCGCAATACCGGTGCCTTCGTGAGCGGGCCCGTCCCGCTCCCTACGGAGATCAACCGCGTCTGCGTTTTGCGCTCGCCGCACGTCGACAAGAAGAGCCGCGAGCACTTCGAGATGCGCACGCACAAGCGTCTCGTCGACATTCTTCAGGCTTCGCCCAAGACGATGGATGCGCTGATGCACCTCGATCTCCCGGCAGGCGTTGACATCGAGCTCAAAGCCTAGCGTCACGCAGGGCACCTGCGGATCGATTCGGAGAAGGCACGGCCGCAAGGCCGTGCCTCTTGCATGCGCGAAGATCGCTGCATGAGCAAGCTGCTGAGCGTCGTCCATGCGAAAGAAGTCAAGTCGACGCCGCGCCGTGCCTTCGAGCTGATCGCCGACCTCGGCACCTCTGCCGACAAGATCTGGCCGTTCAAGTCGCAGCCGTTCCAGCGCACGGCCGGCCCGCTCGAGGAGGGCAAGAGCGAGGAGTGGCATGGACCCTTCCATGCGCAGCTTCAGCGGCTGGAGTCCCCGAACGCGCTGGTCTGGCGCATGCTCACGGAGGGCGTGCGCGGCACGCACGGCTTCTATTTGGCGGAGAAGGGCGAGCGGCTGACGCTGGTGGAGCACCGCCTGGAGGCGGAATTGGAGACGCCGGAGGCGGAGATGCTCTGGCGGCGCGCCGAGGATGCCCACGAGCGCTCGATCACGGGCTTGCTGGACAAGCTCGCGAAGGTCGCGGCGAGGAAGTAGTCATGAGCGATCGCGTCATCAATGCCTGGTCGGACGTCATCTGACCCTTCTGCTATCTCGGCTCGGTCTGGGCCGAGGAAGCGGCTCGCCGGCTGGGCGCCACGCTGCGCTGGCTTCCCTTCGAACTGCATCCGGAGACGCCGCCCGGCGGCGCGCCCAAGCCGTTCGACG
>SCQY01000139.1 GCA_004298665.1 bacterium | reverse complement strand
TTGATCGAGTACGTCTCGGCACATGCGCCCTGCGACGTGCTGGTCGGCGTGCGCCCCGAGGGCGAGGCCAGCAAGACGCTCGAGTCCCTCAAAGAAGGCTTAGGTTAGGGAACCTCTGATGTGCGCCATCCCGGCGTTGCCGAGAGGCTTATGTACCTGATAGTACACCGCGCCTCTTGGCGCCTTGGTCTGACGGACATCAGAGGTTCCCGCAGTGCGCCATCCCGGCGTTGCCGAGAGGCTTATGTACATCCCGGCGTTGCCGAGAGGCTTTGTTAGGCGCCGGCGATGAGCGAGTCGGTGTCGATGAGCGTACTGTATGCCAGCACTCCGAGTTGGGCGAAGACGCGCTGCATATCGGCCAGCGTCTTGGTGTCGATGCGCAGGCCGGGGTCGAAGTCGTAGCGCGGCATCGTTTTCAGCACGCTCATCGGGAGCCCCGTATAGGTATGGAAGACCTCGAGGTTCCTGCTCTCGTAGAACGCTTCGCCTTGCAGGTCCCGCGCGCCCTCGACGAACGCCGCGCGCACGGAGCGCGCCGCAGATGGATCCTTCAGCAAGGTGGGGCCGACGAAACTGGCGGTGCAGGAGATACCCGCGGGCGGTGCCGCGATCTCGCGCGCGAGCCGCTGCTCCTGAAAGCTCGTCGTGAAGGGGGCCGCCGCGAAAACGGCATCGATTGCGCGGCGTGCGAGTGCCGGTCCCTGGTCGGGGCTGGACAAGCCGCGCACTTCGAGGTCGCTCAGCGTGAGACCGGCCGGGCGTAAGATGAGCGTCGCGTAGTAGGCGCCGGTGGCGCCTTTGCCGCCGAGGAAGGCGATCGTCTTACCCCTGAGACCCTTCGGCGTAGTGAGGCCGCCGGCATAGAGGTCCGAGCGGACGAGCAGGGCGCTAGGGTGCCCCTTCTGCGGCTGGTAGGCGGCTGACGAGAGAATCTTCACGTTGAAGCCGCGCTGCACGGCGTTGAACGTCGCTGCGGAGATGCCGCCCAGCACGATGTCGAGCTGGCCGTTTGCCAACAACGCCATGGCCTCTTCGCCGGATCCGATGCGCTGCACCGACGGCGTGAAGCCGGCTCGTTCGAGATACCCTCGGGCAATGGCAACGTAGAAGGGTGCGAAGAGCGTGCTTGGTACCTGGCCGATTATCAAGGTACGCCCCGCTGCGCGTGCAGCGGCGGGGATAAGGCCGGCTGCAAGCGACGAGACGAAGGTGCGGCGGCTGAGCGTCATCGGATATCCTCTCTTGACCGAGCAATTCCGCGGGGGAGGGCGCGTGCCTTCCGCAGAACGGCGAGGCCGCAGCAATGTTGGATCATCGCATGATCGTCGAAGCCGTCACCAAACGTTTCGAAGATGGCACGACCGCCTTGAACGAGGTCTCGCTGGAGATACCCGAGGGGCAGTTCGCCGCCGTCCTCGGGCCGAGCGGCTGCGGAAAGACCACGCTGCTGCGCATCTTGGCGGGTCTCGAGGAGCCGACGTCGGGCCGCGTCGAGGTTGCCGGTGACGGGCGGCGCGACCACATGGCGATGGTCTTTCAGGAACAGTCGATCTTCCCGTGGATGCGCGTACGCGAGAACGTGGCTGTTGGGCTGCACGGCCTGCACCTCGATCGCGCGAATGCGCGAGCCGTGGTGGACGAGCAGCTCGACTTGGTAGGTCTGCAGAGCTTCGCCGAGGCCTACCCCCATCAGCTCTCGGGGGGGATGAAGCAGCGCGTCTCGATCGCACGTGCCTTTGCCTCCAAGCGCAGCGTACTGCTGATGGACGAGCCCTTCGCGGCGCTCGACGAGCAAACCAAGATCGGTCTCCATAGCGAGCTGCTGCGCATCTGGGAGCGTACGCGCAAGACGGTGATCTTCATTACGCACGGGATCGAAGAATCGGTCGTGCTGGCGGACTGCATCTACGTCATGACGGCGCGCCCCGGACGCATCCATGCGTGCGTCGAGGTACCCTTCGCGCGTCCGCGCGACGTGGTTGCGTTACGGGGCGATCCGGCGTTCGGCAGACTGGTGGTGGAGATCTGGGGACTGCTGCGCGAGGCGATGGCGGCGTGAACGGCACGTGGGAGGCGCAAGTGCGCCGCGCGCGGCGCCTGCGCAGCATGGAGCGCATGCTCCGTCTGGCCTCGCCGATCGCGCTGCTGCTGCTCTGGGAGTGCGCGGTGCGCGTCCGCGTGCTCGATGCACGCTTCTTTCCCGCGCCTTCGTCGGTCGTTGCGGCCGCGCTTGGACTGGCGCGTACGGGTGAGCTCTGGGGCGATCTGCGCGTGACGCTGCTGCGCTTGGTGCTGGGCTTCTTTGCAGGGGCGGTTCCCGGCATAGCACTAGGTATGCTGATGGGCCTCTCGCGTTGGGTGCGCGCCGTCGCTAGTCCGCTGATCGCCGCACTCTACCCGATTCCGAAGATCGCGGTGCTGCCGCTGATCATCCTCATTTTCGGCTTGGGCGACCTCTCGAAGATCGTCACCGTTGCCATCGGCGTGTTCTTCATCATGGCGATCAACACCAGTGCCGGCGTCTTACAGATCGACCGCATCTACCTCGACGTCGCCAAGGCGTACGGCGTGCGCGGCCCCTCGTACGTCCGCGAAGTGCTGCTCCCCGGCGCGCTGCCATCGCTGCTGACGGGAGCTAAAGTGAGTTTGGGGATCGCATTGATCTTGGTGGTAGCTGCAGAGTTTCTCGCTGCCAAGGACGGTTTGGGCTACCTCATCTGGAACGGCTGGCAGACGCTTCAAGTGGAGCAGATGTACGTGGGCCTGGTGATCGTAGCGGTCATCGGCTACGTCGTGACGATCGGCCTGGAGGAGGCCGAGCGTCTCGCGTTGCCGTGGCTGCCGCGCTGATGCGCAGCGTCAAGCGCATCGCCGCCGGACTGATCGTCGCGGCCGCCGGTGCGGTGCTGGCCACCTGCGCCCAACCCGTGCCGCATGTGGAGCCTCCACAGCCGCTGGTCTCGCTCGACGCGCTCGCCGATCTCATCCCCTCGGAGGGATCGGCCACGGCCACGATCGCCGCGCCGCGCGGCTTGCGCCTCTTGGTCGACGCACCGCGCGGCGAAGATGTGGCGTTAGCGCGCTCCATCCTGCAGGCCAATCATCGCATCGCCCCCATCCAGGCGCTGAGTTTCGCGCTGGAAACCGATCGCATCGCGCGCCGAGCGAGCGTGCCGCGCGATCTCTTCGCCTGCCTCGTGCTTCAGGAATCGGCCTACTCGCGCCATGCGCTCTCGAGCGCGGGGGCGATCGGTCTGGGCCAGCTGACGAGCGGAACGGCAGCGTGGCTGGGCGTCCCGCATCCCTTCGATCCGCACGAGAATCTGGAGGGGTCGGCGAGCTATCTAGCCATGCTGCTGCAACGTTACCGCAATCGTGGCGCTCGCCTGCAGCTGGCGGCCGCAGCATACAACGCGGGGCCGGGATCGGTCGATGCGTATCACGGGATCCCGCCCTATCCGGAGACCGAGGCCTACGTTCATTTGATCCTCTATCGGTGGGGACGCCTGCTCTTCGATGCCGGCGGTGCCCGTCTCTCGCAGGGGACGCAGTAGGCTTCCGTCTACGTTACGATCCTAGTTACGATCAACAGTATCAGCAGCAGCCAGTTGACGGCGTGTGCCGTCCAGCAGTAGCGGCACGCCATGCGCGTTACGTAGATCAGCGAGTACGCCAGATAGAGGGAGAGCAGCGCGGCGAGGATTGCCGCCGCTAGCGCCGCAGCGCCTACCGCTGGCACGGAGAGGAAGAACGAAGCCGCGGCCAGCGCAACGTAGTAGACCGCGCCGATGGCGGCATTGGAGGCGCCCAGGAGAACGCGTGCCCGAGGTGAGCGCACGACGCTCTCTTCGCGCAGCGTACCGCGGCGCGCGAGTTGCGCGCGGCGCTCCATGTGGAGCGC